>NZ_CAMYIC010000013.1 GCF_947258355.1 uncultured Allomuricauda sp.
CAGAAACTACAGTTTCTCCGGATAAGCTTAGCGATCGATAAACGAAAAATCCTAGTAAAAAAAGGTTCAATATCATATTCAATCTGTTTACCACAAATTGATTTTGTCTTTTCTTGTACATTAAAATCGAAACTACGGCCAGTACGGTCGCCACATAAAAAACGAGGCTGACCAACACTTGGTCCTGGGCAAAGACTTCTTTTCCACCCACTTCTACCCATAGATTCAGAAAGAACGGTAGTACGCCTGAAATAAGGCCTACAATGAGTAAAAATAACGTTTGTATTCGTTGAATCATTGTTCAAATCGATTTCGAATGGCAAAAATAGGCGTCTTTTTGATAAATAACGCCTTATTCTTTAAAAATTATTCGTAATATTGTCTTGTTATTAGCAAGCACCTACCTAGGAATTCTTTCTCCAGTAGCATCCAAAAATAACTTTACTTCAAATTTAGAATCACACAAGTTTAACTTATTCCATTACTTAATGTTCGAGATTTCAGATCTAAAAGCTAAAAAGCTTCCTGAGTTGCAAGAGATTGCAAAAGACCTCAATGTTCCCAAATTCAAATCATTGAAAAAACTGGACCTAGTATACCAAATATTGGATGTACAGGCTTCCAACCCAAAAGCTGTTGCAGAAACTGTTGCAGCAAACAAAGACGAAAAGCCAGCCCCCAAACCAAGAAAAGCTAGAGCTCCTCGCCCCAAAGCAACGGAAGCAAAAGACACAAAAGGAGACGCTCCTGAAAAAGCGCCTCAAAAAAGAGAGCCCAGGAGCAAAAAAGATGACTCCAAACCTCAAAAAAGGGACAACAAGCCACGCGACAACAAACCGCAAGACAACAAGTCTCAAGGCAACACCCCCAAAAAGAACCAAAACAACAGGAGAAGCAACCAACACAACAAGCCTCACCACGATAAAAAGAACAGTAATTTTGACAAGGACCTAAGAAATAGGTACAAAGAACCAGAATTTGAGTTTGATAGCATTATTGAGAGTGAAGGTGTGCTGGACATTATGCAGGATGGTTACGGATTCCTAAGGTCTTCCGATTACAACTATCTTTCTTCTCCCGACGATATTTATGTATCCCAATCACAAATTAGATTGTTCGGACTTAAGTCCGGGGATACTGTTCTGGGGAACATAAGGCCTCCAAAAGAAGGTGAAAAATATTTCCCGCTGATCAAAGTGAACAAAATCAATGGACTCGATCCCCAAGTGGTTCGGGACAGGGTAGCTTTTGAGCACCTTACCCCATTGTTCCCTAAGGAAAAGTTCAAATTGGCAGAAAAGCAAAGTACTATTTCCACAAGAATCATGGATTTGTTCTCACCTATCGGAAAAGGACAAAGGGGAATGATCGTTTCCCAGCCCAAAACGGGTAAGACCATGTTGTTAAAGGATATTGCCAATGCTATTGCAGCCAACCACCCAGAGGTTTACCAAATCATACTTTTGATTGATGAACGCCCAGAGGAGGTTACCGACATGCAACGCAATGTCCGTGGTGAGGTAGTTGCTTCCACCTTTGACAAAGAAGCCACTGAGCACGTAAGGGTTGCAAACATTGTTCTTGACAAGGCAAAAAGATTGGTAGAATGTGGGCACGATGTAGTGATTCTTTTGGATTCCATTACCCGTTTGGCCCGTGCCTACAACACTGTACAGCCAGCTTCTGGTAAAGTACTGAGTGGTGGTGTGGATGCCAATGCATTGCACAAGCCAAAACGTTTCTTTGGTGCTGCCCGTAATATTGAAAATGGCGGGTCTTTATCCATTATTGCTACAGCTTTGACGGAGACAGGATCTAAAATGGACGAGGTTATCTTCGAAGAGTTTAAGGGAACCGGTAACATGGAGCTACAATTGGATAGAAGAATATCCAACAGAAGAATTTTCCCTGCCATTGACCTTATTTCTTCATCTACCCGTAGGGACGACCTATTGTTGGATGAAAACACCATTCAGCGTATGTGGATCTTACGAAAATATCTCGCGGACATGAATCCGATTGAAGCTATGGAATTTATGGAACAACGCATAAAACAAACAAAGAACAACGAGGAGTTTTTACTTACAATGAATGAGTAAATTCCCTTAATACTTTATATCATTAGATTACAGGCCCTTCAATTTTTTGAAGGGTTTTTTGTTTAATCAATTTATAGAAAAGGCATATCTTTAGTTCAGTTTCCTCAAAACTGAACTTTAAATACTTATACCATGAAACACAACAGAAAGGCTCTAATTGCTTTTTTAGGGGCATCCCTACTATTTTTCGGAGCATGCCAGCAAGGCCCAAAGAAAGAAGAATCCACTGAACCTCAAGAGGAAAAAGTCACACCGCCCGAAGGCATTATTTCCTTGGAAGAATCTAAATCCCTGTACGATAACTATACCAAAAACAGAGTGGATATGATTCAGCAATTTGAAGAAGAACGCAGTCCTGAAAAAAAGTTTGAAGCAGCTCGTTTTACTTCTTTCACTTATGATGATATGAAAAACTACATGGCCTATGTAGAACAAGAAGCAGCAGCTGCAGGAGTCAAAATTTCATCCTTGCGGTTATATTTTGCCAACTATCCGGATAAACCAGATTTTCCTGATGGGAAAAAAATTGTTCACCCAAGACAGAATTCGATTTTCATTGTACCCACTACCACTGTAGATGGAGATGAATATGGTTTCTACATTGGGGCCGATGGAAAAGCAAAGCCAATAAAAGATGCGATAGGGAACCCTGAAACAGGATCTAAAGATGCTGCCAACACTTCCCAAGCAAGTTTTGCGCCTAGCCTGTTCCAGGACGACAGCAAAAGTCTCAACCTAAATCACGGAGGTTCCGGACCGCCACCTTATACTGATTTTAACTAAACAAATGCAAGAGCTCTTCAAATATCTGACTGAGCATTTTTACGTACCACTATATTTGATTACTTGGATAATCGCAATAGTAAGGTACCGTAGGTATTTTGACACACCATTGAAATACTTACCCATGATAATCATTTATACTTTTTTCACAGAGCTCTTGGGCGTACTCATAAAGTACAATAACAATTTTCAGTTTTTTTCGGATGGTAGATATGCCTGGCACAATGTGATTATTTACAACGTTTACCAGCTTGTGTTTTTCATCTTTTTCTTTGAAATCTATCGAAAGGTGGCACAAAATCAAACAATAAAAAAGCAAATTCGGTACTTAACCATCGTTTGTGCAATATCGTATGTTGTCAATGCCATAGTATATAATCCTCTACATTATCAAATGACATATGCCCACATTGTCGGGTCAGTTATAATGATATACATTTTGATTTTCTATTTTAGGGAAAAGTATCTGGAGGAAAAAGCACTGCCTTTAAAATTTAATTTGATGTTTTGGTTGAGTTCCGGACTGGTTATTTTCTATACTTTGTTCCCTATAATATCCATTATCTACCTACTTAAATTGGATATTGGAATTCAAATTTATTTTAGACCGCTCTTGCTCACATCCATAACCTTGATGTATGTTTTGATCATTGTTGGACTACTAGTAGGCAAACGAAAGGCATTTCGATAATGAAATCTTTTTCAAAAAAAATAAGCCTCCGAATACGGAGGCTTTTTATTTCCTATCTTAGCCCATCGGCAAAAACACTGGCAACTAAATGGTTGTCCAAAACCAATGGATGCATTCTTTACATTTATCACGGAGCATTACATCCTCCCTTTTTACCTAATTGTTTGGTTGGTTTCCATGGCAGGTTATCGCTCGTATTTTGACACCCCGTTAAAATATTATCCCATGTACCTCATGTATACCCTATTAACAGAGGTATTGGGGTATTTTATAAAATTCCATGAGGAATTTCAAGTGTTAAGCGACAGTAGGTATGATTGGTACAATGTTATCATATATAATATCTACTCAGTGATCGCTTTTATGTTTTTCTACCACATTTATTGGCAAGTGCTTAAAAATACGAAGCATAAAAAATGGGTAGTAATTGGTGCTGGGGTAAGTTTGTTGAGCTATATCATCAGTTTATTTTTTCAAGACCCGTTCTATTCCAATCTTTATTATGCGGACCTTGTTGCCTCAATGATTTTGTTGTTTACTATATGGCTGTATTATAAGGAGAAGAAAATGGAATTCAGCCCTTATCCAAAGAAATACAATTTGATGTTCTGGACCAGTTTAGGCTTGACTATTTTCCATATATTTTTTCCTTTTCTGATTATAATTGGTTACGAAGCTCCAAATATTTGGATCGAATATAATCTTAGGGGCATCTTATGGATTTTCATATTGTTCATGTATGGAACGTTCATGATTGGGGTTTTGGTCCATAAAAGAAAAGCATTCAGATAAAACATCGCAAAAATAAAAACGCCCCCGAATAGGAGGCGTTAAAAATATTATCGATTTAACAAGGTTTACATTGTTGCAACCTTGGTCATCAGTTTACTCTTAAGGTTTGCAGCCTTGTTGTTGTGAATGATGTTTTTCTTGGCCAATTTATCAATCATACCAACTACTGTAGGCAACAAAGCTTCAGCGGCTTTCTTATCTTCCTCGTTACGCAATTTTTTAATGGCATTACGCACTGTTTTGTGCTGATACCTGTTACGCAAACGTACTGCTTCGTTTCTTCTGATTCTCTTTAATGCTGACTTATGGTTTGCCATTGCTTAAATTTAATTCTTTCTAAATCCTTTTTTGTAGCCCGTAGGGGAATCGAACCCCTGTTACCAGGATGAAAACCTGGCGTCCTAACCCCTAGACGAACGGGCCATTATTTCAATTTCAAAATTTTAAGCTACAAAGGTAAAAAACAAAAAGCTTTTTAGCTTAAAATTCATCTTCGTAGCCCGTAGGGGAATCGAACCCCTGTTACCAGGATGAAAACCTGGCGTCCTAACCCCTAGACGAACGGGCCATATGGTTGCATAATTGCGGATGCAAAAATACAACTATTTTTAAGTCTTGCAACAGTATTTTTTATTTTTTGCAACCTGTCTAGTAGGCCTTTGCAAACAACACTCTTTGAACAGATGGTTTTCCTGTTACAATACAGTTACCTTCTTCCTTTTCTGCATCCAAAGGAATACAGCGAATAGTGGCTTTGGTCTCCTCTTTTATCCTATCCTCGGTTTCTGCGGTTCCATCCCAATGTGCGGAAACAAAACCACCTTTTTCCTCGATAACTTTTTTAAACTCATCATAGGAATCCACTTTGGTGATATGTTCTTTTCTGTAATCTAGTGCTTTTTTAAAAATCTTTTCCTGGATCTCATCCATCAAAGACACCACCTTATCCACAACCTCTTCGGCTTTAACGATTTCCTTGGTCAACGTATCCCTTCGCGCTACTTCAAAAGTCCCATTTGCCAAATCTCGTTGACCTACCGCCAAGCGCACGGGAACACCTTTTAGTTCATACTCATTGAATTTAAACCCAGGTTTATGGGTGTCTCGTGTATCGTACTTCACAGTAAGACCTTTATCACGCAACTCCTTTACCAATGGTTCCACTTTTTCCGAAATGGCATCCAATTGATCCAAACCTTTGTAAATAGGTACAATTACAACTTGAATCGGTGCCAATTGTGGTGGCAACACCAAGCCATTATCATCACTATGGGTCATTACCAAAGCTCCCATTAATCTTGTGGAAACTCCCCATGAGGTTGCCCAAACGTATTCTTGCTTACCCTCTTTGGTGGCAAACTTAACATCAAAAGCCTTTGCAAAATTCTGACCCAAAAAGTGTGAAGTACCAGCCTGTAATGCCTTACCGTCCTGCATTAAAGCCTCGATACAGTAAGTTTCTTCGGCACCTGCGAAACGTTCACTCTCTGTTTTGGTTCCTTTTATAACGGGAACACCCATATATTTCTCGGCAAACTCCGCGTATACGTTCATCATAAGTTCTGCTTCTTCCACAGCTTCCTCCCTTGTGGTATGTGCAGTGTGTCCTTCTTGCCACAAAAATTCCGCAGTTCTTAAAAAAAGGCGAGTCCTCATTTCCCAACGGACTACATTTGCCCATTGATTTATTTTGAGAGGCAAATCCCTGTAGGACTGCACCCATTTTCTAAAGGTATCCCAAATAATGGTTTCGGAAGTTGGACGAACGATAAGCTCCTCCTCAAGTTTCGCGTTCTCATCTACCACAATACCGCTACCGTCCTCTGCATTCTTCAAACGGTAATGGGTAACAACAGCACACTCCTTTGCAAATCCCTCTACATGACTGGCTTCTTTGCTCAGATATGATTTTGGGATAAACAATGGGAAATACGCATTCTCGTGGCCCGTTTCCTTGAACATTTTATCCAATTGCCCTTGCATTTTTTCCCAAATGGCGTACCCATAGGGTTTAATGACCATGCAACCTCTAACTCCCGAATTTTCGGCCAAGTCCGACTTTACAACTAGTTCGTTATACCATTTGGAATAATCTTCCGCTCTGCTCGTTAAATTTTTACCCATTTATTGTAGTTTGGCACAAAACTTGTGACTTTAGTCATGTAATGATTGGGTAAAACTAATTATTTTTAGTATGTTCAACAATAAAAATTGCGCCATGTTAAAGTCTTTACTCCATAATAAATTCAGAACTTCCGCCTTATTGATGGTTATTACCCTCTTTATGGCTTCTTGTGGTTCGTACCAACAAGCTTCCTATTACGATGACGGCATTTATGCTACCAACAACCGTGTTGTTGGCGTTGAAAAGAAAAATGCTGAAGCGGTGAGAATTGAGGAGCAGGAAAATAATATCTACGGAGATTATTTTGGCGAAAAGGCCAATGAGTATGGCGAAATATTGGATAGTGAAGTATTTACAGATATCGACAGCTATTCCAGCCAAATGCAAAACGACACCATTCCTTACGGTGAACAAACTGATTATATTGCCTACAATAACAACTACAATGGTAACCCAGGATGGGGAGATAACCCTACCAGTATCTCCATAAATGTATATGACAATAGTTGGGGTTGGGGAGGCCTTGGTTGGGGCTGGAACGATCCATGGCTATGGAACGGTGGTTGGGGTTGGAACAATCCTTACTACGGTTGGGGTTGGAGCTGGAACAATCCATGGAGATTTAACCGTTGGGGCTGGGGTGGAAACTTCGGCTGGGGCTGGGGTTGGAATGCTGGCTGGGGCTGGGGTTACCCATACAACGGTTGGGGCTGGGCCGGAAACTGGGGCTGGGGAGGCTACTATGGAAGTTACTGGAACCGACCATTTAATAGAGGATATTACGGAAGAAATTATGCCTACATGTCGGGTAGAAGAGGTTACTCCTCTCGAATACCCGGAACTACCCTATCATCAAGATCAAATGGATATACAAGTAGAATAAGAAATAACAGCGGACGTTCCAACGCAAGCTTGGCCCGAAGTAATAACAATTTGGCAAGAAGAAGTGCCCAAGGTTATAGCAATAGGTCAAATGTAAGAAGGTCAGTAAGTGCAGATGCAGTTGCCAGAAATAGAAATTACAGAACCAGTAGGAGTACCCGAACTTCTCCAAGTTATAGCGGAAGCTCAAGAACTGTGCGTCGTTCCTACGGAACTTCTTCAAGTCGAAGCAGCAGAAGCTATAATAGAAGCAGTACTCCATCGTCCAGAAGTTATAGGAGTTCCGGGCGTAGCACCAGAAGCTACCAATCAAGAAGTTCTGCTCCGAGCAGAAGTTATAACCGGTCTTCAAGTAGGTCCAGCTCTAGAAGCTACCGAAGCAGTGGTTCATCTAGAAGCAGTTCTAGAGGAAGCTATCGAAGCTCAGGAAGTAGTTCCAGAGGAAGCTCTGGAGTAAGTAGATCTTCAGGATCATCCAGGTCCTCAGGTTCATCCCGTTCTTCCGGAGGAAGAGGTGGTAGAGGCGGTGGCAGACCATAATCCCATAAACTATATCGATTAATCTAAATCAGAAGAAATGAAAAGAATTTCAACTTTCATAATGGTATTGGCATGCACATTTGCAAGTGCACAGACCATTGACGATGTCCTCCGCTATAGTACAGAAAATCTGCAGGGAACCGCAAGGTTTCAGGCTATGAGCGGGGCATTTGGGGCCTTGGGAGGTGATTTGTCCGCCCTTAATATCAACCCTGCTGGTTCGGCAGTATTCAATTTTAGCGAGATAGGCTTCACTGGTTCCAACTATCATAGGAACAACGATGTATTATACGGTAATAGTCTCAGAAACACCACCGACAATTCTTTAGAACTAAACCAGGTAGGTGGGGTGTTCGTTTTCAACTCATCCACCGATAGTCCCTGGAAAAAAATCGCATTGGCGTTCAATTACGATATGGTCAGAAATTTCGATGATGAGTTTGTTGCATCGGGCAACACCATTGTTGGGATAGACAATTACTTTCTAAATTTTGCCCAAGGAGAGCCCTTGGGTCCCTTGCGTACCCAACAAGGTGAGTTTATCGAAGATGCCTATTTGGATATCGGTGCCAACTTAGGATACTCCGCACAACAGGCATTTTTGGGTTTTCAATCGGGATTGATAGAGCCTGTTGAGGACACCGACCAAAACACCTCTTATTTTTCCAATGCGCAGTACGGAAACGTAAACCAAAGATATTTACAGAGCAATTCAGGGTACAATAGTAAATTCACCTTGAATTTTGCCAGTCAGTATAAAGAAGATCTATACTTGGGAGCATCTGTGAATTTCCACAACATTTTATATGATAGGGTCACTTATTTTGATGAAGATGGTTATGATGCCGAATCCCCTATCCAATTCACCACCTTCGACAATTTATTGCATACAGAAGGCTATGGTTTCTCCTTTAGTTTGGGGGCGATTGCCAAATTGAACCAATCCATTAGGGTGGGCGGTAGTTATCAATCACCAACATGGTACACTTTGACTGATGACACTTCCCAGCGCATAAATACAAATTTAGCCGTATCGGATATTGACTATATCAATTTCAATATCGTCAACCTTTATGATGAATACAGAATAAAGACACCGGAAAAATACACGGGAAGCATTGCCTTGGTGTTTGGACAAGATGGGTTAATCAGTTTGGATTATTCTTACCAAGATATGTCCAAAGCAGAGCTTAGGCCTGCCTCCGATCCAAATTTTACCGCGGAAAACGATTTTATCGCAGGAGCCTTGGGCGCTGTAAACTCATATCGTTTAGGAGGTGAATACCGAATAGAAGAAGTTAGTCTTAGGGCTGGTTACCGATTTGAAGAAAGTCCTTATGAGAACAGTGATTTTATTGGAGACCTGAATGGTTTTTCCGCCGGTATCGGTTACAATTTTGGAGCCAGTCGATTGGATCTGGCCTATAGCAGGACAGAGCAGGATGTAAATTCTTATTTCTTCGATGGCGGGATTGATAGCGCTGCTCTCATCAACAGAATAAACACCAACATTGCTTTGGGCTATACAATGAAATTTTAAAAAGAGAAAAAGAAAATTGTAATTAAGGCTGGAAGAGATTCCGGCCTTTTTTATCATCGCACTAAAGAAAAGTGTCTCCGTACTTGTGTGGCCACCATAACGCCTTCATTATCTTGCTCATAATCCAAACGGAACCAATAATCGGAAGAAGGCATATCCCTTCCGTTGAAGGTACCGTCCCATCCAATATTCACATCAATTTGCTTCAAAAGTTTTCCATAGCGATCAAAAATGAAAACTACAGGATTAACTAACTCCTCCACCCCATAAACGTTCCAGTTATCGTGGACTCCGTCGCTATTTGGAGTAAAGAATTTTGGGTAACCTACCACTAAAAATTCAATGGGCTCTGTGGTACCACAACCATTTTTATCGTTTATTACAACAGTATTTGTACCAGGTGGCACATCATAGAACATTGGGTCGTCCTGAAACTCACCTCCATTGATTGCATATTCATAGTTGCCATCCCCCACTGGAACAATCTCAATATTGTACGGATCTGTTTGATCACTGTTCACCAGATCATCTATAACTCGCACCTCATCCAACTCAGGGGTTCCATAAAACGTGATCAATATATCATCAGGTACAGTAGTCCCAAATGTCGACTCTATGGTCACCCGGTAACGTCCAGAATTTGGACTGGAAACCGTTAACTCGGTTTGCCCTGCCCCTGTGGCCAAAACCGTTTCGTAAGTACCATCGTCGTCCGCGTCCAATTCCCATGTAATATTTGCAATACTAGGGCCTACAGGAGAGTTCAATGCACTCAAGATAATATCTGGATCTCCCTCACAAGCAACAATATCAAATCCTAAAAACTGATCACGAAGTGTACAGTCCAAAGCATTGTCCTGATCTTCATCCACGGAAGTACCGGTGAAGGTCAGAATAAAGTCTTCCGGCTCATCGTCAAAATTGGTATTGTAGTTGTTGATGTACAAATAGTATACTTCTCCCGCCGTAACATTCAACCACTCATCGTAGGTGTTTTGACTACCTTTAACGAAAGGAGCTCCTTCCCTACCATCAACCGGATTTACCCCTATTCCGGTAAAATTGGTCTCATTGTATTCGTAATTACAACGAATGGGCTGTGCGCTACCATCCCCAATAATGGTGCAAAAGTTTTCATTGGAAGTTTCATCAAAAGGGCCATATAATGCAAAGTCCCACTCGGCCGTAACCGGGCTACCAGGATTTACGGGCAATGCCTCGATATCAAAACCAATTTGGCCATCGGTACCCGCCCTAAATACGAACCAGCCCGTATTGTTCTCTATATTTGCCGAGCTCACACTGCCTTTTTCCAAACATCCGGTCTGTGTAATAACTTCAGGGTCAAAATCATCGATATCGCCACCACCATCGGTAGTGCCCAAAATAGGTGCATCGGCACAAACAGGTATTGCTGTTCTACAGTCCGGGGAGTTTTGCGCGCTTATCGCTTGGAATAGAAAAAAACAACAGACAGCGCTTAATAGAGCTCTCATAGAATCGTGGGGCTAAAGGTTATTCTATTTATAACCTGTATAACTGCTTAATTCACAGTTTTAGTATGTTTTTATCCGAGAAATTTGCAGTTAATCGATAAACGGAACATTTCCTTCTTACCGCCTTAGAGAAAAATGGCTTTGTAGATACTTTGCATAAGTCCGGTTCCCATCTTCATCCAAATAAGACAATTTAAACCAATAATCGGTTGAAGGCAGTGGCTTGCCCTTAAAACTTCCGTCCCACCCAGGGTCGAACTCCGTCATTTGTTTAATGAGCTTTCCATAACGGTCATAAATGGTTACAATCGGAGAATTTAATGTGGATAGTCCTTCTATCTGCCATGTTTCGTTCAAAACATCGCCGTTTGGTGAAAAAATGGCCAAAAAGCCGACAACTACTATTTCCTCCTCGACCTCTCCACACCCATAGAGATCTCTCATGCTTACCGTATGTACTCCGGGGGCAACACCTTCAAAAACATTACTGTTTTGAAAATCACCTCCATCTATACTAAATTCATACTCCCCATATACTTCCGTATTTAAAGTAACCGTATTGTTCACATTCATGTCCTCTATATCTATACTGGAAATCACTGGGACATTGGATATATCAACAGACACTGTTCTTGAGGCCTCACAACTAATTCCATTGGATTGGTTGGTAACGGTCAAGGTGTATTCACCTGCTTCCGAAACCATAATGGAAGATGTTTGCTCTCCGGTACTCCATTGATAGGTATAATTGGGATTGGGCTGTGTTTCCCCAATTTCTATACTTCCAACAGCTTCGCAGATCACCGCTTGCTCATCAAAAGTTAATATTGGAGTTTCAATGGTGTTTAAAACAAAGTTTTGCGATGCATCATAACAATCGGGGTTTGCCAAGGAAGTGGTCCTTACATAAATAACTTCTGAGCCCGCAGCAGGAAAATGGTTTTTTTCCAAAGGATTCAATCCTGTTTGGGCATCCATTTGTGTACTATGATAACTGACCATAATATCATCTGGGCTCATACCCCCTAGAGCTTCAGAATTCTTACTGTTCAAATCGAAAGCCATGCCAGCTTCATAACAATATGTTTCATCAGTAATCGAACCAGTGACGGGGACTTCATTAAAACCTACTTGCACATCACTGACCATATTTTCTGAAGATGTGATGACCACAACACGGTATTGCCCAGAGTTTTGAACATTGTGTGTTGCCCCATTGGCTCCTACAATCAATTGATAACCACTTCCCAAATCCCTATACCATTCATAACCAAGTGCGCCTGATGTAGTAGCATCCAAAACCACATTGTCCCCCTCGCAAGCTGCAATGGGTGGCCCCAACAAATTACTTACAATGGAACAATCCAATGCGTTATTGGGATAATCCACCCAAATATTTCCGGTAAACTGAATGGAAAATCCAGAATTTACATTGCTAAAGTTATTAATGAACAGGTAGTAATCCTCCCCAGCCTCCACCTGAAGCCAGTCCTCGTAATGTACCGAATCCTCATCACCCGTAGGGTCTTGCCCTACTCCAATAAAACTGGTATTCTCACTATTATCAAAAAAGTTGCAACGAACAGGTTCTCCCAAATTATTGCAATCCGTAGCTCGGTAAAGTGCAAAATCCCAGTCCTCGTTGCTGTTGTGCCCAATATTGAAACCCAATTGCCCAGCCTGGGCAGTCCTAAAACGATACCAAGCAGAATTGGATTCGATAGTGCCCGTAACCGTCTGCTCTAAACATCCACTAGCCGTTGCACCATTAAAATCGTCGGAACCAAAACCATTGGTTCCACCATTAATGGGGGTATTGCTGCAAATGGGGACAGCATCCACACAATCTTGAACAACCTGCGCTTGCGCATGCTGCCAAAACAATAGTATTAGTAAGGCCTTTGCTAGGGTTTTAAACATAAAAGACTGTAGGTTTGGGCATTATAAAAGTACCATGGTATTTGCCTTAACAATAATTTATGTTGTCAAACCCCCGATAGCAGATGTTAAATCGGTCATTAATGTATATCTTTGCTCCTCTTAAGCAGTAGCTATGAAACTAGAGCAGGCATTGGAAGAACAATATGAAGAAAGAGGGAACGACCACGTTGGTTCCTCGACGGACACCCCAATGAGAGACGATGCTTTTGTATTGAGCGATGAAGAAAAAATCGAAAGAATACAAAAAAGCGTAAGGGAGATTATGCTTACCCTTGGTCTTGATTTGGATGATGATAGTTTAAAAGGAACGCCAAAACGAGTGGCCAAAATGTACGTGCAAGAAATCTTTGGAGGGTTGCACCCAGAGAGAAAGCCAAAATCATCAACTTTCGACAACAAGTACAAGTACGGTGAAATGTTGGTGGAAAAGAACATTGTGGTCTACTCCACTTGCGAGCACCACTTGTTACCTATCGTTGGACGTGCGCACATAGCCTATATCTCCAACGGAACAGTAGTTGGTCTTTCCAAGATGAACCGTGTCGTGGATTATTTTGCAAAGCGCCCACAAGTTCAGGAACGCATGAACATCCAAATTGTGAAAGAACTTCAAAAAGTATTGGGAACAGAAGACGTTGCTTGCGTTATCGATGCCAAACACCTTTGTGTGAACTCCAGAGGCATACGTGACATCGATAGTAGCACGGTAACCGCCGAATACGGTGGGAAGTTCAAGGAAGAAGCCACACGAAGAGAATTCTTGGACTACATCAATCTGGATACCGAATTTTAAACACCGGCCGTTTAAATGCAATTGTACAAAGACCAAACCTTACGAATCCATAATTCGCTTACTGGAAAAAAAGACATATTCAAACCTATAAACGAGGGTCATGTGGGCATGTACGTCTGCGGACCTACCGTTTACAGTAATGTTCACTTGGGCAATTGCCGTACGTTCATGTCTTTTGATATGATTTTCAGGTACTTCAAACATTTGGGGTACAAGGTTCGCTACGTCAGAAACATTACAGATGCCGGACACTTGGAAAACGATGCGGATGAAGGCGAGGACAAAATTGCAAAAAAGGCCAAACTGGAGCAGATTGAGCCGATGGAGGTGGTACAACGCTATACGGTTGACTTCCACAATACCCTGCAACTATTCAATTTGTTGCCCCCCAGTATAGAACCTACAGCCACCGGCCATATTATTGAGCAGATAGAAATTATCAAGGAAATTCTCGAAAAAGGATTGGCCTACGAAGCCAATGGTTCCGTTTATTTTGACGTGGTCAAGTTCAACGAAAATTACGATTATGGGAAGTTGAGTGGTAGAAAGTTGGAGGATATGATTACCCATACCCGCGAACTTACCGCTCAGGATGATAAAAGAAACGCACAGGATTTTGCCCTTTGGAAAAAAGCAGAACCCCAACACATCATGCGATGGCCATCACCATGGGGAGACGGTTTCCCTGGATGGCACTTGGAATGCACAGCGATGAGTACCAAGTATTTGGGTGAAACTTTTGACATTCATGGAGGCGGAATGGATCTTAAATTCCCTCACCACGAATGTGAGATAGCCCAAGCCGAGGCCAGTACGGGAAAATCGCCTGTAAACTACTGGATGCATGCCAATATGTTGACCCTGAACGGTAGAAAAATGTCCAAATCCACGGACAACAACATTTATCCTTCCGAGATTTTTAGCGGCGACAATAACATTTTAAGCAAGCCCTACACCCCTGCAGTAGTTCGCTTTTTCATGATGCAGGCCCATTACACCAGCATCTTGGACCTTAGTGACGAAGCCCTGCAAGCCTCCGAAAAAGGGTATAATCGTTTGATGGATGCCCTTGATAGCATCGACACATTAAAAACAGGTGATACGTCAGATTTTGATGTGGCCACTTGGAAGCAAAAATGCTACGATGCCATGAACGACGACTTCAACACGCCCATTCTGATTGCGCAGTTGTTCGAGGCCGTAAAGCACATCAACCTGATTAAAGAGGACAAAGAAACCATTTCCAAAGAAGACAAAGATATCTTGGCAAATTCGCTAAAGGCTTTTGTATATGATGTGCTTGGTATCGAAAATCAATCCATGACCAAGGATGATTCCAATACGCTCAATGGTGTTATGGAATTATTGATCGATATTAGAAATGAAGCCCGTGCCAAAAAGGACTTTGCCACTTCTGACAAAATCAGGAATCAGTTGGTTGAACTGGGTATTCAAATCAAAGATGGTAAGGACGGAACTACTTTCAGCGTAAATTAATGCTTGATAAATTTTGATTGGTACTCCCCTGGCGAAACGTGTATTTTTCGCTTGAACAAACGGTTGAAATACGAACGGTTTTCAAACCCACATTCCAAATAAATCTCCTTTATTTTCCTATCGGGATCTTTTAAGAGATTGATGGCCATTTTTATACGCTCGCTGTTGATGTAGTCAATTGGGGTTACTCCTAATTCTTCTTTAAAAGTCTTATGGAAATGCGATTCGCTCATACAGGCTTTCTTGCTCAGATCACTTACGGACAAAGGTTCGTGCAAGTGCTGGGAAATATATTCGATTACATAGGCCAACCTATTGTTTGAACTCAACTTGGATGCGTTCTGAGAATATCTTTCCCGCGTATTGCCCTGTAAAATTCGAATAATCAATTCCTGAAGCATGTTATCCACAAAATAGTCTTTAGACGGATGGTTCTCCGTGAACAAATACAATAATCGCTGAATAATGCCATAAATACTGGCATCGTTGGTAAAGTGGTAGTTGTAATCCATCAGAGCCCATTCCGTCCCATCGTGTTTGGGCATCACTTCATTCATCAAATTGATGACCTTATTGATTTTTTCATCGGAAATGGCCATGGCCAAGCAACGTGTCGGATTCTCTTCGTTCGCTTCTGGAAAATCAATGCACATAACTTCATTGGAGGGAAGAATCAAGGACTCACCCGGCAGGAAATTAAATGACTTCTTGTCCCTGAGATGCATTACCTTTTTTCCTATCAGCATAGAGGCGAGCAAGGGTTGATCAAACTGAAGGAGTACTTTTTCTGCTTGCAGATGCGTCTCAAAAACATGCATTGAAGCATTGTTCAACGTATACGAAGTTTGGTTCTCGACCAAATGTTCAAGCTTTCTTTCTTCAAAAAATTTATCTGGCAACTGCATATAAAATATCTACTCCTTAATATATTGTACAAATACTTACTAAATATAAAAAATATGATGTGATGTTTTGTTAAAAATACAAAAACAAAGAGGATTGGTCATGTCATTAATAGAATACGTCAGATGTACGGTGTTCAAAATCAATACTTTTAAAATCAGCCACTTGTACAAAGTGTGAACGAACATAAAAATTAACGTAAACAAAAGTATTATGAGCAATGTACAAACTACGGAACGTAGTGTTTTGGAAAAACCTAAGTTCAAAGATCAGTATGAAAATTACATCGGCGGAAAATGGACCCCACCGACCAAAGGAGAATATTTTGATAATATTTCACCGGTTGATGGAAATGCATTCACAAAAATTGCGCGATCTACGGCCGAAGATGTAGACAAGGCCATCGATGCAGCGTGGGCGGCAGCACCAGAGTGGAACAATTCCTCCGCAACCTACCGTAGCAACTTATTATTAAAGATTGCCGATGTGATGGAGAACAACCTCGAAGCTTTGGCCCGTGCCGAAACTTGGGACAACGGTAAAGCCTTGCGCGAGACACGTGCTGCGGATATGCCGTTGGCCATTGACCACTTCAGATATTTCGCAGGAGTAATTCGCGCAGAAGAAGGTTCCGTAAGCGAATTGGATAGTAACACCGTTTCCATGAACGTAATGGAGCCACTGGGTGTGGTTGGGCAAATAATTCCATGGAACTTCCCTATCCTAATGGCCGCTTGGAAATTGGCCCCTGCATTGGCCGCCGGGAACTGTGTAGTACTTAAGCCTGCAGAGCAAACACCCGTAGGAATCTTGATTTTGATGGAACTCATCGAGGATATCCTTCCAGCAGGTGTACTCAATATTGTTAACGGCTTCGGCTTGGAAGCAGGAAAGCCATTGGCTTCCAGTCCACGTATTAAAAAAATTGCCTTTACGGGAGAGACCACTACAGGACAATTGATCATGCAATATGCTTCCAAGAACATCATCCCCGTAACCTTGGAATTGGGTGGTAAATCCCCGAACGTTTTCTTTGAAAGCATTATGGATGCAGATGATGAGTTCTTCGACAAATGTTTGGAAGGTGCTGTAATGTTTGCTTTGAACCAAGGGGAGGTCTGTACTTGCCCATCCAGAATATTGGTGCAGGAAAGTATTTATGACAAATTCATTGAGCGTGTTGTGGAGCGTACCAAAGCCATTAAACTTGGCCACCCTTTAGATCCTACCACCATGATGGGCGCACAAGCATCGAATGATCAGTTCGAAAAAATCATGAACTACATCCAAATTGGCAAAGAAGAAGGATGTGAAGTACTTGCAGGAGGCGAAGCTGCCTTTAACGAAGGTCTGGAAGGTGGGTATTACATTCAACCTACCATTTTGAAAGGAAACAACAAAATGCGCGTGTTCCAAGAAGAAATTTTTGGTCCCGTGGTCTGTGTCACTACTTTTAAAGATGAAGCAGAAGCACTGGAAATAGCCAACGACACCCTTTATGGATTGGGCGCGGGAGTTTGGACACGCGATATGCACCAAGCCTATAAAATCTCCAGACAGATACAAGCTGGCAGGGTTTGGGTGAATTGCTATCACAACTATCCGGCCCATGCACCGTTTGGAGGATACAAAAAGTCAGGAATCGGAAGGGAAAACCACAAAATGATGCTCAGCCATTACACCCAGACCAAGAACATGCTGATTTCTTACGATAAGAACAAATTGGGCTTTTTCTAGGATGGAAAATTTGATAAAACGTGTGTTGGTTTCGGACAACGCCATAAAAATCATTGACCAATTGAGGGAACGCCACGGTGAATTGATGTTCCACCAAAGTGGAGGTTGTTGTGATGGTTCCTCTCCCATGTGCTTTCCAAAAGGTGAGTTGATGCTCAATGAGAACGATGTGAAGTTGGGCACCATCCACGGATGTGATTTTTTTATGAGCAAGGACCAGTTCGAATACTGGAAACACACACAGCTCACGGTCGATGTGACCACGGGGCGTGGTGCCAGTTTTAGTCTCGAAATTCCGTTGGGGCTACGTTTTGTCATCAAGTCACGATTGTATACAGATGATGAACGGGAACATTTATCACCTGTACAATCAGCTGAAGAAGTATAAGCCAAGCCCCGACTTTGTCGGGGCTTTTTCATACCTTGTTCTTTCTTTCACTCCATAGCCAGTATGAAGAAAATTTTGATAGCGCCATTTGTTTTGTTGGTAAGGTTTTACCAACTTTTTATATCCCCTATGTTCCCCTCTACATGTCGCTATTCCCCCACTTGTTCACAATACACCCTGGAAGCCTTAAAAAAGCACGGACTCTTTAAAGGCGGATGGCTTTCCATTAAACGTATAGCCAGTTGCAACCCATGGGGAGGAAGCGGATATGATCCCGTCCCTTAAAAAATTGCGCTTTAATTAACACCGCGCAACCGTTCAAAGTAGTTATATTAGTCCAAAATTTAGATAAATGTATTTCCTCGGATTTGATTGGAACCCCGAAGGAACCCTTTTTAAATTGGGTTTTCTACAGATAAAATATTACAATTTGTTATGGATTGCCGCCTTTGTACTTGGCTGGTTCATCATGAAGAAAATCTTCTTGAATGAAAAGAAATCCATGGAAAAACTCGATTCCCTTTTTATTTACACTGTGGTCTCGATCATGCTTGGAGCCCGTTTAGGACATGTCTTCTTTTACGATTGGGACTACTACAAAGATCATTTGGCTGAAATTCTATTACCGATCAGGGAAAGTGCGAACAGTTCGCTTTTCGGTATCATCAATGGTTATGAGTTTACAGGTTTTACGGGATTGGCCAGTCATGGCGCGACCATTGCCGCCATTATTGGAATATGGTTGTACACCCGTAAATGGAAAGATATTAAAATGCTTTGGCTGTTGGACAGGTTGGTGGTTCCCTCTGCCATCGGTGCCGCATTCGTAAGGTTCGGTAATTTTTTCAACTCCGAGATCAATGGTAAAAAAGTGGAGGAATCATATTTCTTGGCCACCCGTTTTATCCGCGATTCGGACGATATGCCGGCTTATCAGGCCATGGCACTCACCAAGGAGCAGACTCCGAATGCAGCTTACAAAGCCATTCAGCACAATCCAGAATTTTCGGAAATTTTACAATCCATACCCTATCGTCACCCGGCTCAATTGTACGAGGCTTTCTGCTACGTTTTTGTATTCATAGCACTTTACCTTTTGTATTGGAAAACGGATTGGAAGGACAAACCAGGTTTCCTTTTCGGATTGTTTATGGTGCTTTTGTTCGTAGTTAGATTCTTTGTTGAATTCTATAAGAAAAGTCAAGGTGGATTCGAAGATGCTTTAGGAATGCTATCCACAGGACAGTGGCTGAGTATTCCAATGATACTTATCGGGGTGTATTTTATGATTAAACCTGCACCGGTAGAACTCTAACATGATGATACAGATTTCAAAAGTAGCCCTTCTGGCTTTTACCATTGTTTTGGCATCGTGCAAAACGGATTCCAAACAATCCATTAAAACGGAAACCATAACCTTTACTAAAGAAGGTGAACTAGTCGTGCTTTCAACACAAACAGATTCCATCAAGGCCAATTTCGACATCGAAATTGCCGAAACAGAGTACGAGACCCAAACTGGACTCATGTACCGAAAATCCATGAAGCAAGACCGAGGAATGCTCTTCATTCAGCCCACGGAATCCTTGCAGTATTTTTATATGAAGAATACTGAAATTCCATTGGACATTATTTATATTAATTCAGGAATGAAGATTGTGAGCTTTCAAAAGAATGCACAACCATTCAATGAAAACACCCTGCCCTCAAATGCACCGGCAAAATATGTATTTGAAATCAATGCAGGGCTTTCTGACCAATTGAATCTGCAAGTAGGTGATAGCATTGTCTTTTCAAGATTGTAGTATTCCAAAATTTATAATTATAATTTTGGGTCAATATCATTTACCTCATGAAGCTACCGAAGTGCTATGCTATCCTTACACAGAACAATTCCAATACCGAACAATTGGTTAAGGACTTGCTTCGAAACCAATCTATTGACGGATTGCACGAGCTAAAGCCACTGAAAGGCTTTCTTTTTTCTCGTTCGGAAATCAATCGGTTCATGGATGAAGAGGAAAGACATGATATTAGGGTTTTGACCAAAGAGGGCAGTCAATCTTTAAGGACAATGAGCAGTGGCGAACAGAAGAAGGCATTGCTCAACCATTTACTGCAACTGGACCCTGATTTTATAATACTGGTGAACCCTTTTGATAATTTGGATGTGTCCTCACAAGCTAAACTTAAAGAGCAGCTTTTGGATATTGCTCCCAACAAAATTTTGGTTCAGTTGGTAAGCAGATTGGATGATATATTGCCCAATACCACCCACTTTTTTAAGATGGATGGCAAGAGCTTACATGAATATAAATCCCCAGATACTTTTTGGAAAGAAAACAAAACAGAAGCTATAACTTTCAACGGGACCATACCACCACCCTTATCCCCAGTAAAAGTTGGGCCAAAGGAATTGGTGAGTTTTAAAAAGGTCTCAGTAAGTTTTGAAGGGCGTCAAGTGCTGAACAAAATAGATTGGACCATTAAAAAAGGAGAGTTTTGGCAACTGATTGGCCCCAATGGTAGCGGAAAATCCACATTATTGTCCATGATCACAGGTGACAGCCATAAAGGGTACGGTCAAGACCTGACCCTTTTTGGGCAAAAAAAAGGTACTGGTGAAAGTGTTTGGGACCTGAAACAGAAAATTGGATACTACACGCCTGCCATTACAAATAAATTCCGTGGTTATCACAGCATGGAAAACATGATCATTTCCGGGCTTCACGATTCCATTGGACTTTATGTACTTCCTACAGATGGCGAAAAGCAGTTGGCCAACCAATGGCTGAACCTTTTAAACTTAGGGAACAGAAAGAACGACCACTTTCGGGACTTATCAGCTGGGGACAAACGTTTGGTAATGATGGCCCGCGCTATGGTAAAACATCCACCATTACTCATTTTGGATGAGCCCACAGCTGGTTTGGACGATGTCAGTGCCAATCTATTTGTTGCCTTGGTGAACAAAATAGCCAAGGAAAGCGATTCCGCTATTGTTTTTGTCTCTCATCGCAAAGAACCGCAATTGAACCCAGAATATATTTATGAGCTCCATCCTACCGAAAACGGCTCAGAAGGAATTGAATTGGATTGTTAAACATTTAAAAAACAATCACTTAGGTAACCCATCGGTTTTTTTGCTATCTTATAGGGAATTCAACTATTAACTTTTTTCCCTTTCATGCAAAAAATAAATGTTAAGCCAGGCGCCAAACTTGTGGATTATAAGGCGTACGGCTCCCTCTACTCCTCTGTTCTGGATTTCATGGAACAGGCCAAAGACCCTATTGAATCCCTTAAGGGACAAACCATTTGGATGATCAACTCTACGGCCATAGGCGGTGGTGTTGCCGAAATGCTCCCCAGTCAAATGCGGATACTACGCGAACTCGGGGTATCTATTGAATGGCTTGTCATCGAAGCTAAAAAAAATGCGTTTTTTGATTTGACCAAACGTATCCACAACGCAATTCATGGGAGCGGAAACGGAGTTTTCTCGGAAGAAGACCGCAAGATTTACGAAGAAGTCAACAGAAATAATCTTTCCAAAGCCCTGGAACTTATAAACGACGGTGATATTGTAGTGGTACACGACCCACAGCCTATGCCGCTCGCCGCTATGATCAAAAAAGAAAAAAAAGTGTCAATAATTTGGCGATGCCACATCGGCCTTGAAGAAGACACTGAAGTTACAGATGCAGTTTGGAAATTTTTGGAGCCCTACACCAACGATTATGACCATTTTGTATTCAGTCTTCCCGCTTATGTTCCAAAGTCACTAAAGAACAGAACATCCATTATTCCACCTGCCATTGATCCATTGAGCCACAAAAACCGTGAACTTCAATTGCACAAATGCATTGGTATTTTATATCAATCAGGAATATTGGACGACCATAAAGCTATTCTTTACAATCGTTACGAGCATTTGGTAAGAAAAGTAATGCCCGATGGTTCTTTTGATGTGTTGGATGCTGATCAAAATCTTGATTTAATATATCGACCCATAGTAACTGAAATCTCTCGATGGGACCGATTAAAAGGTTTTAAGGAGTTGATGGAGGCCTTTATTAAAATGAAGTTGGACAACAGAAAATATGGTGATCCAAAAAGTTTGGAATACAAGCGTATTGAAATGACCTTATTGGTGATGGGCGGACCCGACCCTGCTTTTGTATCCGATGACCCCGAGGGCAAAGAAGTTTTAAAGGAACTTACACAAACCTACAAAGAAGTGGATAGTAGCATGCAAAATGATATTGCCATATTGCTGTTACCGCTTGATAATCCAAAACAGAATGCTTTGATCGTAAATGCGCTTCAGCGAACATCGAGCATAATTGTACAAAACTCAATTCAAGAAGGGTTCGGGCTTACGGCAACGGAAGCCATGTGGAAAAGAAAACCTGTTCTGGTATCGAATGCTGCTGGACTTAAATTTCAGGTAATCCATAATAAAACAGGGCAGATAAACCCTGACCCCACGGATATTGAAAGCTTATCCAAAACCTTGGCATATATGCTGAACCATCCCAAAGAAAGGGATAAGTGGGGCTTTAATGGTCAGTTGAGAGTAATCCAGAACTTCACACTGTTCAGCCAATTACTATCCTGGCTGGAAACCCTGTCAACAAATAGAGCATAGCTTAAAAAAAGGCCCTCAAAATTGAGGGCCTTTCTTATAAAGTGTAATAAAAAAACGAAAAACTATGCTCCTGTAGCAGCAGCAATTTTCTTTTTTAATGAGTCGAACATTACAGGTGTTGCGATAAATACAGAAGAGTAAGTACCTACGATTACACCTATGATCATTGCGAACATGAATCCTCTTAGGCTTTCACCTCCAAAGATGAAAATAGCCAACAATACGATTAATGTTGTCAAAGATGTATTCAATGTTCTGCTCAAAGTACTGTTCAACGCTAAATTGATATGTTCTCCACCTTTCCAACCTTTTAGGCCGGTAACTTCACGGATACGGTCGAAAACTACCACCGTATCATTCAAGGAATAACCGATTACCGTTAGGATGGCTGCAATAAAGGCCTGATCAATTTCCATGTTAAAAGGCATAATGCTTCCAGTCAAAGAGAAAATACCCAATACGATCAATACATCATGGAATACCGCAACGACCGCACCCAAAGAGAACTGCCATTTTCTAAATCGCAGTAAGATATAAAGGAAAACAACCGCTAATGATCCTATAATGGCCAAAACAGCACTTTTCTTAATATCATCAGCAATGGTGGGTCCAACCTTACGGTATTTTAGCACGCCCAAATCTTCTGCAGTACCTCCTGGTTTAAAATCATCATATGTGGTACCATCGGGGAAGTATTTTTGAAGATGCGTGAACATTTCGTTCAAAATCGCTGTATCCACTTCTGGGCCATTCTCTTCGAACCTGTAGTTAGTGGTTATAATAATCTGATTGGCGGCTCCAAATGTTTTAGCATTGGTTCCGCTTCCAAATACTGAGTTTAAGTCACCTGCTATCTCGGACGGGTTCACTGCTTGTTCAAATCGGATTTGATAAGAACGTCCACCAACAAAATCCACACCTTGTTGAAGTTTGAGGGTAAATAATGAAATTACACTAACGGTAACCAATATTCCCGAAATAACGTAAGCTACCTTACGTTTGGACAAGAAATCAATGCTCAAGTTTTTGAACAGGTTCTTGGTAATTCCAGTACTGAAATCCAATCGACGACCTTTTTTGCTCGTATAGGCATTGATCATTAATCGGGTTACAAAAATCGCCGTAAACAATGAGGTTACGATACCGATCATCAATGTTGTGGCAAAACCCTTAATAGGCCCTGATCCAAAAATAAATAGGATGATCGCTGTAAGTCCCGTAGTAATGTTGGCATCCAAAATAGAGGACAAAGCGTTTCCAAAACCATCTGCGATGGCCTGGGCTTTTCCTTTTCCACGGTCCAATTCTTCTTTTATCCTTTCAAAAATAAGTACGTTGGCATCCACCGACATACCAATGGTCAATACGATACCCGCGATACCTGGTAATGTCAATACAGCTCCAAGGCTGGTCAAAACTCCAAATATCAAAAGAATGTTGAACAATAGGGCGATATCGGCAAATACCCCTGCTCTTCCGTAATAGAAAATCATCCATACCAACACGAACAGCATAGCTATTACAAAAGACATCAACCCACTGTCTATTGCTTCTTGACCCAATGAAGGTCCAACCACGAAGGAATCTATAATCTCTGCAGAAGCAGGAAGTTTACCCGCACGCAACACGTTGGCAATATCTTTGGTTTCGTTTACTGTAAATGTACCGGTGATTTCTGAACGCCCTCCAGATATAGGTCCGGAAGAAACACCCGGTGCCGTATATACTTTATTGTCCAAGACAATGGCAATACCTGTTTGGTTGTTGTAAGCATCCCCTGTCAATTCTTCCCACTCTTTGGCACCACGTGTATTCATCGTCATGCTCACTGCAGGTTTATTGAACTGGTCAAAGGTATCCTGTGCATCGGAAACTACGTCGCCACTTATTCTTGGCGTACCTTCTCTATTGGATTTTAGAGCATACAAATCAACTACCTCAGCATCTTGTGATGGACGCTCCCAAAGGAACTTGGTAAATTGAATATCGTTTGCTAACAATCTTTTAATCTCAGGCATTCTCAAATACCCACCCAACTCCGCTGTATCGGAGACCATCGCACGTGCAATGGCATGACTGCCTGGATTGGCAGGAATTAACTTGCCTAAAATCGGATTGGCCTCTTGGGTCATATCCAAAGAATCTTGGGCCACATCGGAAAGCAATGAATCAATCTCTGATTCAGGTTTTGAAACCTCTTCTTCGGTAGCTTCTGGCTCCAAAATTTCTTTAAGGCGCTCGTTGGCATTTACCAAAAAGTTTCCAATACTTTGATTACTCTGAGAATAAGTTTCCCAAAATTCCAATTGTGCCGTACTGGACAACAATTCTTGGGCACGTGCAATATCCTTTGCTCCAGGAAGCTCCACAACGATTCGTCCTGAATTCCCTTCTCTTTGGATATTTGGCTGTGTTACGCCAAAACCATCTATACGCTCTCGCAGTACCTCAAATGCAGAAACAATGGATTCATCAATTTTTCTTCTGATGATAGGTCTTACCTCATCATCCGTCATTTGGAAATTGATGTCATCACTAAGTCCCTTGTTGGCAAAAATATCAGGGGAAGCCAATTTGGTATCTCCTTTAATATTATCAAAGGCATCAAAGAATAGCTCCAAATAGGTGTCATCACTATTTGTTGACGCTTCATCGGCATCGGCCAATGCTTTGTTGAAAACCGGGTTTTTGGTATTGTTGGCCAAGCCTTTTAAGATATCCTTCACGGAAATCTGCAAGGTTACGTTGATACCTCCCTTAAGGTCCAATCCCTTGTTCAACTCTCTAGTCTTGGCTTCCTCATAGCTCGTAAAGCCCAAAACAGTGTTGTCACTGATGGAGTCCAGATACGATGCCTCTAAAGCTTCACGCTTTGCAACATAATCTTCCTCAGCTTCCGAAATTTGGCTAACAGCATATGCTTCAGCGTCCCCCTCCAACTTGTTAGTGATGAAAGTATAAGACAACTGATAAATACTCACCAAGCCAAAAAGGATAGCGAAAAGCCTTATAAGTCCTTTATTCTGCATTGATTGTTAATTTTTTAGAAGTTTTCTTAAACAGCGTGCAAATATATCATTTCCGATAAGATTTGACAATAGAAATTGATGTAATTGCAATTACGGTTGACGGTTATACTGTTAAAATAAAAATGTCATTCCAGATAAACCTTGGGATTTCCATGAAAATTAATGGCAAATCCTTTTAAGGTCACATCCGAAATGACATTTCAGTTGGTTATTGTTGATGTATTTTATACGTCCAGCAATCCGTTGGTTTTTTTAACACCTTCTGCACTTTCTTGCATTTTGGCCTTTTCTGCATCGGACAATTCTATCTCGACGATTTTTTCGATTCCGTTTTTACCCAAAATCACTGGTACACCTATACAAATATCGTTCAGCCCGTATTCTCCCTCCAAAAGTGAGGAACATGGGAACATTTTCTTCTGGTCGCAAGCAATGGCCTGTACCAATCCCGATACAGCGGCACCTGGTGCGTACCATGCACTGGTCCCCAATAAGCCTGTAAGGGTAGCTCCACCTACTTTGGTTTCTTCAACCACCCAGTTCATTTTCTCTTCAGACAAGAACTCGGAAACCTTAACACTGTTTCTGGTGGCATGTCCAATCAAAGGAACCATTCCTTTATCACTGTGTCCGCCGATCACCATACCGTCAACATCGGATATTGGTGCTTCCAAGGCTTGGGCCAATCTATACTTGAAACGTGCACTGTCCAAAGCACCGCCCATACCAATAATTCTGTTCTTTGGCAATCCTGTAGCCTTGTGCACCAAATAGGTCATGGTATCCATCGGGTTACTTACCACAATAATAGTCACGTTTGGTGAGTGTTCGATTAGGCTGGTCGCTACAGTCTTTACTATTCCTGCATTGATTCCAATCAATTCCTCACGGGTCATTCCCGGTTTACGCGGTATACCCGAGGTGATTACTGCAATATCACTACCTGCAGTTTTGCTGTAATCGTTGGTGCTTCCCGAGATTTTGGTATCAAATTTGTTCAAGGAGGCCGTTTGCATTAAATCCATGGCCTTACCTTCGGCATATCCTTCTTTGATATCCAATAAAACTACTTCTGATGCAAAATTCTTCATTGCTATGTACTCAGCACAGCTTGCTCCCACTGCGCCTGCTCCAACTACGGTAACTTTCATTTGTATAGATTTAAATTTTAGTCTTCAAAAATAAGGCATTTGACTCAGAAAAAGGCTGACTTTTACCAGTTTTAGAGGCCCTATTTAGCCAAATTTCACAAAGTTGATACCGCTTTAAAAATGTGAAGAAACATTTCGGAGCATCAAAGATAAAAGTCAAACACAAATATTTTATCTCTTTTATGCAATAGATTCTTACAAAATTACGTTCTAATAGTCCCAAAATCATTTAACCTACTTGACCTATGAAAAAGCTCTTTTCATTGTTGTCCATTATAGGCATTATTGCCATAAGCAACTGTACCCGTGTACCAGAAAACAATGATCCTATTTTGGGTATATGGGCAAAAACCGAATTTTCCAGCCCTGAGGGGAAGACCGCTAGTAGTACCCGTGAAGAATGGATTTTTAATGATGTTTACCTAGGCAGGTACCAAAGATATTCCAATTCCAAATTAATTTTTTACACCGATTTTAAATGGTCCCAGAAAAATGGAAACTATTCCATTACTTATGGTGACCCTCAAGTAACGGATATTACCGTTAGCTTGGAAAAAGCAGAAGAACCTGAAGTATTGACTCTGGAGAATGGCTCGGTCTTCGCCACCAGAGAATGACGTGAAGACTACATATATGAAAATAGGAGGCCCCGTAATCGGGGCCTTCTTTATTTATTGGTTGGTTGATTTGGTCTTGTTCTACCTGAATCCAAAGTTGACACCAAAGGTGAATGTGCTAAATTCAGAGATATTATATTCTGCGTTGAGCCTAAAAAAGCCCAACTTTAATTTGGTACCTATATTGGCAGAAACACCACTTGCTTTTTTACTAACGGAAAATGGGTCCACAACGGTTTCAGAAAAGAATGGTCCATTGGCCTCGTAAGTACCCAATAAATCAATGTCGGACTTACCAGTAATGTATCCAATTCCCCCATAAAAATTAATTACGGGAATGTTTCTTGTGGACACTACAGCACTAAAATTCCAGGTTTTGAAAGATGCATCCAATCGCTGATCACTTCCATCAATGGTAGATGAATCGGTAAAATCATACTCACCATTCAAGTTGGTATACCCAATAACCGCAGAAATTGCTACTGGCAACAGTTTATCTGCAGGCAACATTTTGGTGAAATCATATTGCAGACCAGCACCAAAAAGTCCAATCTTGGCATCATCGTCAAATTTGATCTTTGGCAAAAAACGTGCTTTCACTTCCAATCCTTTGATTAATCCAACGCTTCCCTGAAGGTAGCCAGAAGGGATAAAGTTCAGGTTTTCGGCGGAAAGCCCCGTTGGTAGCTCAAATTCTTCTCGAAACAGTCCGTTTTCATCCTCAACGAAAACATTTACACCCTCAATATCACCTAAACCGGTAGCAACCATTCTGGCTTGCCCTGGATTATTTACGAAATCAAGGTTTTCATAATCAGCGGGATCCAATAAAAACGCCTTTTTATCGTCCTTGTTCTTGAATCCGGTCATGTTTCCAATAATAGAAATTTCAAACCCTCCCAAGGGTTTGGCATCCGCTGTGTTGTACCACCCATTGGATATACTGTAAATCGATGCTTCGGATACCGGCGCCAAATATGCATTGGCAAATTGTTCGGCATCTGCTACACCCGATACAAAAATATCGTTCAAATCTTGGGCTTTTCCCATGGTGACAGAAACCAGCGCTAGCGCTAAAATTATTCTTTTCATAATGTTGAAGTTTTATCCAAAACTAAAAAACTCGCCTTTTAGGGGCGAGTTTTTGTTGTGAAATGCCTGTTATCTATACATCTATATTCGCATAGACGGCATTTTTCTCTATAAACTCACGTCGTGGAGGCACTTCATCCCCCATTAACATAGAGAAAATACGGTCGGATTCAGTTGCATTATCGATGTTCACTTGACGTAATGTTCTAAACTCCGGATTCATGGTGGTATCCCAAAGTTGCTCGGCATTCATTTCCCCAAGACCTTTGTACCGTTGGATACTTGCTCCACCATTCATTTCTTTATTTATTTCATCACGTTCTTTATCGTTCCAAGCATAGCGCTTTTTAGATCCTTTTTTCAATAAGTACAGTGGCGGTGTTGCAATATAAACATGACCACCCTCTATCAGCTCCCTCATATACCGGAAGAAGAAGGTAAGAATCAAAGTTTCAATGTGGCTACCATCAACATCCGCATCACACATGATCACTACCTTATGGTAACGCAGCTTATCCAAGTTCAACGCTTTGCTATCCTCTTCGGTTCCAATAGTAACCCCTAGAGCGGTGTAGATATTCTTGATTTCCTCGTTTTCAAAAACCTTATGCTGCATGGCCTTTTCCACATTAAGGATTTTACCGCGTAAAGGAAGAATAGCTTGGAAATTTCTATCCCTTCCTTGCTTGGCCGTACCTCCTGCGGAATCTCCCTCAACTAGGAATACTTCGCATTTGGTCGGGTCTTGTTCGGAACAATCGGATAGTTTTCCAGGCAATCCACCAACACTCATCGGATTTTTACGCTGGACCATTTCACGAGCCTTGGCAGCGGCATGTCTCGCCTGTGCGGCCAGTTTCACCTTTTCCACAATTTGTTTGGCGTCATCTGGATTCTCCTCCAAATAATCGGTCAACATCTCGGAAACAGCCTGACTCACGGCACTGGTCACTTCACGGTTACCCAATTTGGTCTTGGTTTGACCTTCGAACTGGGGCTCTGCAACTTTTACCGAAACAATAGCAGTAAGTCCTTCGCGGAAATCATCCCCTGATATTTCGAACTTAACCTTGTCCAACATCCCTGAATTATCGGCGTATTTTTTCAAGGTTGTGGTCAATCCTCTTCTAAAACCAGAAAGGTGCGTACCCCCTTCGTGGGTATTGATATTGTTTACATAGGAGTGAAGATTCTCCGTATAACCCGTATTGTAAACCATGGCCACTTCCACAGGGATACCGTTCTTCTCTCCTTCCATGGAGATAACATTCTGAATCAAAGGTTCCCTTGTTCCGTCCAAAAACTTAATAAATTCTTTTAGACCTTCCTCGGAATGAAAAGTTTCGGAAATAAACTCTCCTTTTTCGTCTTTATTTCTTTTATCTGTAAGTGTTATGGTAACTCCTTTGTTCAAATAGGCGAGCTCGCGCATTCTATTGGAAAGGGTTTCATAACTGTATTCTATGGTTTGGGTGAAAATTGTGGTATCTGGGACAAAGGTCACTATGGTCCCTGTCTCTTTACTTTCCCCAACACTTTTTACGGGATAGAGCGTTTTACCTCTTTCATATTCCTGCTCCCAAATCTTGCCATCTCTATAAACGGTGGCCTTTAGGTGAGAAGATAAAGCATTTACACAGGATACACCTACCCCGTGAAGTCCTCCGGAAACCTTATAGGAATCCTTGTCAAATTTACCCCCAGCACCTATCTTGGTCATAACAACCTCCAGAGCAGAAACTCCTTCTTTTTTGTGCAGATCCACAGGGATACCTCTACCGTTATCTTGAGTGGTTATGGAATTGTCCTCGTTGATGATCACATCGATCCTATCACAATGACCGGCCATGGCCTCATCAATGGAGTTATCCACAACTTCGTACACCAAATGGTGCAATCCACGGACCCCTACATCTCCAATATACATGGAAGGTCTCATACGTACATGCTCCATTCCCTCAAGGGCCTGGATACTATCCGCCGAGTACTGTTTCTTGTTCGCTTCTTCGCTCATATATTTTTAAGTATTTGCCTCAAATTTTCAAATCTTACAAATATAAAAAATACCCCGTGCAAATGGCCTGCAGGAGCCTATTGAACACCTTAAGTTATCAACAAATCCTGTGGAAAACGAACCGATTTAAAATGGGCATGCCCGCTTACCCCACAACAACTAAAAAGCCCCTTGGATAAGGGGCTTTTCGGACTAATTAAAAAATGAAACAAGTTAGTTTACTGCTTCATATCGTTTGGTTGGTTTAAACAGGGGTTATTTCACATACGCATCGGTGTGGACCTTAGCCACGGCCCTACCCGATGGGTCGTTCATATTCTTAAAGGCTTCGTCCCACTCCAGGGCAATCTTGGTACTACAGGCCACCGATGGTTCCTGAGGTACACTCAATGCCGCCGCATCCGAGGGAAAATGACTTTCAAAAATTGAACGGTAATAATATTCTTCTTTGGATGTTGGTGTCTGAATCGGGAATTTAAAATGGGCATTTGCCAACTGCTCATCCGAAATCTCCTCTTCCACCAAAGCTTTTAAGGTATCTATCCAGCTGTATCCCACACCATCCGAAAATTGTTCTTTTTGTCTCCAGGCAACGCTTTCGGGCAAATAATCTTCAAATGCTTTTCGCACCACCCATTTCTCCATACGTTCACCGTTAATCATTTTATCTTTTGGGTTGATACTCATCGCTACATCCATAAATTCTTTGTCCAAGAAAGGAACACGCCCTTCTATACCCCATGCAGCCAAGGATTTGTTGGCTCTTAGGCAATCGTACATGTGTAATTTATCCAGTTTTCTTACGGTCTCCTCATGAAAATCCTTTGGACTGGGAGCTTTATGGAAATACAGATATCCGCCGAACAATTCATCCGCTCCTTCACCAGAAAGGACCATCTTAATCCCCATGGATTTGATTACCCTAGCCATTAAATACATTGGAGTCGAGGCTCTTATGGTCGTAATATCGTAAGTTTCTAGATTATATACAACATCTTTTATTGCATCCAAACCTTCTTGAATGGTAAATTTGATCTCGTGATGTACTGTCCCAATATGATCCGCCACTTTTTGAGCTGCAGCCAAATCGGGAGAACCTTCCAATCCCACGGAGAAAGAGTGCAACTGAGGCCACCATGCATCGGCGGTATCGCCTGATTCTATACGTTTTTGAGAATATTTTTTCGCAATGGCAGAGGTCACGGACGAATCCAATCCGCCGGACAGCAATACACCATAAGGCACATCGGACATTAACTGACGGTGAACCGCAGCCTCCAATGCTTCTTTTATTTTCTCGATACTGGTTTCATTTTCCTTTACCGCATCATACTCCATCCAGTCACGCTTGTACCATCTTACAAATTCACCATCCGAACTATGCATATAGTGTCCGGGAGGGAACAGTTGAATCTTGGAACAAGTTCCTTCCAATGCCTTTAATTCGGATGCTACGTAAAAGGTTCCGTTTTTGTCCCAACCAATGTACAATGGAATGATTCCCATATGGTCACGGGCGATGAAATACTCGTCTTTTTCGGAATCATAAATGGCAAAACCAAAAATACCGTTCATTTCATCCACAAAAGCGGGACCTTTTTCTTGATAGAGGGCTAAAATCACCTCACAGTCTGACTGTGTTTGAAACTCATATTTCCCATCAAACTGTTTTCTCAGTTCTTGATGATTATATATTTCGCCATTGGCAGCCAAAACCAATTTACCGTCCGCACTGAACAATGGCTGTTTTCCTGAAGCCGGATCCACAATCGCCAACCTCTCGTGGGCCAAAATGGCTTTGTCATCAGCATAAATACCACTCCAGTCCGGCCCGCGGTGCCTAACTTTCTTTGACATCTCCAACAATTGGGGCCTAAGTACCTCCGTACTTTCTTTTACATCAAATGCGCATACAATACCACACATAACAATAGATTTAATAACAATTTTGAAACAAAAATGAGTTTAATGATTAAAAAATAAAAGACTTAAACTAAAAAAGATAACATATTGTAATTTTTTTATAGATATAAACACCTTATTGTAATCTTTTTAATGATTTATGCTTTTAACCCGAACGCTTTGTAAGGTTGCTTAATTTTCTCGTCTGTATATTTGAAGAAAATTTAATCAACTCCTCATTAGAGGGACTTAAATCACAATCATGAAGAAATTAACATTACTACTTTTAGTTCTTGGTACCAGCTTAGTTTTTACTACAGATGCCACGGCCCAGAAGTTCAGTGGACTTGACAAAAGTCCTGCTGACATTGCTTATTACCCTGCAAGCTCAAGGGAAACCAATAAGGCAGCTCGTGTAATTTATAGCCGTCCACAATTGAAGGGACGTAGCTTGGCAGAATTGGCACCCGTTGGAAAAGTTTGGAGAACAGGTGCAAACGAAGCTACCGAAATCACATTTTACAAAGACGCCACTGTTGGTGGTAAAACCATTAAAGCTGGTTCTTACGCTTTGTTTACCATTCCCGGTGAAGATGAGTGGACCGTAATCTTGAACAGCAACCTACACCAATGGGGAGCCTATTCGTACGACAGCGATGGCGATGTAGTTAGAGCTACAGCGACCGCTTCTACCGATAGTGAAGAATTGGAAGCTTTTGGTATTGCTTTCGATGACGACGGAAACTTGGTTATGGGCTGGGGAACTACTAGGGTTACTTTACCAATCAGCTACTAGATAGTTTCAGTTTTAAAATATAAAAGCCCCCTTTTGGGGCTTTTTTTATTGCTTTTTGCTTCTCAAAAAAGCCGCAAAAAGATTCTTTACTTTGTTCAGAATAACTATACAATGTTATTTCTTCTGCACGCCGCCCAAGAAAACATGCTCTGCTGTAATATTGGGAATCTCTTCAGCGGGAATCGTCATGATATCATCGCTCAATATCACAAAGTCGGCGAATTTACCCGGTTCAATGCTACCTTTTTCATCTTCTTCAAAATTGGAATAGGCCGCCCAAATGGTCATTCCCTTCAAGGTTTCTTCCCTGCTCAAGGCGTTCTCCATTTGAAAACCGCCTTCAGGGTATTGTTCCACATCTTGACGGGCCACCGCCGCATAAAAGGTTAAAAATGGATTCACTTGCTCCACAGGGAAGTCGGTTCCCAATGCCACCAATCCCGCTTTTTCCAAAAGGTCTTTGTAGGCATAGGCACCCTTAACACGCTCTTCACCCAACCTATCCTCGGCCCAGTACATATCGCTTGTGGCATGGGTCGGCTGAACAGATGGAATAATACCATTCTCAAAATAATCGAAATCGGATTGCGAAATTACCTGTGCATGTTCCACTTTCCATCTACGACCGGTTTTACCTTCCAAAGCTTTTTCATAAGCTCTTAGCACCACAATGTTGGCAGAATCTCCGATAGCGTGGGTATTCATTTGGTAATCTGTGGCTGCAATTCGTTGTGCCAATGCTTCAATTTGGTCCACTGGGGTTACCATGGCCCCAAAATGACCTGGTTTATCGGAATAAGGTGCTCGCAGTGCAGCTCCTCTTGACCCCAATGCTCCATCTCCATATACTTTTACAGATCGGACGTTCAATCCCTCTGTTTTTATGATACCCTTGTCCAAAAAGTAGTCCAGATTTTCGGGATAGTTGGAGACCATTGCATAAACCCGAATAGAGAGTTCATCAGCTTGCTGTAAACTATCGATCAATTCGATAATATCCCTGGATAAACCAGCATCGTTAACGGTCGTCAACCCATAATCCAAAGAAATTTTCTCAGCGTCTTTAAGTGCCTGTATTTTTTGCTGTAAACTTGCCTTTGGTATAACATTATCAATCAATCCCATGGGATTATCCACCAAAACTCCTGTAATCTCGCCATCTTCCTTTACAATTTCGCCACCCTCAGTTTCGGTATCAGTAGTTATGCCTGCCAAATCCAATGCTTTTTGATTGACCAAAAGGGCATGCCCATCGATACGGCGCAATGCCACTGGTGTGTCTGGAAATAATTCATCTAATTTATCCTTGGTCGGGAATTCCTTTATCTCCCAATCATTTTGGTCCCAGCCTCTCCCCATCACAAAACTAGATGGACGCTCCTTTTGAAACGCCACAACTCTTTCCACAACTTCATCAAAACTTTGGGTGCCCACTAAATCCACAACTTGTTGGTTCTGGCCCAATCCATAAAAATGGCAATGCGCATCAATAAGACCGGGAACAATGGTCTTGCCCTCTGCATCCATCTGTTCTTGGGCATTATATTTTTTTGAAATATCATCGGAATTACCAACGGCAACAAATTTCCCATCTTTAATGGCAATACTGGATGCTTTGGAAAAATCAGCATCAACCGTGTAGATATTTGCATTGGTAACGATAAGGTCCACTTCTTCCTTAGTAGTACAAGAAAAAACTAGTAGACCTGTGGCAATTAAAAAGAACTTTTTCATTTCTGTTGGTTTCCATCAAAAATAGAAAAAGCAGGGATATGTTTATGGGTTTTCGTCTTCAAACTTTGTCATCACAAACTCTACCCTTCGGTTTTTCCTTCGAGCTTCATCCGTGCGGGCAGTATCCAAAGGTTTGCTATCGCCGTACCCTTTGGAGGTGATTCTGTTTTTGTCCAATCCTAAATTGATCAGATATTGCGCTACCGTGCTAGCCCTTTCTCGCGATAGGAGGTTGTTGTATTCGTCCGACCCCAAATCATCCGTATGTCCACTAATAGCAACCTTAAGGTTAGGGTGTTTTTTTAAATAATCATATACATCCTGAAGGCTTTGCTCAGCTTTGGGCTGAAGGTCAAAACGGTCAAAATTAAAATTGACTTGATTCAGCACATACACTTCATCGGTCTTGTATTCAGGACCAAGGTAGGTTAACGAAATGTCGTCCAAATAATAGTAGGCGTACCCTTCCGTATTTTTTGATGGATTTCGGCTATCCAAATAGGAAGTGCCTGCATTGCTCTTAAAATTCCCTAGGATCAAATGGCTCTCAAATCCCTTGGCCACTATATCAAAAGTAAGACCCATCCAATTTTTCTTATCCTGATAATAGCCTACAATAGGAAATTGTTTGATATGTGTGGTTTGAGCAGCAGCATTGGAAAGTTCCCCTTGGGAAAGTGTCCTTTTGGTATGTACCGAAAGTGGTTTTTCCGAAAACACGGCACCCATATCCATAACCGCCCCATCCGATTTTTCGGAAAGACTTATAAACAAGGTCAACCGGTATCTACTTCCCTTTTCCAGGGTTTCAGACAGTGGTACTTGAATGTACTCTCGGTAATCTCGCGGTGCAAAGAGATAAAGTCCTGCATATGCAGCACCTTCGTATGGCTCCTGTTTTCCCTTAAAGTTCATTGGAACGCCCAGCTTGGTTCGGCTGCATTCATTAAAATAATCCGTTGTCCCGAGTGTTGGAGCACTCCAATGCTCAGCATCTTTGTTTAGATTGCTCATTTTGACCGGACAGGAAACAAAATCCTCAAAACTGCCATTTTGCACCAAATTCTGACCGAAACTTGATGAAAAAATCAAAGAAAACAATATGTAATGAGGTCGTACTTTCATGTGTTCCAATTAAATTGGAAACAGCAATCATCAGAAAACCAATAGATTGACTGAAAGTAATGAACGGTACTTTTAACAATTTATTGCGTATTCTCCTACAACCTAAAAATCAAATTTATAGGATACACCAGCTAGAGCTTGAAAACCTTGCACCCTAAAATTGGCCCAACGCTGATAATTGTTGTTGGCAATATTGGATGCTTTCACAAAAATGGAAAGTTGCTCATTGAACCGATACCCTACGTGTGCGTTGGCATCAAAAAAACCATCCAATGTGACCTGCTGGAACTGTAGTTCGGAATCAAGCGGGTCAACTTGGGACAACAAATCATCCCGTTCTCCCACATAGAACAGATTGGCACCCATATACCATTGGTCGGAAATTTGGTAATCCATGAACACCGAACCTTTTATTGATGGTAGATTCCAAGCTGGGTTATCGGTTTCTGTGTCGTAGTCGTAAAATTCTCCATTGATACCCAAAGAAAAGTTACGGTTCACATCCACATTGATTTCTCCGAATACACCCAACGTTTTTACATCATCGTAAAACACCTGAAAGGAATTGCCATAGAAGTAGCTCTTTTCATCATCCCTAGACGTATTGATGGGGTTATGAAAAAACAAAGGTTTCCTGTTCTCCGCCATATACGAACCTTTGATGTTGTACCCCACATTGGAGGTCAACTGACCTTTCAATCCCAAATATCCTTCATATTGTTGGTCGGTGGGTATAATGTCCAAAGTTGGGGACACATACGGGTTATCGTCCACAAAATCGTGATAAGAGTTTTGCTTCAGCTCTCCCTCTATTCCACCGTAAGCAATCACGTTTTCGTCCAAAACACGATAGGATGCCGTCACAGCTGGATAAATATAAAAGTTGTTCTCGCTGTTTTCCATATCCAGTCCATAGACAATATTGGCTCCTAGGTTAATGGTCAAGTCGTCCCGCAGAATCAAAAGACTTGGGGTTACCCCAGCCTGTAGATTACTGTAATTTTTCTCCCCCTCATTTACCACATCGGAAATAGAGCCATTTTGAAAACTACCACCGACATAATCCACCTTGGCAGAAATCGTAATCAGTTCTTCGGTAATAGGGAGTTCAAAAGTTGGGTTGATCAGCGCACGGTTCTCCGCTGATTCGGTAGCGTCCCAAAAGCGCCTCAACAACACGTTCCCACTCTTAAAATAGGAATCCTCCATGTTGAAATTCGCTTTAGCCTCCGCATTAAAATAGTTTTGTGTCTCTTCCATGGCATTGATTTCATCCTCGTTGAAGAATTCACTCTGGATTCCGTACCAATTGTAAAGCTGATGCTGCAGACCTACACTGGCGCCCCAATCCATATAGCGGTCCTTTTTGGCATAGGAAGCGTTCAATTGGGTATCATAAAAATCGGTTTCCAAGGGTGTGGAGTCTAAATCACCACGGGAAGAATTGTGGGTAAGGCCAAAATCCAACAAATCTTCTCCCCTGTTAAATTCACGGCTCGTATAAAAATCCACCAAGGCATTGTTGTAATTACCCAAACCAACTGAAGCGTATGAATTGTACAAAGTAGGCGGCGGTGTTTTTTCCACTCCCGAAGCCTTCCCTTTTGCCGGGGTAAAAGTGGATGCCACGGGCACGGAAAATATACTGTAATTGATTTTCTTCTTTTGAAGCACAATGGAATCGTTCAAGCTTGGAGAAGATTTGATTTTAAAGGCATCCGAAACGGTCGGGGAATACGGCTTTACCACCGTTACCGTTTCCGTACCAATGTTATCCTCTTCCTGGGCGATAACCACTCCGCAAAGGCTCAAAAAAAGTAATGAAAATATATAGGTTCTCTTTTGCATGCTGTGTCTCGTTTAGTTTTGATTGGGGTCTACGGATGAATTGCTCTCGGCTTCCTTGGCCTTGATTGTGGCCAGTTCATTTTCTGCATCCGAAACGATTTCCTCAAATTCGGCGAAATTGGAAATGACACTTTCCAAAATGTAGGTAGCCTGGAAGGCATCTCCCAAATTGTAGAAGTTCTTGGCCATGATCACCAATCCTTTTCCCGCCCACTCCTTATATGCCGCGTAGTCCTTGGCCAATTTTTGAACGGACTCATTGGAAGCTTCATAGGCCTGCTCCTTATTTTTAAAATAGGCATCATAGTACCAAGCTTCAGCAGCGAGCTCGCCAGATGCAATCTGTTTTACATCTTGGTAGGCTGTTTTTGCTAAATTCTCATTGTCCGTTGCAATGGCAGAACGTGCAATCATGATTTGCGCATCACTTTTGATACGGTCATCTATTTTGGGCGCGTTCAACACCTTTTCGGCATAGGCAATGGTCTGTGCATAATCCTTTTGGCCATAGTAGCCCTTCATCAAATTGGATTGGGCAAAGGTTTTGTTCTCCGAAATATCCGCTGTGCTTTCCAATCTTTTCAGATAGGGAATGGCACTGCCATAATCCTGTTTATCTACATAGATTTCACAAACACGGGTCAGTGCCTGCTCGGTATACTCCCCATTGCCACCATCAGCAACCGCTTTGTATTTGGGTAAAGCTTTGTCCTTTTCGCCATTGGCAAAGTAGAGCTGCGCCAAAGCAAAGTTGGCATTTTGTGCATGGAGTCCGTTAGGGAATTCGTTCAGGTAATCTTCATAGCCACGGATGGCGGCTGCGGTTTTACCTTCAATTTGTTTTCTTTCTGCGGATTCAAAACTGGCATTATCAAGCTCAGTATCGGTCACTTCCACAAAGTCCAGGTTTCTGGCCCACGCGGCATATTCACTAACTCGACCTTCGTCCACATATACCAATTTGGCCGTGGCCACCGCCTGTTTGGCCTCTTGGGTGTTGGGATATTTCTGAACCACTTCTTTGAGTTTTTCCAACGCTTGATCGTTACGGCTGGAATTGTAATAGACCAACCCAGAACGCAACAATCCTCTTGGGGCAAACTTACTGCCCGAGAATTCGTTCACAATTCGGTCATAGGTTTGAAGCCCTAAGTTTTCTTGATTGTTACTGATGAGCGTGTTGCCCAGCTCAAACAGGGCATCGTCACGTAATGATGACGTTGGGAACATCCTCAAGAATTCGTTCAAACCATCGATTTTTGCAGAATTGTTACCTAAAAATCCATCACAAAGTGTCTTTTGGAATGCCGCATAATCACGTTCTGGCCCGTTCATCTTTGATGAAGCATCATAAGCGCTCTTGGCCAATCGGTATTTGCTGTTCACAAAATAGCTATCGCCCAAGCGCAAATAACCATCATTCTTTCTTTGATCATCAATAGCATTGGAGCTTACCACATTCTGAAAATAGGAGATGGCATTATTGTAATCTTTTAGTTTGAAGTATGAGTAACCCAGATTATAATCCAGCTGCTCGTATTCTGAAAGTGACTGGGCCGCTGGCGAGTTCTGGAACCGTACAAAATCCACCAAGGCTTCTTCAAACCGATTCAATCTGTAGGCCGACTCTGCCTTCCAGTAGAGGGCACGTGCTTCAAAATTTGCGTTGTCTGCACTTTTCAAGGATTTATCGAACCGCTCCCAAGCCCCTTCATAATCGCCATCAATAAAAAGTTCCACCCCTCGATAGTAGGCTACTTTTTGATAGGTTTCCTTGCTGGCATAGTTTTGGTTTTCCTCCAAAAGTTGCATTGCACCTTCAAAATTTCGGGAGGTAATGTAGGAATCCACCAATAGTTCCTGGATTTCCATTTGATGCTCGTCCTTTGGATATTTTTCCAAATAAGTGGTCAACACTTGTGGAACTGGTTCGTAGGCGTTACCGATTTCGTAGCTCAATCTGGCATAATTCAACCAAGCATCTTTTTGGATTTCTGGACTGAACTCCATTTGCGAAGCATTTCGGAACGCATTCAAAGCTTCAGATTTTTTATCCAACTTTAAATAACATTCGGCCAAGTGGTAATATGCGTTTTGAGAAACGGCATTGGTTCCCCCTATAATTTTGTTGAACTGCTGAATGGCTTCTTGGTAATCACCTAATTTATAGTGACTGTATCCCAGCAAATAATAATCAGTATTGTTCCATTTTCCACGTTTGCCCCTGTATTCTTCCAAGTAAGGAATGGCCTCGGCATATTGTTCCAGATTGAAATAGCTCTCACCGATGATTTTGTTCAATTCCGACACTTCCTGACGATTGGATTTGGGCAGTTGCTTTTTGGCCAATGCAATCGCTTCTTCAAACTTGCCGAGTTTAAAATTCAGGTCGGCTTGATAGTAGGTCAACTTTTCATCGAGCAGTTCCGGGTCTTGGATTTGGTCGAAACGAGCGCTTGCGGAGTTGTAATCGTCTTGCTCGTAAGCGATGTACCCTAAATAATATTTAGCTTGTGAGCCATATTTTTGTGAGGTGGTCACCTTGTTCAAATAGCGTTCTGCCTCTTCCGGACGCTTGGATGCGTACAAGGCATACCCATTGTTAAAGTTAAAACGGTCCCGCTCCGCATAAGGCATCGAATTTTCATCTACCTTTTTATACCATTTTAAGGCGTAAGGATATTTGCCCGTTTCAAAATAGTAGTCGGCCACGTCCAAAAATGCGGAATTTCTTTTCGTGGATGTGGGATAACGCTCCACAAAATCCTCCATCATCTTATCCGCTCCGCGCTGATTCAACCGAATGGCGGCATTCGCCGCATAATACGCACTGTTGGCCTCGGTTTCACCATCTTTCGTGGTTGCTTTTACGGACTCAAAAATATTTTGCGCCGCTTGGTACTGCTCATTGTTGTAGAGTGCCAAAGCATCTTGGTAAGCTTTGTTTTCGTGGGTATATATTTTGGTTTCCTGTGCGGAAAGCACAAAAAAAGTTCCCATTAAAATGGGAATTAAAAGAAGGTTTTTTCGATTCATAGTGTTCTACGCTGTTCTCGATTGACTTTATTCATAACGTCAAAATTAAGGCCAAAGTATATTTGAGCTGTCATTTGCCGAAATTTACGACCCTTCGCTTGATTTATTGATGCGAAATAGTAACTTTAGCCTTTCTGTTGAAAAACCTCATCGACAGTAATATTTCCAAACCTCAACATAAAAAGGCGAGAAGCCTTTTACAATTGTAAAACGGACAATGTCCAAACATTGTTCTATTGTATAACTTTTATTTGTTGAGATGATCTACCTATTAATTCCATTTGCCATTGCTTTATTATTTATGGTGCTTTTGTACAATAACTTGATCAGTAAAAAAAATAAGGTCGAAGAAGCATACAGCAGTATAGATGTGATGTTAAAAAAAAGAAGCGACCTGATCCCACAATTGGTCAATACCGTTAAAGGGTACCTGAAGCATGAAAGCGAAACACTGACCTCCATAACCAAATTAAGAGAAAAAATAGTTGGCGGTAATCTTTCCGTCGAAAAAAGACTGAACCTAGAGAGCGACATAGATCAATTGTTCAGAAAACTAAACATTTCGGTAGAAGCATATCCAGATTTAAAGGCCAGTCAAAATTTTATGCTCTTGCAATCCAGTTTAAATGAAGTTGAAGAACAATTATCCGCTGCCCGTCGGGCGTACAACGCCTCTGTAAATGCATTTAACAATGCATTGGAAATGTTCCCTTCGAATATTATGGGGCGATTAATGGGCTATACCAACAAGGATTTGTACAAAATTGACCCATCCGAAGCCATTCAGCCCAAAGTATCCTTTTAAAAGTTCCATCCATGACCAATTTCAGTAAAACCAGAGCGGAACTTTTACCCCTATTGGAGCAAGCAGAGAAAAAAAGAAAAACATATCGATTTTTCTTATTTGCAAACTCTTTATTTTTGCTGGCCGTGCTTCTTTTAGGCATTTCAATTCCCTTGATTTTCTATCTGTTCAGTTCATTTTTACCAGCATGGACACTGGATATCAACAGTGATAAGTTGCCTTACCTTTCCCCCCAATTGATAATGCTTTTGTTCTGGGGGCTCTTTTTTGTGTTTATGACAGTTTCGAATAAAGCGAAAGCGAAGTATGTTAAGATTGAAAAAGAGATTCTAAAAACTTTCATTGCCAAAATTGCCTCATCTTTTAATTATCATGAAAACAAACAGATCAATGGGAAGAATATAGTGGATAGTGAATTGCTTTCGCCGCAAGGGATCCGTTTCAATAAAAACAAGGGAACAAATTCCATTTACAATCTCACCCATGGCTTGCTTTCCGGAAAAGTCGGCCAAACAAAAATAACCATGGGAGCGGTTAAAACTTTAAGTAGTAACCCCTATTCTTACTTTCTCTACTTTCCACTGGTAAATTACCTCTACCTTACCATCACTTATATTAGACCTTGGTTCTTTAAAAAATATACGTTTGAACAAGTTGGAAGTTCCTTTTTGGGCATGTTCGCCGTAATGGAGTTCAATAAAAATTTTACCGGGAAAACGATTATACTTCCCGATTCAATGGAAAAAAGAATTGGCTACTTGGCAAAAACTTTCCAGTCCTTGAATCTGAATGACAATCAATTGGTGAATTTGGAGGATACCGAATTTGAAAATGAATTTGTGGTTTATAGTTCAGACCAAATAGAGGCACGCTACATCCTTTCCCCATTATTAATGCAGCGAATAACCCATTTAAAAAACAAAATTGACAAACCAATAATGCTCTCTTTCAAAAACAACAAACTGTACATTGCAATTCACCATCCCTATGGTTTTTTACGATTGGATGAAGGTGAAAATTTGATTGAATCCAATGCATTGGAGCTATTGTACGAAGACATAGTAACAGCTATTGATATAGTTGAAGACCTTAATCTGAATACTAAAATCTGGAAAAAGGAATCTTTTACCAAATCAGTTTAAAATTAAAGATTCGTTGTCCATTTTAATTCTGTGTTTCATTTTTTCAAATACTTTTGTGTAAACTTTGAAGTAAAATTATGCCCGAGACTATTGTAAAATTACAAGACGTTGCTGTTTTCCAAAACGAAAATTTAGTTCTCAACCATATTGACCTTGAGGTGAAAAAGGGTGAATTTGTTTACGTGATTGGCAAAACCGGTAGCGGAAAAAGTAGTTTTATGAAAACTCTCTATGCTGATTTACCATTGAAACAAGGAAGCGGAAATGTGGTGGATTTTGACCTTAAAACAATGAAGGAAAAAGACATTCCCTTTTTACGAAGAAAGTTGGGTATTGTTTTTCAGGATTTTAAACTGCTTCCCGATAGAAACATCAACAACAACCTTAGGTTTGTTTTAAAGGCCACAGGATGGACAGATTCCAAAAAAATGGATGATAAGATCGAGGAAGTTTTGGACAAGGTCGGCATGAAAACAAAGGGCTTTAAGTTTCCCCACGAGCTATCAGGTGGCGAACAACAACGCATCGCCATTGCCCGCGCCCTACTTAACGACCCTGAACTTATTTTAGCCGATGAACCTACTGGCAACCTTGATCCACAAACCAGTGTGGAGGTGATGAAAGTTTTGCAAGACATCAATCAAAATGGGCGAACCATTATTATGGCTACTCACGACTATGCCCTAATCTTAAAATATCCACATAAAACCTTAAAATGTGACGGAAGTAAAGTCTTTGAAGTGATTCAAAAAGCAATTTAATCACTCCTAAATACCTATGTCCCAATGATTTTCAATACAATTACTTGATCAGCAAAAGTTTTTGTTACTTTGTCTAAACTAATTTCGCTTCCTATATATGGAAATTCTTGGTATTGATATAGGCGGATCGGGCATTAAAGGTGCTCTCGTAAACGCCGAAACTGGGGAAATGTTGACAGAACGCTTCCGAATTCCGACTCCAAAATCAAAAAAACCAAAAGACATGGCCCAAGTAGTGGCCAAAATTGTGGACCACTTTAATTATGAAGGGCCCGTTGGTTGTGGATTTCCATCCATAGTGAAAAATGGCGTATGTAAATCTCCCGGAAATTTAGATCCAAGTTGGGTCGGTGTTAATGTAGATGAATTATTCACCGAATATACCGGTCATGAATTCACGGTTTTAAATGATGCCGACGCTGCAGGATATGCATCTATGAACTATGGCGTAGGCAAAGGAAAGGAAGGGTTGGTAGTTATGATCACCATTGGAACCGGCCTAGGGAGTGGTGCATTCTATAACGGTGTTCTAATCCCAAATTTTGAATTGGGACAAATTCCCTACAAGAAATACAAGAAGATTGAAAAATGGGCAGCAGCTTCTGCAAAAGAACGAGAAGACCTCAGCTTTAAAAAATGGGGCAAACGCTTCAACAAGTTTTTAAAGCTAGTGGAGTTGATCGTATGTCCAGACCTTATTATTGTAGGTGGTGGAACTTCAAAAAAATGGGAAGAGTTCAATCATTACATCGATATTGAAACCGATGTTGTAAAAGCTGAACTCATGAACCATGCAGGAATAATTGGGGCCGCCGTAGCCTGTTTACGAGAGCAGCATCACGGGCATTTACACTAAATTTTTAGATTAGGGTCAAAGTAATCAAAACCCAAAACATCTTTTTCAGTAAAAAGAAAAGCGAATGAAGATCTGTTTCCTCACTCGCTTTCCTAAGAATTCAATTTATTTTTTTAACTAAACTACTTTGTTCCTTTTTCTGTCCACTTCTTTTAGATAGATTTTTCTGATCCTCAAGTGATTGGGAGTCACCTCCACGTATTCATCCTTTTGGATATATTCCAGCGCTTCTTCCAATGAAAATTTAATGGCAGGAACAATTTTTGCCTTATCATCAGCCCCAGCAGAACGTACGTTGGACAGTTTCTTGGTCTTCGTAACATTTACTGTCATATCATCTTGACGAGAGTTCTCACCAATAACCTGACCTTCGTAGATGTCTTCTCCCGGATCGATAAAGAACTTCCCTCTTTCCTGAAGCTTATCAATGGAATAAGGAATCGCAGTTCCATTTTCCATAGACACCAAAGAGCCGTTCAATCGCTGTGCGATATCTCCTTTCAATGGTTGATACTCAAAAAATCGATGTGCCATAATCGCCTCTCCAGCAGTTGCCGTCAACAATTGGTTTCTTAGTCCTATGATTCCCCTTGATGGAATGATAAATTCACAGACCATTCGGGAACCCCTAGCTTCCATACTGGTCATCTCTCCTTTTCTGATGGATACCATTTCAACTGCTTTACCGGAAACCTCTTCTGGCAAATCAATGGTCAAATGCTCCACCGGCTCACATTTTACACCATCGATTTCTTTGATTATTACCTGCGGCTGACCAATTTGAAGTTCGTAACCTTCCCTTCTCATGGTCTCAATAAGAACAGAAAGGTGTAAAACACCACGACCATATACCAAAAACTTGTCGGCACTATCGGTTTCTTGAACACGAAGCGCCAAGTTTTTCTCCAATTCCTTTTCCAAACGCTCCTTGATGTGACGAGAAGTAACAAACTTCCCATCCTTACCAAAAAATGGGCTATCGTTAATAGTAAAGAGCATACTCATGGTAGGCTCATCAATTGCGATGGTTTTTAATTTTTCGGGGCTTTCGATATCAGCAACGGTATCGCCGATTTCAAATCCTTCCATACCCACAATGGCACAAATATCACCTGCAACAACTTCTTCCACTTTTAAGCGCCCAAGTCCTTCAAAGGTGTAAAGCTCTTTGATTTTGGTTTTCACTATAGATCCATCCCTTTTTACCAAGGAAACTTGTTGTCCTTCGCGAAGTGTTCCTCTTTGCAACCTTCCAATGGCTATTCGTCCTGTAAATGAGGAAAAATCCAAAGAAGTGATTAACATTTGAGTGGTACCTTCCTCTGGTTTAAACTCAGGTACGTGCTCAATCACCATGTCCAATAATGGCTCAATGTTCTCAGTCGGGGTCTTCCAATCCTCTCCCATCCAGTTGTTCTTTGCAGAACCGTAAACAGTCGGGAAATCGAGCTGCCATTCTTCCGCACCCAGTTCGAACATTAGATCGAACACTTTTTCGTGCACTTCTTCTGGAGTACAGTTTTCTTTATCCACTTTGTTGATCACCACACAGGGCTTTAACCCAAGGTCGATTGCTTTTTGAAGTACAAAACGTGTTTGCGGCATTGGCCCTTCAAAAGCATCCACCAACAACAAAACCCCATCGGCCATGTTCAACACACGCTCCACTTCCCCACCAAAATCGGCGTGACCAGGAGTATCTATGATATTGATTTTTGTGTCTTTGTAAATAACGGAAACGTTTTTGGAAACAATAGTGATTCCACGTTCACGTTCAAGGTCATTGTTGTCCAATATGAGGTCGCCTTTGTTCTCATTTTCACGGAACAATTGGCAGTGGTACATAATTTTATCGACCAAGGTTGTCTTGCCGTGGTCTACGTGTGCAATGATTGCAATGTTCTTGATTTTGGACATAACCTAAATTTTAAGCCCGCAAAGATACTGCTATTTTTCACTTGTAAGCACACCTAAATGTTATTTTTATCTTATTGATTTTGTGGAAGTTCCGTTATGTCATTTTTTACTGACTACCCAACCGAGCTTCAAGGCAAGAAAAATACCGAAGTTACTTTCAAATTCATCGAAGAAATAACCGGGGCCAACCTCAAATCTAAATTGCAGACCTTTCTGACCTGTACGCTGAAGTCCGTACACAGCACCGACGCCTCCAAAATAATCGGAAACATGATCCAAATCCCCAATTATTGCCTTGCCTCCCTGGATGGCTATAGTTGGAGCAATATAATTTCCTGTATTGCCAGTGATGTTTTTCCTTTTAGCCAATCGTCTTTCAAAATTATAATAATGTCGGTATTGGAGTCTGCCAATTGGATAAATTCCGAATCCGTTATCCGTAAAACTAGACTCTACATAGGCAAAACCCATTGTAGCCTCTGCTGCTATAGTTGAATTTTGGGAAAGTCCTTGTTCGTAAATAATACCGGGTAGCAAAACGTTCAAAGTAAGTTGATGGTTTTCAACGTTTTTTCCAGATTGAGCGATTCCGATAGCTCCAATGGATAAACATAAAATTAAAGAGGAAATAGTTTTCATAAATGGTTAGTTTTAATTTCCTCTTCAGTAATCAAATACTATACCAGATAGAAGTTACAAACCAACACACCAACGTTTTTCACTTATAATCCAACCAATACTTAGGTTCACTATGGGTTGAATAGCGCCTTTGAACGGCCCCACATAATAACCAGCACCAGCGTCGATGGAGAAACTAAAACCTGAATCATAACTGCGTTGAATGCCATAAACAAGACCACCATAACCGTGTATTCCATCCACCAAACGCCCTTCTACAACGCGACTTCCTGGAGAAAAAACTGCTGCAGATGGGGCAAAATAATTGCCTGAATTACCGTAGATAGACCTTCTTCGTCTTTCACGACTATTAAGGTTGTGATAATAACGGTTTTGAACGGTAATGGCTGGGAAAAAATCGAAATCCTCCAAGGGTTGTGAACTGGCAGGCTCCAAAGCTACTTGGTACGCCACTCGAATATCCAAAGTACTGTTTACGCCCAAAGCCATTTCGTACTCAATTCCAGGATTGAAAGCATTAAGTTTAAATTGGCGGACCTCGCAATTTGTCCCATATTGGGCATGCATAAAAAATCCCGTGGACAATAATACCAAAAGGAATAAGCGTCGCATTGTAGGTTAATTTGGTAGTATTATAACCCCAACTTTACTAAAATAGTATGTTTTGATGGCCTTATTTAATCTAGGTATAGATCCTTTTTCTTCCGTTTAGTTGCCACCCATCCGAAAGTAATGTTCAGCAATGGCCCATATCCGTTGGGAACACCGTCGCCTCGATAATACCCTGCCCCAAGTTCCACATTAAAATTGAAACCCTTTTCGTAGGTACGCTGAATACCGTAGACCATCCCATAAAACCCCAAGTTAAAATCGTCAGGGCCCTCAACATTGGTTGAGATTCTCAATTGTGAAAAGAAAATGGCCTGAGCCGCGGCAATATAGTTCCCAGAATTGCCAGAGGTGTTTTTATTCAACCGTTCCCTCCTATTAAAATTATGGTAATATCGATAACGGTTGTTGGTGGCCAATCCAAACACATACCCCTCTTCGTAGGTTGCGGTGGCCAAACCTAAATCAATTGAGACACTTTGGTTTTTAAAAAGCCCCAACTCATAGGTAAAACCAGGGCTCAACAAATTCAATTTAAACTGATGACGCTCCAAATGAGCCAAATCAAAGGTGCCGCCCCGCTCTTGCCATTGAGCATTGGAAAATAATGGAATCAAACAGAGGATCAACAAAATTATTCTGTACTTCATAGTTGATGGTTTTATCTAGATAAATCTAAAAAGGATACCATCGTTTAATACTATATTTGTGCAAACTTTAAGAAATGGACATCACTAAAATCCCTCAGATAAAACATACGGACAGCGATAACTTTTTCTTATTGGCAGGTCCTTGCGCCATTGAAGGCGAGGAAATGGCCATGCGTATTGCGGAAAAGGTTGTAGCCATTACGGAAAAACTGAAAATTCCTTATGTTTTTAAAGGAAGTTTTAAAAAAGCGAACCGTAGCCGTATTGATTCCTTTACTGGGATAGGTGATGAAAAGGCCTTAAAGATTTTGAAAAAGGTCTCGGAGACATTCGAAGTTCCAACGATAACGGATATCCATGAAATTTCAGATGCTACCATGGCTGCTGAATATGTAGATGTACTTCAAATCCCAGCCTTTTTGGTAAGACAGACAGACTTGGTCGTGGCAGCTGCTGAAACAGGAAAAGTCGTTAACTTAAAGAAAGGGCAATTTATGAGTCCCGAGAGCATGCAACATGCCGTAAAAAAGGTAACAGATTCGGGTAACGAGCAAGTTTGGATAACGGATCGCGGAACCATGTTCGGATACCAAGATATGATTGTGGATTTTCGAGGCGTTCCCACAATGAAGCAGTACGCTCCCGTGGTACTCGATGTTACCCATTCGCTTCAACAGCCAAATCAATCCTCTGGGGTTACTGGCGGTAGACCTGCTTTAATCGGAACAATGGCCCGAGCAGGAATCGCAGCGGGTGTGGATGGACTTTTTATGGAGACGCATTTTGACCCTGCCAACGCCAAAAGTGATGGCGCCAACATGTTGGACTTAAGTTTATTGGAGAAATTGTTGACGGATTTAACTGCTATCCGCAAAACGATAAACTCACTTTAAGACTGATTTTATTTCCAAAACCCCTTGTGGTTCACAGATTCGGCATCCTTGAGGACCGCCACAAAAACTTCAGCATCAATTTCCTCCAAGGTATAGTAGCGCAGTGAGCACATGACTTTTCGGCCTTCTGTTATCATTTTATCCAAGTGAACGCTCAGGTGTGCCGAACTCCAAAAACCTACATCCACGTAGCCTTTTTTTCGGGAAGCATTGAAATAACAAAAAGGTGTTCCGTTCAAGTAGTAAAATGGTAAACGGTATTTATATTTCAGTTCTAAGTTGGGAACCGAAGTCTCTACCAAAACCTGCAGTTGAAGTAATATGCTTTTGAAAGGTTCTTCTTGGTTGATGATATAATCTTCAGCTGGGTTCATGGAATCAGCTAATTTATTGTTTACGTTTAAATAGTTTTTTAAGCAACTTCAGTATAAGAAGTGCCACAAAACCAATGACCAATCCAAAAATAAAATCCTTTAGTAAGGTGGGCAGACTAGGAAATAAATGATGTAAGAATTCAATATTATGGTTAAAAATACCTCCAGAAACCAGCAATAAGGCCAAGGTTCCCACAACGGAAAGTGATTTAATTATAATAGGCAATGCATTGACCAATACCCTACCCACCTTATCCGAAAAACTATCATGTTCCCCATTGAGATTTATTAACCGATAACCATAGTCGTCCATCCGAACAATCAAAGCTACTATACCATAAACCCCAACCGTTGCCAGTAATGCCACTACAGAAACCGTTGCTATTTGAATAGTAAGTGATTCGTTGACTACCGTACTCAATGCGATAATGACAATCTCCACGGATAATATGAAATCTGTGATTATGGCCTGTTTTATTTTTTCCTTCTCCAGTTCAGGCAACTCTTCCTCAGGAATGTGAATAGGGTCCTTGGGATGATCTCCCTCATTTCGATGAAAAATATACTCATATACCTTTTCCGCGCCTTCGTAGGCCAAATAGACTCCTCCCAAAATAAGAATTATGGTAATTGCAACGGGAAGATAGGCACTCAATAAGAAAGCAATGGGAAGAATAATCAACTTGTTCAGAAATGAACCTTTGGTGATGGCCCACAATACTGGAATTTCACGGCTTGATAAAAAACCTGTTGCTTTTTCCGCATTCACCGCCAGATCATCACCCAATATACCAGCTGTTTTTTTAGTTGCGATCTTACTCATCGTAGCCACATCGTCCATCAATGCGGAAATATCATCCAAAACAGCGAAAAAACCGGAAGCCATAGAAATTAATTAAGGTTAGTGGTAATCTTAAGGGCAAAATAAATAAATCCAACCTTAAGATTGAAAAGAATCGAAAAAACTATTGATTAAATGCCCTCCATGGACATTAATGTGGCCACCCAAATAATTACCGAGGAAAAGAAGATACCTATTGTATTTGCAGCAAAGGCTTCACGTTTTTTCATTTTGAAGAGATATGCTGCAATACTTCCTGCATAAACCCCCGTACCTGGCAGCGGAATCATCACAAAGAGCACAATACCCAAAAAACCAAAACGCTGTATTTTATTTCCTGAGCCTTTTTTGGCCCTTTGACCAACGAAAACAGCAGACTTTTTGTAGAATCGCCATTTGATCAAATGGCGATTAATGTACTCCAAAAAGAACATCATTAATGGAAATACCAACACATTGGCCGCAAAACAGACAACAAAAACCAAATACTCGTTCACCCCTTGATACATACCATAGGGAATGCCGACTTTGGCTTCACCGAATGGCGATAGGCTCCACAATGCTGCTATTATTAAATCGATGTGCAAAATACCGAGGCTTTAAGCTGGCAAACCTAACAAGGAATTTGCATTGCACGCTCTTTTTGATCCTTAAAAATTTATTAATTGTGATTTTGAATTTTAAAACATACAGGTGTATTGAAGACAATATGTAAAGTGAGCAATTTTATTAAGCCACTGAAGAAAAGGAATCCCCATTTATTTCATGGTCGAAATCAGGTGATATTTTAAGAATATATGCTTTAGGGGTTTTATCGGAGATAGTCACCCATTTTTTATCAACGTTTACATCAAAATGGAAAGTGGAAAAGTCGGCATCAACATCCAATCGAGACAATAAAAACCTCATAATTCTTGGTCTGAGATTGTATTCCAAATCAATACAGGTGCGCTGCATTGCTAGATTGTTGTCCCCAGAAAATACCCAATTGAACTTCACTTTTTTTTTCGAGAATTAGGACATACAATATACTAAAAAACAGCCCATTGCCAACTTTTAAATTCAGTTTTTGCGCATGCAACTATTCTTTGCCCTCTACATAATCCTGTAGGTAGGCATAGCGAGGGGTCAATTTTCCATTTTGGGTCATGCGGGCCCTTTCCAGAACCCCATCTTTATCATTATTAAAAAATGAAGGAATTACATGTTTCGAGAATGCTTCACCAAAACCTACGCTAGCATCCCTGGGCAACTCGCAAGGCAGGTTATCCACCGCCATTACGGCAATGGCTTCGTCCGTTCTAAAATCAGTTTCGGACTCGGTTTCTGGATGATATCCATAAATAGGTTCGGCAATGGTAGACGGACGAATGGTACTTGCCACAGGTCCATCGATATCGCAGCTGACATCGGCCACCACCTTAATCTTAAAATCCGGGTGTTTGGCGTCCTCACGGGTATATAGATAGGGTGACCCATCTCCATAAAAATGTCCTGCAATATAGAAATCGGTCATCTTGGCAAAACGGAAAAAATCGGACTTGTACGCCTCGGGGTTTTGAAAAAAATCAGCTTTATTGCCTTTTATCCCATCCTTACGTTTCACATAATAGGAAACGTCGATTTGACAATACACCGGTTCCTGGAAGTTTTTCGTCAAATATTCATTGGGAGATACCTGTTTTAATCCCATGGCATCGAGCATTTCCTTGGCGCCGTTGCCCACTCTTCCCATTCCTGTAAGCAATATTTTAATATTGGGAAGCTGTATCTTTTTGAGTTCGGCGATTAGTGCCTGCTGATCCAATAGGGACTCCGCTTTTGGCATTTGATACAGGTCGTACTTTAGGCCATAGGCCCTGAACCCATTGTAGGCCCCTACTATACCGGCATACCGGCCAAAGGCCACTAATCTAGACCCATTGGCGTTGGTGATGACCTCATGGTCATAGAGTTCGATATTCTTGTCCAAGATCGCACGGAGCAGTTCCCGGTTATAAGGCTGCTTTTTAATGGTATGGGAAAAAAAGAAATACTTTTTGTTGGGAATCAATGCCTCAATGGGAACTTCTTTAACACCGAGGAGTACTTCGCAGGAACCCATGTCGTCGACCACCTGTATTCCTTTATCGGTATATTCCTTATCGGAGAAAACTCGAATGGGCGAGGATTCTACTAAAATTTCAGCTTTTGGAAATTTTGAAAGGACATTTTGACCTTCCTCTGGTGATAGTACCACCCTTCGATCGGGCGGATTTTTACGTTCCCTGATGATTCCGAACTTCATATGGTATTTTGGTATAATTGTTGACCAAAATAAGGGTAATAGGCAGGGTAAGCAAACTTTTTATTGTTTGATGGATATGCGTTACCTTTGCCGACCGCGTTAGGGATAGAGGCAGGTACCGTGTACGGCCGATAGCCCGACCGAAATGTTGCGAAGCAATGTTTTGGGAACGCCCATACTTCGACTGCGCTCAGTGCAGGCCAAGTTCTTTGATAAAAAAATGAGAGATTCCTGCCTACGCAGGAAAGACCTCTCATTATGGGGCCGACCGGTTTTGACAGCAAGACCAATGGCGATGTAAGCATGCCGAGCGCTGGGATATAGCTCGTAAATCTCATGTTTCACACTTTTAATTGGCGAAAATAATTACGCTCTTGCCGCATAATCTGAATTATAGTAAGATGTGCCTCGTCCCTACAAGGTAGGGAAGCGAGATGTTCCTGAATAGC
>NZ_CAMYIC010000014.1 GCF_947258355.1 uncultured Allomuricauda sp.
AACAAACTGGTGGCGTTTTTGCATCCAAAGGGCACAAATGGGGTGCTGGTGGAGCTTTGTCAAGAAATAAAAGAGGGGTAGAACGGTTAAATCCTTGCGCTGAAGAAAAATAAACACTAATATTGCATCCGCAAAATGCGGGTCCTATAGCTCAGCTGGTTAGAGCACCTGACTCATAATCAGGGGGTCCCTGGTTCGAGCCCAGGTGGGACCACGGAAAACCTCTCTAAACAATTGATTTAGAGGGGTTTTTGTTTTTGCAGGGGGCAAATTGGGGGGCAACTATCGGAATAAATTAATTTCCTCAAGAAACATTTTAAACTCTAAATCAGATTTTTCACCTGCTTCAATAGAGTCTGTTAAGTCAAAACAGTAAAAATAATCCCCATGTTCAATATAAATCATTCGGCAAAGAGCACGGTACGAGTTTGGTAGGTCTCGGTGTTCAACCATAAAATCACAATCATATTGAACAGTCTTGATTCCAGATATATCCTTCACTTCTTTCGATTTGGTAACATTGGGATCTTGGATGTATTGAATTCTATTTGTAGTCCAACTAATGGCATATTCTTCTACCGTTTGTATACCAATCTCATCATAATCGGATTTTTTTTCAACCCAAACAGCAATACTTGGGGAGTATTTTCCAAAATTTAAGGGATTATTCTGATCATACTTGGCCATTAGACAAATAGGGTCACCCGTGTTTTCCCAAACAAAATCCTTAAACTCTTCCCAATCTTCTGATAGAATCGTTTTCTCTTTTAACTCACCGAAATCTTTAACGTTGATAAAATACCAATCCTGTGGCTTGGAAAAGGCAAGCCCAAGAACTTTGTTTACATATAGATTGTTCTTGGTTATAACTGCTTGAAGTGGGTTGATTGCCAATCCAGCTAATGCAGTTGACGTTAACTTAAGAAAGTTTCTCCTGCCTGTGCCCATGCCTTTTTACAACTTAAGGATTTCATTTTTAAACACTTTTTCAAATATTGGCACATTCTCCACAAAAAAAGCATTCATTTTTGGCCAATGGAATTTGTCAAAAAGATTCACATCGTTAAGAACATACTTTATGCGACTCATTTTGTTATCTGGCAATTCTTCCCACATTAAAGATTTACCAAAACCATCTTCAATTTCCACTTTTCGTCTGATTAACTTTTTAAAATACTTTTTGTTCAGCTCTTTATTTGCTGTTGTTATACTAAGCTCAACCTGACAATGGGAACCGGTAACGACCATAGAGTAATTTACTCCTGTTTTTCCGGCACCCATGCTTATCCAATGAGATTTCACAGGATTAACATTTGAAAACTGGCCCTTCTCTTGCAATTGGGGCAAAAGTTGCTCCCAATATTCTTTACGCACATAAAACCTGTTGCCCTGAGAGGAACCAATATCATATTTGATAATAAGTTCATCTTCCAAATCAAATAAGGACAATAACTTTTTTAGAATATTGAACTTTGTATTGCTATCTATATTGAACTCGACAAAATAGCCATTGGTTATTTCCTGGGCACTTCTAAAATCTTCTTTATTTCTTGTTATTTTAAGAATATTGTTCCCAAGTAATAGTCCAGTATTTATGCCATATAACTGTTGAAGCACGTAATAGTACATATTTGCAATGGCTGATTCTTCCACCTTGTTGTTCTTGAAGATAAAATATTCGAGTTTTTTGTGGGTTGGAGACTCTGCTTCAAAAATAGATTGTTCTACAGGTTCTTCATCCGTCTCTAGTATAACATTAGGATAACTCCAGATACTAAGAAACCGTTGGCTGATTAGTTTAAGTCTTGATTCATAGGAATTGCTATCCCAAACATCAATTCCTTTTAAATAATCATTTAACCATAGCCTACTGTATTTATAACCTTGCTCTCCACCTTGATGATTCATGTTCTTTTTTTCCAAGAAGGTTTTGTTGCCTAATGAACCATTGTTGCCAGACAAAGTGAGGTTTGCCAATGTATTCAGATATTTTTCCTTAAATAGGAAAATCTCTTCCTCATCTAATTGCTTGGACCATTCAGAACTAGGGTTTTGTGGAAAAATGTGCTCAATTGTGATGCTTTCACTGGAAGTGTTGACATGCTCACGGTTGTTGTGGTTTTCCAAAAGCTCAAAAAGATAATTCCTGTTTTTTGCTTTGATATTATAGAGATCTTTGTCTTTTAAGGCAGTTAGGAGGTCTTCATCATCCGGAAAGCGTGAATTACCTCTTTTTTTACATAGGGCTTTGGCTAAACTTTCAAAATAGTCTTCGGTATCTATCTCTGAATACAATGTCATGAAAATCTTATTTAGCGCATTGGTCGGCAATCCTACTATAAATCTTCGCCAAGCATAATTTTGAACCAATTTCAATACTTGAATGACAGTTTCTTCGTCTGTAATCCCATTATCCCAATCTTCAAAAACCTGTAACAAGAATGGATAGGCGACATTCACTTCCAATCGGTTGATGTATTCGAGTTCTTTACGAATTTGAGGGTTTTCAACAGTTTCCGGATTGATAAACATTTTATAAAATAGGGAAAGCCCTTTCATGTTTTCCAACTCGTTCATGTACTCTTCATCCAGTTTGTTGGGATAGTTCTTTTTAAACTCTTGGTAGACCTTTGATTTATTAGGTATTTTCTTGTTTTTGAGCGTTAAATAGTCTCGGATATATTCAGAAACCAGAGACTTTTGTTTTAGAAGGTCCCGGGCATTTTCTTCAATGGGGTTCCAAATCGTGTTGAAAACCTTTTGCTGCTCCCGTGGCTGTAGATCCATTAGAATATAATTCCGTATCAAATCGGATTGGGACAAATCTAGTCCGGTTGAGTTGAGACTTTCAAAAATCCGTTGTGGATCATCCTTGTCGCGCTCTAGAGAAATTTCAACAAAAATTAATCGCTTCAAACCATTTCTGATGACCTCAAAATTCTCGGCATTGATTTGAGAACTGAAAAAATTATAGTTTTCAATCACATTAGAAAATGAAGTAAACCCTTTTTCATTCCCCTCCAAAATTGCCTTGAACGCCATGGAGTTGGTGTCTGTCTGTTTTAGTTTGAGCTTACTATCGTCTTCTTGCACATATTGATTGACCAGGAACATATTGTAGAGCATCTCGGCCTCTTTTTCCAGCCCATTGTTCTTTGCAAAACGGTACAAGGCGACATACAACAAATTAATAGTAGTGAGACGTTGCTGGCCGTCTATGATCACCAGTTCGCGGACCTCTCGGGTGGTGTAAGTACCTTCGTGAATAAAAACTATGCTGCCAATAAAATGTGTTCCGCGGTCTTCTTTTTCAACGCTTATGATATCCTCCAACAATTGCTTGCAATGCCCTAGTTCCCAATCATAATTGCGTTGGTAAACGGGTATTACAAATTGCACATTCGGTGTCTGTAAAAAATTGATGATGGGTAGTTCGGTGGCTTTCATATGGCTTTAAGCGTTCTCAATAATTTCAATCTCTTCCTCGGTCAAGTCATAAAGTTGATAAACCAAATTGTCAATTTCTTTTTCTAAGCCTGAAATATCACGTTCTTTATTAGCCTCTAAAGCCGCTAAGATATTTTTTACAACATTCGTTAATTGTGGGTTCGAATAAGCCACATTTGGTATAGGCAAAGAATTGAATTCCTTTACTTTAATTTTTGGAAACAATTGGTCAAACTCGTTATTAATATTTTGAAAATACCAGAATATCAGTTTTGAATTTAGGACTCCTAAGTAAAAGAAAACATCTAGTTGAACCGAAGGCTTAGCTATGTAGGCTGTCTGGTCAATGACAAATCTATCTTTAACATATGAGGCTATAAGAGAGTCTTTATTCGGAATTTGGCGAATCAAAATTTTATCTCCTTCAAAAAATTCTGGAACCCTGGGTTCAGCCAACCACTCCCCGTAGCTAATATATTCCCCACTCCAATTAAACATATACTTCGAAAGGTTTTTACCTCTAAGTTCTGGAAGGTACGTTTCATCAATTTTTTGTGAGGAATTAAATATCCGACCCCTAACATCTTCAATAGTTTGTGGCGGCTTTCCTTTTCCTACTTGATATTCTTTAATACCTGAAATAGTTTTGAATAAAGCGGAAAGCTCAACCGACTTATTTAAAATTTTGGCTATAATTTTTTGACTTTTTGAATCAACAGTAACAGTAAAATTGTTATTTGGGGTGTTTTCAAAAGCTTCTTGATTAAATGAATTCTTAAATTTAAAATCGCCTTTTTCAGCTATAAAATAGTTACTTGAAGATGAAATTTTGGGCTTGACAAAAATGAAAATAAGAACTTCGACAGAGGCCTCTTCAAATACATCGTCTTTAACTTCAATTATTTTATCTATTGAAAAATGGGATAGAATAAAACGCCTCAACCTTAAATTGTTTCTGTTGGCTAAAAAAGCATTAGGAACTATTAAAGAGTGTATGCTGGAATTACTGGCTATAGCAAATGACTTTTCAACAAATAAGTGATACAAATCCAACTGGTTTTCAGAAACTTTATAGGATTTAGAGTAATACATTCTAAAGTTTTCTGATACATCCCTTACCCTTAAATATGGCGGATTCCCAATTACCACATCAAAGCCAAGATAATCTCCATCATCGTTCAATACTTCTGGGAACTCAAAACGCCATTCAAAGGCATTTTCATAAATGACATTGTTTACGATTTCCTCTTTTTCCAACAGTGCTTTTTCGGACTTTTGCTGTAGTTTTTTAAGGTTGTTTTTATCAGCTTTGGTTATTTTTTCCCCAAAAGCTGTTAGGTTATTTAGTCGCTCCTGTTCATTGATTACTTCACCTTGGGCCTTTTGGAGTTTGGCAATAAACTTATTGTCGAGAGTGCTTTTAAAATTATTTTTGACCTCGTTGATGATTTGTATAATTTCACGCTTTTTCTCTTTTGAGGCCGTGTTTTTATAGTCGGCAACGGCTTTTTTATAATCCAAAAAGCCATAGGCTATTGTTTTGTCCTTAAAAGCTGCTTTTAGATCATCGTCCAAGGAAAAACGGCTTATCAAAGAGTTGCCGGTTTTGATGTTGATGTCAATATTGGGCAACGTCTCCAGCTCGTTATCCCCTTTGTAATAGGCATTCTTGAGCAACTCGATCCATAATCGCAAACGGCATATTTTAACAGAATTGGGGTTAATGTCCACCCCAAAAAGACAGTTTTCTATTAGGGTTTGCTTTTCATGGAAAAGGGCCATTTGAATCCGTTGACTTTCTTTATTACCGGGATGGTACTCAAACAGTTCTCCTTCATCATCGGTTATCACCAATTCATCATTTACGACTTCAACCTCATATTCTTTTAATCGTTTGCCTTCAACATCTTGCAATATTTTTAAATCGTTCTTGATGGCAATCAACTCATTGAGTGCCGAAACCAAAAAATGCCCAGAACCCACTGCGGGATCACAGATTTTTAAGCTGTTGATAATAGTGTTTGCTTCGTTTCTGTCTTCAACCTTGTCATAGACTTCATCTAAGTCTTTACAGTTCCAACTTTTAACCTCATTGAATTTTTGGACCACGGCTTTACGAATAGTCTCCCGACACATATACATGGTAATGAAGCCAGGGGTAAAGAAAGAGCCGTCCTTATAACCGTTTATCTTTTCAAAAATGAGTCCGAGTACCGAGGCATTGATCAGTGTTTTGTTATCTTCTTGAATATCTTCGGAACCCTCACTGCTGAAATCATAAGCATCCAAAAATTCAAATAAATATTCGAGTGTTGAAAGCTCACCTGAACGTTTTTTACCCTTTTCATCTTTAAGTACGGTTGAAGCAATTATGGGTATAGGCTTATCGTCTCGAAGGTTGCTAACAAATATGGTATCATGCTCTATGTCAGTTGGTTCAAAAAGCGATGAATTCAGGTATGGTACTTTATTAAACAGGGTTTGAGCTTCCTTATTTCGCTCTCCTTGTCTTTTTGCCAGCACTTGAAAGAAAAGACTATCAAGATCATCATAGTCCTTAATCATTTTTAGATCGAGGAAAGCATATTTTGAATCTCCTTTATGGTAGCGAATAAGTTGTGCTTCGAGCAACTTTAAAAAAAGAATTCGATTGACCCAAGTAATAACAAGCTCCAAAGCCACAGTAAACAACCGCTCTTCTTTAGTATCCCCATATTTTCTGGGGTTGGGCAATCGGTTAATTTTATCCCGACTATCCAATTGAAGTATGGTGTTCTCCAAAAGGCTTCCTAAGTTTCGTTGTCCTTCCTCGTTTCGCTGAATTAATTTCTTACTGCCTTTTTTGATTTCCGAAAGCCCTATGATATGCAGTAATTCACTATAAAACTTTTTATCAAGGCTATTGCTATCATTTACAAAAGGTTCTTTTAAAAGATGTTGCGGAGAAAGCAACTTAAAAAGGGAAACAAGTTTTTGGTCATCCTTCGGGTCATCATTGCGAACTACTCTTTCGTATTTGCGCAAGTCAAAGTGTACAAAACCCAATGTCTCTTCAAATGCAGTTAAAAAAGGCTTTGCAATTTCATTATAGAAGAAATCGGTGCTTGTACCGGATAAATTTCCAGCCTCAAAATCTTTGAATTGTTTCACCAAGCTTTTATTGGCCACAAAATTTTTTTCAAAATCATTGGCATCAAAAATGAACCATTCAAAAAGATTAGTGATAATTAGGTTTTTTACCTCTAAGTTTCCATTGGAAATACGTTCCCTTAAAAAGTATAAGAGCAATTCGTGAAACGCTTTTTTGTTGAGATTTTCAACAGAAACCATTTCACTTTTATTTTTAGGATTCTTAGCCTCAATTATTACACCAACTGGGCTATCGGGTTTGGGTCCGATATGGATTACTTGGTCCTTGCGCCCACTTGTGTTAATGAAATGGTTACCATGATAAAGAGAATCTTTCAGAAACCCTGAAACAAGGTTTTTATGATATTCTTCTGATTCATGCTCATTGGAAAAATCTAAAACCTTTATCAGGTTTGTTTTAAAAAGTTCTATTTCCTCACGATAGGGCTTTACTTTTAAAAAGGCCTTGTTTAACGCCTTTCGTGGTTTAATTGGTTTGGCAATTGAATTCATATTCTATAATTCTTGAAACCTTTTTGAGCTTATAACATTGCCCAGTAAGCTATACGAAGCTGCTGCTGCGTTGCGGGCCGAGGGATGATAGAAATCGATGATTTTTGATTCGTTATATCTTCCGATAGTGATGTTGTATCCACTACTTTTCCATTCAACTGTATCAAAAAGTATATTTCTCAATCTTCCCCAGGTCAAACCAGTGATAATAACCTGGGGTTCTATGATTTCTATTTGTTTAAGCAACCATTCTTTGTTTCGTATCAAGTGCTTTTCCATTTCTGAATAGTTGGATTGCCCAACACCACCAATTTTCTTGACATTCATAAAAGCTACATGAAAAATAGCATTTTTATACCCCTCTTTGTCATACCACATTGATTCAAATTCAGGAAAATTATTAAGTATTCCATAACTCCATTCTGCTAATCGATGTGAAAAAGTGTATTTAAGGCCTTCCTTCCACCATTCGCGAAAATCACCGGCTTCCTGTTTGGGGTTATTGGGTTCCTTAGTTAAAAAAAGAATCTTAGTTTTTGCATTTAAATAGAGATTCTCGTTGTTTATACCATCTTTTATAAACTTACCTTGATAATCAGGAGTTTCATTCTCCCATTTTTCAAATAATTGGTTTAACTGTTCTGTTTTGGTCATTTGTTAATCTACATTTTCAAAAAACTTAACAGCATATTTGCAATATTCCATGATGGTATCCTTACAGGTCTCAAACTCTTTTCTGCTTCCTAGCCAATTTCTGCATTTTTCCGTGATTTCCTTACCTTCTTTGAGTTCAGAATAGGAGATGCATTTTATATGTTTTGGCGTAACCAAAACAAATAGTGCATTCTCAAATGGGTAATCGCCATAGTTTTCAATATCCTTTAAGCTAAGTTTTCCGCTTTTCCGGTATTTTACTTCGATGAAGTGAGCCTGCTTATCTTTAAATACTACAAAGTCCGGCATCTGTCGAATGTTTTTGGATACATCGCCTCTAACTCCCTTCAGCAAATCAGTTATTCCAGGTATAGTGTTTTCCATCCCATATTTGTAAACCTGAAAATCTAGGGATATGAAAAGTTGTTCTATAATGGTTTCGGCAATGCGGCCTTTTATTACACCGGCCACCCATTTATTTCCGTTTTCCTTTTGGTAACAATCGGTACAAAGACCGTTTTTGAACTTGGTGTATTCACCACATTCTATGCAATCGGGCATATTTATTTTGATGGTTTGGTAAACTACCAAAATAGCTATTACACTCCACTTTAACAATTAACCACGAGGGAATTCAGAATTTTCTTGTTTAATTATTGAAAGCATTAATTTGCTTATCAGTCGTTTTGCCATTTTCTTTTTCGTAGATCACATTCTTTTTTGGGCAAATTGAGTTTTGGGTTAACCGTTAGGCAAAGTTCATCGAGCTTTAAGGTAGCTTGTGACGGGGTAAGTGTTTCAGCAGAAACCATTTGATCAAAAACCCATAAATGTCCATGGACGTCAAGTTTTTTGATTTTTGCGAATTTCCGCAAGGTGTTGTCGCTTGTCAGCAATGTTGCTTTCAACTTTTCCGCCTGGTAAAAGGCGGAGCAGTCCTGTTCTGATAAAGCTGGTTTTTGCAAACGAATTTCAATAATGTCTTCAAGTTGTATTTCTGAAATTTCATGGACCTCAAGTTGTCCACTATCTATATATGCTTGCAATTCAGACTTCTGGTAATCATGTAACTCTTCAAGCACAAGGTCAGTGGTACAAAACTGAAAATTCAATCCAAAGAAGTGACTTAGGATTTCCAGTTTCACCAAGTCAATCAAGATATTCGCATCATTAACAACTATGGTCATATCGCAATGAATTGGTCCCGGAATACAGCCAGTTTTTCATTTGAAAGATTGGCAGCCTTGCTAAGGCTGATTATTTCTTCAGAAGCTGCGCGATAGACCAATTGCATAAACCTATCTGAATGCTCTTTTCCTTTGTATTGTCCTAGCCCTTCCTCTTCCCGGTTGGCGGAAATATACTTTCTAAATTTTACATAGCGATGTTCATCGATAATTTCCAGATTCTTTGCGCGTGCCATTATGGCCTGAATAGAAATACCATAGGTTTCCTTGATGCTAATCAATTCAGGAATGCTTATTCCTTTTCTTTTTTTGGAACCAAGCTCGGTAATAAAAGTCTCGTATGGAATTAACATTGCACCGGCAAAGGCATGGCAGAGCCGTTCAATTTCTTTTTCGCTTAAAGCTTCGGAAAAATTTAAAAGAATATGTCCAAGTTCATGGAGTGCAGTAAAACGTTTCCTTTCTATGCTGTAATTTTTGTTGATTACAATTATTGGCACACTACCATCCGCCCATCCAGATAGACCGTCAAAGGCAAGATCTGCATCAAGCTCTATGACTTTGATTTCTTTGTCCTCCAATATTTCAATGACATTGGGTAAAGCGTTGATTCCTAGTTTCCATGCTTTTAGAAGGGCATTGACAGCATTTTCAATATCGGGAACAGTTGAAATCAACACATTCTTTATTGGGTTGACAAAAGCGGATTTAATTTGAAGCAAATCCTCAATTTCCAAGTAACGCTCAACACTTTCGGCCACTTGTTGTTTGATGGCATTGGTTTTCTTTACGCCCAAAATGCTTCTTTTCCTAAATTCTATCTTTTCTATTTCAGCACCCAATGGCCTAAAGAAATAATCAGGCTTTACGTTAAGAGCCTTTGCCAGTTGAATTAAGGTGGCACTGTTGGGCATCATCTCTCCTTTTTCATATTTTGAAATGGCATTTTTGGAGACAATATCACCCATGGCCTTCACCAAATTGTCTTGGGACATGGCGGAAAGCAGACGAGCATTTTTTAATCGTTTTGAAAACAGTTCCTTCATAAGTCTGTTGATAATGTGTTGACAAAAGTACAAAACAAGTTAATTTTGTCAACCAATGTTTAGGGAATATTAATTTCAAACGTGATATTTTAACTTTTTATAGTTCCCGATTACTTAATTAAAGGAGGGTATAAAAACAAAAAACCTCCCAAAAGTGCAAATTGTTGAGAGGTCCGGGAGGTATTGATATGACTACGTTGCTAATTTTTTAATCCCAGATACTTAAATTCTATTTTAAAGATTTAATCCTTTAATATGGATAGCTTTTCGTCCAATTTGTCCATGAAGTACAATTGGCTATCCGGAAGGATGCTCAGTACCAGTTCCAATACTTGGATCACACTATCCTCTTTTGATGCATTTTGGTTGGCAGGAAACAACATCATTCCCTCCCCATCAAGGGCAAACACGCAAACCTCCAAAAGACTGATGATCTGGGTCAAAAGATGATTGTTGTCCTTGACCTCGAAGAATACATAGTTTCCCTTTGGGTCGATGGACTTATTGTTTCCCAAGAGTCCCGAAAGATTGCTTCTGAGCTGTTGTATCTCTTCCAAGGTCTTTAACCGTTTCTTCTTTGATTTCATGTGAATGGATTTATTGGGTTCTGGTTGTCCGTTGTTCCGAAAGCAGTTTTCTGACCTTGTCCAAGAATTCCATTTCATCATGGGGTATCAGGTCAAGTATATATCCGAGAACCCCACTAATATTGCTGTGGGGTTGGGGAACGGAACGTGTCGAGAAATTTTCGTTTTCCAAAGCTGTGATACAGACCTTGATCAGGTCGGATATCATATAGGAGGTTTCACAGTATCCCTCGGTAATGAGTTCCGTGCTGTACAATCCCTTTTCGGGGAGATAGGGCTTCAAGGCATGGAAATACATTTTTTCCAGTTCCTTCAATTGGTCAATTAATGATGTCTCATCATTGTTCCCCGCGTTCTCGGTCACTTTTGGGAATGCTTCCTTAAAATCCTTTCCGATTCCTTCGATATGGTCTTTGCAGTGTTCAAGATGCCTATGAAATATGGACTCGACCTCTTTGATGAATTCCTTCATTTGGGATTGGACGGTCTTGGTCTGTACTTTTGAAATCTCAAACTCATTGCCATATCGGGCAACGCTATAGGCATGTTCCAAAAGGAGCAGCAGTTCATTGCTGTTTGGCTCAGAAGATTCCAAAAAGGGCTGTAGGGTAGGAAAGAAATGTTTGCAGTAATTGATATGACTAATGATACTATGCGTAACCTTGCTCCTTCCTATGCACATCTGTTCTATAAACCGGAAGGCAATCTCAAAAGCTTGATGCATGTTGAAGGTGGCTATCGCATAGTTCCCTTCCTTTATCAAGATGTCCGCAGTATTGGCAAAGGTTTTGACCTTCTTCATTTCCGAATCATAATAGCGTGAAGCTCTTTTAATGATATTGACCAAGCTCATTTCTGGGTAGTCCAAATGGTTTGCCCCCTCCATACGGGCATATACCGTATCTCCAAGGCAGCAATGTTCCAAAAAATAGAGTGACCCGCGCGAAAGACCTATCTCGGATTGTTCCTCGGTATAGATTCTTATCCTGAAATCGGGACGCTCTTTCCCAAGCTTTGACACCAATGCCAGAATCTCAGTTGGAATGGGGTCATTATCGACATCTGTAAAGAGGGTAAGGATATGATAAGTAGTGTCTCCTTCTATTTGTTTTCGTGAAAGAAAGATAGCATCAATCGTGATCACGTTCAGTACGCTGTCGATCAAATTGGAGAGTTCCTCCGCTCTTTCAAAGTTTTCCGGTATGTTTGTGTGATGTTTCATGGGTTCGTGATTTAAATGGTTCGAGAATCACCGACCATATTAAGCCCACATTGCCATGTACTCCACTATGAGTACTTGTACTTTATTAAAAGTGTTTTGTAAATTACAATCGGATTATTGTGGGAAACACCCTATATTTGAGATATGCAGACAAAGACCAAGAACAACCATATAGGCAGAAAGATCAGTAGGATCAGGGAACTCCGTGGGATGAAGCAGGAGACCTTGGCGGAAGAATTGGGCATCAGCCAACAGGCCGTTTCCAACATTGAGAACAGTGAAAAGGTGGACGATATAAAGTTGGAAGAGATTGCCAAGGCTCTTGGTGTATCTAAAGAAAGTATTGAGAACTTTTCTGAAGATGCAATTTTCAATTACTTCAGTAATTTTTATGATAACAGTACTGGACAAGTATATAATAGTAACTGTACTTTCAATCCATTGGACAAGGTAGTTGAACTCTATGAGCGTCTTGTTCAGGCTGAAAAGGATAAAGTTACTTATTTGGAAAAACTTCTCAATAAGTAGAGTTTTGATTCGCTCGGAATTCTTTTCAAGTAATTAGGGCCAGTATCATTTTGTTTTTTGATCTATTTACTAAAGAATTTGCGATTTGAAATTCCAACTACGTGAATAGACAATTCAACAGATGCAGATAGAGGCACTATATCCCAATTTAACCATATAATTTCCTTTGGGACAGGGAAAACCACAAGCCAATTTTAAATGAATTTATTTTTATAGGCCTTGACTACATTCAAGACAATGGATTTGCCAGTAGGCCTTAATTTATAACAAGGATATACGCCATGAACAGATTGGTACTTATCGGCAACGGCTTTGATCTTGCCCACAACTTAAAGACCCGTTACAGTGATTTTATGTTGGGCCTGTTTAAATTTGAATTAATGGATGCTGAAAACAAACCCCGGAGACCAGTAAAAAATTCCATAAAGGATGCCACAGATATTAAATATAAGGGCACCAAGCTGTTTACCATCCATAAGGAATTAGGGCTAAGCAGGATTACTTATAGGGACAACCTTGCCCAAATTCAGGATTTTGAGGGTCTTCAAAAATTCCTCAACCACTATAATATCAAAATTCTATTTCCTAAGACTCAATCTAAAGGAAATCAAAGGGCCATGGCCATTCCCTATGATTCCATTTTAAAGGCCATGTATGAGAGACTTTCCAGCGGTGATATGAAATGGGTTGATGTGGAAAGTATCTATTATGAACACCTCAAGAACATTATTAACCGTTTTTCAAGTGACGGGCAGAGAGTTTTTGATCAAAAATCTAAGTTTCAGGTCGAAATATTGCACACAGAGTTCCACTATTTAAAGGAAAGGCTGGAAGCTTACCTTACGGAATTAATGGCCGAAACTCCAAAGAATTTTGGAACGTATGATGCAAACTTCTGGTCCAGTATAAAAGGTGAATTTTCAAAAAGTGAAAGACAACGGTTAAATTTGGGGGAGGCTGAAAGATTTCCTGAATTAGTACACATCCTGAATTTCAATTATACAGATACAATTTATAAATATGAGGATCACCGCCGAAGTCCAGAGAATTCTGAGGCCTCAGTGGATTTCAATTTTATCCATGGGGAAATCAATAAACCCAATAACCCTATGATTTTTGGATATGGCGATGAAACCGATGAGCATTATAGTGTTCTGGAAAAATTGAACGACAATCAGTTATTTGAGCACATTAAATCCTTTGGTTATTTTAAGACAGGTAACTATCATAGGTTATTAAGGTTCCTGGAATCTGATTATTATCAAGTGTACATCATCGGCCACTCCTGTGGGCTTTCAGACCGTGTGATGTTAAAGCATATATTTGAGCACAAGCATTGCCTATCTATACAATTGTTTTATCATAAACGGGAAAACGGCATGGACGACTACATTGAAAAGACACAGGAGATTTCCAGACATTTCGATGACAAACGGGCATTACGGGAAAAAATTGTACCCATGCCTGATTGTTTACCCTTATCGAGCTTAAGTCTGTCTCGAAGATAATTGCTCAAGAACACAAGGAATGGTTTTTATAAAATAAACATTTTCTTGCTAGATTTAGAAGTTTACAATTTAAGGGATGGCTCTCCAAATCTTACCCCAACTTCGGCGCATGGATCCTGGACTATTTTTGTAGCGTTCGGGAAGATAAGCGTAAAGCAAAAATAGGTTAGGGCGCTGTCCTACTTTTTGCCTTTTTCTTCCAGCCATTTTTGGTACAGTTCCTTTCCCTGTGGGTTCTCGTCAAAGAATCTCCCATAGTGTCCCATGGTACTGTCCCGTCCTTTTACAAATGCAGCCTCTTCTTTTTTTGATATCCTTGATAATTGATAGACCGAAAAACCAAGGACCAATAGAACACTGACCAACAACCCCCATAAAAGTTTAATGGCCCAACTTGGTAACATAATGGACCGCTCCACCTTGTGAAGGATTTTCTGCATCAACTTTTGCTGTTCCTCAACTATCTTTTTTTGATTGTTCCCATAATCATTTAGAAGCACCTTGATCTCAGTGGTATCTGGCCTTAATGGAAGGTTTTTCAAATTTTCATGTGCCTTTTCCAATCGGCCGATGCTCTTTTCAAATCCGTTAATCTCTTCGGTCAACAGTTCCGCTATTTCATCCAGTTTTGCCATGTTGTTGTGTTTAGATTCCTATTCCAGTGTCCCTGACCACTTTTATGGCCAATTTGATGGTTTTCTTTATGATGGTCTGGGTCAAACTCGTTGGGACATTGACTGTCCTACCCAAAAGCTGCATGCTCTTGTCCTTGGCGATTCGTTGTGCCATGTTCTTTTCAAAGTTCATTTGACGGGCGATCCTGCCCATGGACATGGAACGGTGCACCTCGCTTCCCTTTAGATTGGTTCCCTTGTACTCAAAACGGAAGCCTTGCAATTGGTTCTGCTTATTGATGCTGGGAATGACCTTTACATTGTTCTGCTCCATGGACTTGATGTATTGGTCAAAGTCCCTTGGGTGGTCCCTGGCCATGACCTTTTCATGGATCTTTTGTATTTCAGAGCGGACATGTTGCATCTGGTACAGTTTTTCCTGCTGTACCTCCCTTACCGTGGTCAGATCCATTTGTTTGGCCACCCGCTCCGCTACTTGTTGGCTCCGCTTCCCGATAAAGCTATCGTTATAGGCCTTCCCCTGAAAGTTTATCCGGTTGGCATACAGGTGGACATGCACATGTTCCTTGTCCCTATGGACAAAGGCAACCGCTTGGTGCTGTTTGAGGTTCATTTCCTTGATAAACCGCTCCGTCATTTCTTTAAGCTGTTGCGCTTCTAATTTCCTGCCGTCCTCGATGGTGGGGCTCAGCACAAAGCTCAGCGTGTTCTTCCGGCACAGTTCGTTCTGTTCTTGGATGACCTTGAACTCCTCGGTGATCTCCCGTGGGGTCTCCCCTGCCAGATATTGGCTATGGATGATTTCCGATCCCTTTTCCTGATTCATCCCGTAGCTCATGGAGGCCGAAGTGTGTGATATGGATTTGCCCATGCCTATCATTTCTTGAAATTTAAAAGGTGTTGTCGTATCTCCTTGGCCAGCTGGGCCGTTTCTTCTGCCAATCTGGGGTTCCGCTTGCGGAACATATTGGTAATCAGCTTGAAGTTCCGTTGGTATTTGACCAATAGCTTATAGGCCTCTATCTGTTCGTCCGTCATGCGCTCCACGATACGGTCATCGAAAGCGGCACGGCGGCAGTATTCACTGATGGAAAGACCGCTCTTTCGGGCCTTGACCTTCAGCAGTTTCTTCTCGTAGACCGAGCACCGGAACTGGACAAACTCCTTCTTCATTTTTACATCATCTTTTGCGACCTTCGGGAGCAAAAGCAAGATTTGTCATGACAATGACACATCTTGAATTCGTTGCCGAACTTCATCCTTCGCGCTTTTCATCTTCCATTCGTTGATATCCTTGAATCCTACATAGAGGAAGGAAATATCCCTACTGTTCGGGCACTTTTCAATTAAAAGTTCCGTCATCCCATGTCCCGCTTTGTCCCTATCAAGAAGCAGCCCTACGTTTTCATAATCCTTTATTTCAGAAATCATCCGTTTTACAAAGGCCGTGGTATTCAATACCAAAAGGTCATGGGTATTAAGAAGCTCTGGTCTAAGTTCCAAAAGGGTGAGCATATCGAACATACCTTCGGTAATCGCCAATTTTTTGGAATCGTTTTTGATCAATGAAACATCCTTTGGGGACGTGGACCCTTTCCAATAGCTGTTCCGCAGTTCCCAGCCACCAGACCTGTTCTGTAGTCCGATGCCAAAGTATGTCCGCTCCCCTATTCGATAATGGACCTCTTTGCAAAGTTTTCTTGCGGTCTTGG
>NZ_CAMYIC010000015.1 GCF_947258355.1 uncultured Allomuricauda sp.
AACAATAATTTCGATTACGGGAACTAAGGTGGTAGTTTTACCATGTAATAATAAACGAAAGTAATTTTTTCATTTTCATATAGTGTTCTCGTAAAAGAGTCTTGACCCAAGCGGCAGGGCTCTTTTCTATTTGGTATAATCCCAAACAAAAAATGCCACATCTCGATTTTATTCGATGTGGCATGTAGCAAAATAATCTATCTACATATGTTTGTTGAGTTAAGGAATCCATTTGTCCTTTCCAAAATCGGGCTTACGTTTCTCTAAAAAGGCATTTCTACCCTCTTTTGCTTCATCCGTCATATATGCCAAACGTGTGGCCTCTCCTGCAAACACTTGTTGTCCCACCATACCATCGTCGGTCAGGTTCATGGCAAACTTCAACATTTTAATTGATGTTGGCGACTTGGCAAGGACTTCTTGTGCCCACTGGTAGGCAGTATCCTCTAATTCTTCGTGGGGGATAACTGCATTGACCATACCCATTTCGTATGCTTCTTGAGCGGAATAATTTCTTCCCAAAAAGAAAATTTCGCGAGCTTTTTTCTGTCCCACCATTTTTGCTAGATAGGCGGAACCATAGCCACCGTCAAAACTGGTGACATCCGCATCGGTTTGTTTAAAAATGGCATGTTCTTTACTGGCCAGGGTCATATCGCATACCACATGAAGGCTATGCCCTCCCCCAACGGCCCATCCGGGTACCACGGCAATAACTACTTTGGGCATAAACCGAATCAATCGTTGTACCTCCAAAATATTTAAACGATGGTAACCGTCATCCCCAACATATCCTTTGTGTCCACGAGCTTTTTGGTCTCCACCGCTACAGAAAGCCCATTTGCCATCTTTGGAAGAAGGTCCCTCTCCCGAAAGCAAAACCACGCCAATTGATGTGTCTTCTTGGGCATCGTAAAACGCCTTGTAAAGCTCGCTCGTTGTTTTAGGTCTAAAGGCATTGCGTATATCGGGACGGTTAAAAGCGATACGGGCAACACCGTTGCATTTTTTATAGGTGATATCCTCAAATTCCATGGCAGTCTGCCAGTTGGGTGATTCCATAGTTCTATTTTTTGATGTACCACAAAATAACGGAAAATCTTGTTTATGATGGTTTGTGATAAATTATATTATTACGTTATCTCCAATTGTTGAATGTCACAAATACGGTATATAACTTCCGAATTAAAAAAATGGTACCTTTAAGTACCAACCGCCAGACTATTATGGAAACTTTTAAAACCCCGCTGGAGGCTTTTTCGCATTGGTTGCAAAAAGACCCGAACCAAATTTTTTTACGTCAGCCCATCAATCGCAAGTTTATTGAATATTCACGTAAAGAGGCCTATGCACAGGCCTTGCGTATTGCCTCCGCCCTGCACAACATGGGCTTAAAGCAGGGGGATCATGTTGCATTGCTGTCCAAGAACTGCGCCCACTGGTTCATGGCGGATTTGGCCATTATGTTGGGAGGGTTTATTTCGGTTCCGCTCTACCCTACTTTGGACAAAGATAGTATCCGTGAAATTTTGGAGCATAGTGAAAGCAAGGCAGTTATTTTAGGTAAACTGGATGATTACGAATCCCAAAAACCTGGAATTCCAGCTATCCCGAAAATCGGGGTGGCCCTTTACGGTATTCAGGAAGATCACACATGGGAAGATATTATTGCGACCGACACGGACTTTCAACCTTTTGAGCAAGATCCAGAAAACCTTATTACCATCATGTACACTTCGGGAACCACGGGGAATCCTAAAGGTGTAATGCACAGGGTAAAATCATTCAATCAAGTAACAAGTACTGGAATTGAGGTGTTGGAAGTTAAAGACAATTCAAAAATGTTCTCCTATTTACCTTTGTCCCATATAGCAGAGCGCATTGGTATAGAGATGGTGTGTTTATACACCGGGAGTATGGTGAGTTTTCCAGAGTCTTTGGAAACCTTTGCAGAAGATTTGGCCTCTGTAAGGCCCAACACGTTTTTTGCTGTTCCCAGAATATGGCAGAAGTTCCAAGAGGGGGTTCTAAACAAAATCCCACAAAAGAAGTTGGATGTATTATTGTCTATACCTGTTGTCAGTGGAATTATCAAAAAGAAAATCGTAAGCAAACTAGGACTTACTGAAGCATCATTCTGTGCGTCTGGCGCGGCACCATTGGCCGTTAGTCTACAGAAGTGGTACAAAAAATTGGGAATTGATATTAAACAATGCTACGGGATGACGGAAGATTGTATACTTTCCCACTTCAACCTGCCCAGAACCAATAAATTCGGAACTGTGGGCCGGCCGCTCCCTGGCGTTACTTCCAAACTTTCCGCTGAGGGAGAAATTCTTATAAAAAGTGACTGTCTTATGGTCGGATATTTTAAATCTGAAGATCAGACAAAGTCCATGTTCACCCATGATGGATTTTTAAAAACAGGGGATTTAGGGGAATTTGATCATGATGGGTTTTTATCCATTGTTGGGAGAATAAAGGACCAATTCAAAACAGATAAAGGGAAATACGTAACTCCATCCCCTATTGAGCTGGAGCTATCAAAAAATACCGATTTAGAGCATATTTGCTTGGTAGGTACTGGAATTTCCCAACCCATAGTTTTGATTATTCCATCAGAAACCGGTTGGTCAAAAGGTAAATCAGCTTTAAATGAGTCCATCCTTAAATCCATTGATGATTTGAATCCACATCTCAAAAAGCATGAAAAAATCGAGAAGGTAGTGGTTATGAAAGAAAACTGGACCGTGGACAATGGTTTAATGACCCCATCCATGAAAATTAGGAGAAACCGTATTGAAGCCATACACCAACCCATGTATTTGGATTGGTTTTCGCGTAACGAAAGGGTTGTCTATGAGCATGACGAAGGATAGTGATTTTACATTTATTCTTCAAAAAAAGTCCCATCGATAAGATCAACACCTGCATTCATCAATTGTAGAAGTGCTCATATTGGGTTTCGATATATCTTTCCCATATGTTATGCAATAAAAAAATATGGATGGCACTTGGCATTTTGTTCTGTTTTGCTGTCTTATGGTATTTGGTACTCAAAAGATATATAAACCCGGACAACTATTTCAAGAATCGTTTGGAATCTGTTTCATTCACTCATTTAAACATCAACTGTTATAAAGGAGGTATGCGACTCTCTGCAGAGTTAGAGAACAATTTTCGTTCTGTTCCATCTGGAAAAATACAGTATTCCATCAACAATGGCTACGAACTTTATATTGATGAACATGGTTTCGAAATAGATTCGAACAATACTTTTAGGTTGCTTCAATTAAAGGATGGCAGTTCCATGGTATTAGGGACTGTGGTTGATAAAACTTTTTTGGATTATTCCCAATCCTATCTATACAAGATAAAACTGCCGGAGAACTATATAGGTTCTCATGAATATGCCCGTGGTATGTTTCCATATTATGTCCCCATTAAATTTACCATGATGAGCAGCGGGGGTAACAAATACAGTCATGAAGAGCGAACAATGGTGATTTCGCCTCAGGGAGATACCCTAAGACTCTATCAAAACTATGGACATATGGATAGCGGGGAGAAAACAGGTATTTACAAGCATTAGTTCATTTATTTCCCTGCTTTTGTTTGATTCCTTGTAATTTTATAGTATCAAAAAAAGTGTATGGACAACGAATGGCTTAAGATGTGGAATACCAAGTTTGGGCAGACCGAGTATGCCTACGGTACTACACCCAATGAGTATTTAAAAGAGAAGCTTAACGTTATCAAGCCTGGTTCCATTCTGTTTGGAGCAGAAGGTGAAGGTAGAAATGCTGTTTATGCCGCACAGTTAGGTTGGGATGTTTCCGCTTTCGACATTAGTGAAATGGGACAACAAAAAGCCCTGAAACTAGCAGGGGAAAAAGAGGTTTCCATAGACTATAAAATCGGGGAATTGGCGGAGTTGGGGTACGAACCCGAACAATTTGATGCCATTGCATTGATTTATGCCCACTTTCCCCCTAACATACGTCCAAACTACCATAAAATGTTGCATACCTATTTAAAAAAAGGAGGTATCATCATTTTTGAAGGTTTCAGCAAAGATCATCTGGAGTACAAAAAGAAAAACCCAAATGTAGGTGGGCCTGGAAATTTGGATTCCCTTTTCTCATTGGAAGAGTTGGAAACCGATTTTAAGGGTTACGAAATTTTGGAATTGAAAAAAACAACTGTGGAACTAAATGAAGGTGATGGGCATGTAGGTAAAGGTTCCGTGATTCGATTTTTGGGCAGAAAGCGTTGATAGCGCATTTTTCTTTCCTTCCAACTGGTAAATTCCAAGTTTTCGGTTGTTGACAAAATTAAAAATTCAGGTGATTGGTATAAACCACCTGAATTTAATCTAAGTATGGGGAGACTACCTATAATTTTGTTTGCTTCGACTTTCTAATATCCCTCGAAGATGCCCCGGTCTTGATTGTATAGTCCCCGGGCTCCAATGTCCATTGGGAGCTGTTTTCGTTCCAATATCTAAGACGGTTGACCGGTATGGATACTTTAAGGGTATCCGTGGCTCCGGGCGAAAGCATAGCTGTCTTGGAAAATGCTTTTAATTCTTTTTCAGGTCTGTCAATATTGGTAGAATCCTTGGTCACATAGAATTGAACTACTTCCTTACCAGCCACATCACCTATATTGGTAACTGGGACAGTAACTTTAAGGCTATCTTTTTCTTGGGTGAGCTCCATGTCCCCATATTCAAATTGGGTGTAGGATAGTCCGTATCCGAAAGGATAAGACACCTCCAAACCAGCTTTGTCAAAGTGACGGTACCCAACATAAATCCCTTCTTCATAATTGGTGTAATCAACATCTTTCACCATCTCATCTGCTGGAACTTCATCTTTGCCAAACAGCATATCCGTCATCTTCATCGGAATGCCATCTTGAGGAAAGTTGGCATTACTGGCATGATCATTCACATTAATGGGAAAAGTCATGGTCAACTTACCGCTGGGATTTACCTTTCCACTTAAAATATCCGCTACGGCATTTCCACCTTCCTGCCCACCTTGCCATGCCAATACAATGGCATCGGGCTGTTCTTTCCACGAAGCAGTTTCAATTACCCCACCAATATTCAATACTACAATTACCTTTTTGTTTACAGCATGAAAAGCATTGCATGTAGATTTCAACATTTCTTTTTCAATTTCGGAAAGCAAAAAGTCATCTGCTTCCACTCTATCTCCCCCTTCACCACTATTTCTACCAATAGTAACAATGGCCACATCACTCTCGGATGCAATCTCTTCCATGAAGCCCTCATCATAATTCATTTCAGGAGGAAGATAGGGATTGAACATCGCATTTATGCCTTCCGGTTTCACAAAGGCCTCTGCATTGATGTTTTTATGTGCCACATAGGCTTCTTTCGCCTTTTGGTTTACAGAAAACCCTGTGTTTGCCAAACCTTCTTCCAATGAAACCGTATAAGCTTCGTTTACATCCCCCGAACCTGTACCGCCGGCAATAAAATCATAGGAATATACCCCGATCAAGGCTACATTTTGCCGCTGTTGTATGGGGAGTGCCTCTTTATTTTTCAATAAAACCATTCCTTCGGACGCCGATTTTCTTGTGATATTGGCATGTGCTTCCAAATCGGGATTTTCACCATATTCATAGCCCTGTATTTTTTTGCTCTTAAAAATCAGGGTCAGTATTCGCTTTACAGAAGTATCTACGGCCTCCATGTCCAACGTTCCATCTTTCTGGCCATCAAGAAGGGCTTCCCATTGTTTTTTAGTGCCCGGTTCCAATAGATCGTTGCCAGCATTGATCATGGCAACTGCGTCATTACCTCCGAACCAATCGGACATCACTAAACCGTTAAAACCCCAATCATCCCGGAGGATATCTGTCAGTAAATCCCGGCTTTCGGCGGTATAAGTACCATTTACCTTGTTGTAGGATGACATTATGGTCCATGGTTGGGACTCCTCGACAATGATTTCGAAACCTTTGAGGTATATCTCTCGCATCGCACGGTCGGAAACCCGTGTATCGTTAAAATTACGGTTGGTTTCCTGGTTGTTCGCCACAAAATGTTTTACAGAGGTTCCTATGCCATTGGATTCGATGCCGTTTACCATGGCTGCTCCAATTTTACCTGTCAATACAGGGTCTTCGGAATAATATTCGAAATTCCTACCGCAAAAGGGGTGTCTATGAATGTTTGCCCCTGGCCCAAGTATTACATCGATGCCATATTCCAGTGCTTCATTTCCCATGGCGTCCCCTACTTGGTAAACTAAATCTGTATTCCAGGTAGAGGCCAATAATGTGGCTATGGGGAAGGCAGTGCAGTAAAAAGTCCTGTCAATACCATCTCGTTTGGGTTCAATTCGGAGTCCTGCGGGCCCATCGGATAAGTTAATGGCCGGAATGCCTAAACGTGGTGTGGCAACAATGGTCCCTACAACGCCTGGAATCCCTTCATTTGGGTCTACTCTTCCCATGGCAGATGCCAAACCAGAACCTTTGAGCAAATGGATTTTTTCCTCTACCGTCATCTGTGATAAAAGATCTTCCACTCTAGCCTTTATAGGTTGGCTCCCATCTTCGTACACATCCATTTCCCCATTGTTGTTTCGGTCAATAAATGTCGTTCCGTCCAAGGTTAGTTCGGTTAAATCTTTCTTTTCTGCATAATCGTCCTCAAAATCCAAAAATTGGGACTTTAAGTACCACCATCCAATTAGTCCACCCACAAGTAATAGTGCTATTATAATACCTATGGTTTTTAATGAAATACGTAGAAATTTTTTCATGATTGTTTAGTATGTGACATTATGCCACAAATATATAAATTATTTTTATGTGGCAAAATGACACAAATTAGTATTTTTGTTACATGGAACTTGAAGAATTTTATAAGAAAGGGCTTCAACTTTTTTTGCCAAATCTTTCGGTAGACCTTGTTATAATAGGTTACATCGAAGACCAATTGAAGTGTTTGCTCCTAAAACTTGGAGATAAATGGTTGTTACCAGGCGGATACATTTACAGGAGCGAATCGGTGGATGATGCCACCTTGAGAATTCTGCAGGAACGTACCGGCCTGGATGACCCCCATTTTAAATTCTTAGCGGTATTTGGGGATAAGGACCGTAAGTTTTACGAGGAATGGAAACATTTTTTTGAAACCAACGACCTGCCATTTCAAGAAAATTATTGGACCAATGATAGATTTGTGACCCTTACCTACTATTCTTTAGTTGATATTGAGAATACAAATCCGGTAGTAGGGAACTTGGACTCAGCATTTGGGTGGTTCAATATGGATGACCTTCCCGATATGTGGATGGACCATAAAAAAATAGTGCTGGCCGCCAAAGAGCGTTTAAAGGAGGACATACAAGATGAACATTTATCCTATAATCTTTTGCCCGAAGAGTTTACCATGCCTCAATTGCACCAATTGCACCAAACTATTTTGGGTGGATCCTTGGATCGGAGCCGATTTCAGAAAAAAATGCTGGCTTCTGGTCTGTTCGAGCGCTTGCCTAAACTGCAAACAGATGCTCCTGGAAGAAAACCTTACCTGTATCGAGTAAAAAAAGTTTAGTGCCAACATGTTCCTCTTGGCTTTACGGTGAAAATAACATAAATTGTTTATCTAACTAAAAGCCAGACTATGAAACCCAACCGTTATTTTCCACAACTCATTCTCTTTTTGATTTTAGCCAGTTGTTCACAACCTGAGAATTTCGATATCCTCATAAAAAATGGACAAATCGTAGATGGGTCAGGTGAACCCTCTTACATAGGCGATGTGGGCATAAATGCCGATACCATTGCTGCTGTCGGAGATTTGGGAGATGCTACGGGAACACAAGAAATTGACGCCTCTGGTATGGTCGTAGCCCCTGGTTTCATCAATATGCTGAGTTGGGCCACTGAATCCTTGATTGAAGATGGTAGGTCCATGGCCGACATTAAACAAGGGGTCACCTTGGAGGTTTTTGGCGAAGGTTGGTCCATGGGGCCACTTAATGAGACCATGAAAAAAGAAGAGCAGGAAAGCCAAGGCGATATTAAATACGATATTAAATGGAATACTTTGAACGAATATCTGGAGTACCTCACTAAAAAAGGTATTTCTCCCAATGTGGCTTCATTTGTGGGTGCTACAACTTTACGTATCAATATGGTAGGCTTTGAAGATCGTGTCCCTACCCCACAGGAACTGGATACCATGAAGCTGATGGTAAAGCAGGCGATGGAGGAAGGTGCTTTAGGCGTTGGTTCTTCTTTAATTTATGCTCCTGCATTTTATTCCAGTACCGAAGAATTGATAGAACTATGCAAGGTTGCAGCTGAATACGATGGAATGTACATCAGTCACATGCGGAGTGAAGGCTCCCGTTTGTTGGAAAGTTTGGATGAATTGATCCGTATTGCAGATGAGGCCGATATCAGAGCTGAAATTTATCACCTTAAACAAAGCGGTAAGGAAAACTGGCACAAGTTTGAGGATGTAGTGGCCAAAGTTGACTCTGCCAATGCTGCTGGACTCCACATTACTGCCGACATGTACAATTATGTAGCAGGAGCAACAGGATTGGATGCCTCCATGCCACCATGGGTTCAGGAAGGTGGGTATGAAAAATGGGCAGAACGCTTGCAAGACCCTGAAATTCGAAAAAAAGTAAAAGAAGAGATGACCACGCCCACCGATGAATGGGAAAGTTTGATGCAAGCCGCAGGCGACCCTAGTAAAATCCTACTAGTGGGGTTTAAAGCAGATTCCTTAAAATACCTCACAGGAAAAACATTAAAGGAAGTTGCCGAAATGAGAGGCACCTCACCTGAGGAAACTGCGATGGATTTGGTGGTGCAGGATGGCAGTCGTGTGGGTACCATCTATTTTTTAATGTCCGAAGAAAACGTAAAAAAGCAGATTGCTCTGCCCTGGATGAGTTTTGGTTCCGATGCCGGTTCTCCTGCCACGGAAGGGGTGTTCCTGAAATCGAGTACACACCCCAGAACCTATGGCAACGTAGCCCGTTTGTTGGGTAAATATGTAAGGGAGGAGAAGGTCATATCGCTTGAAGAAGCTGTGCACAAATTAACCCAACTGCCAGCCAACAACCTGAAAATTAAAAAACGGGGCAGCCTGAGCCAAGGTAATTATGCCGATGTGGTCCTATTTGATCCAGAAACCATCATCGATAAAGCCACTTTTGAGAACCCACATCAATACTCAGAAGGCGTACACCACGTGTTTGTAAACGGTGCCCAAGTTTTGAAGGATGGGAAACATACCGGCAATATGCCTGGCCGCGTGGTACATGGTCCTGGCTATATCAAAAAATAAACACTAAACCATTTATACATGAAAAATTGGATATTATCCGCATTAATGTTGGCAAGTTGTTTAGCGTGGTCGCAAGAGTTCGATGCAGCCAAACTGAATCAATATTTTGATCTTCTCGAAGAAAACGACAAGTTTATGGGCAGTGTCGCCGTTTCTAAAAATGGGGAATTGGTCTATACAAGATCTTTAGGCTATTGTGATGTGGCTTCAGAAGCCCAGGCAACTTCCGAATCCAGATATAGGATTGGCTCCATTTCCAAGACATTCACTACTGTACTGGCATTTAAGGCCATTGAAACAGGAAAACTGGCTTTGGACCAAACATTGGATGATTTCTTCCCCCAAGTCCCCAATGCAGCAAAAATCACCATAAAACAAATGCTGGGAAACCGAAGTGGTATCCATAATTTTACCGATGACCCTTCATACATAACCTATATGACCCAACCGCAAACGGAGGATGAAATGTTGGAAATTATTGTGAAAGCCGGTAGTGATTTTGAACCCGACAGTAAGTTTAAGTATAGCAACTCCAATTTTGTATTGATGACTTATATTTTGGAAAAAAGCATGGGAAAGGACTATGCAGCACTACTCCAAGAATATATCGCTGAGCCTTTGGAACTTTCCGATACTTATGTTGGCGATAAAATTGGAACAAAGGATAACGAATGTAAATCATACATGTATTTGGATAGTTGGCAAGAACAACCAGAGACGGATATGTCCATTCCGGTAGGGGCCGGAGCCATAGTTTCAAATCCAACGGATATTGTCAAGTTCAGTCATGCACTTTTTAATGGTGATCTGCTCAAGATGGAATATGTGGAACAAATGAAGAACATTCAAGATGGTTACGGTTTGGGGTTGTTCAGTTTTCCGTTTCGTGGACGAACCAGTTATGGCCACACAGGCGGTATCGATGGTTTTTCCTCCATGTTTGGTCATTTTGATGATGGAAATGTCACCTTCGCCATGACTTCGAATGGTGCCAATATGGTCACCAACGGTATAGCCATTGCGGTTTTGAGTACGGTTTATAATGAAGATTTTGAAATGCCCGAGTTTAATACCTACGAAGTGACCCCAGAACAATTGGAGGCTTACCTTGGAGTATATTCTGCTCCTGAGTTTCCTTTGGATATTACCATAACCGTTGAGGAAGGTGTGTTAAAAGGGAGAGCTACTGGCCAGCCAGCATTTACATTGGAAGCTATTGACAAACATGAGTTTGAGTTTGTTCCAGCAGGGATAAAAATGACCTTTAATCCAGAAGAGAACACCATGCTTTTTAAACAGCATGGAGCCACAGTGAATTTTACGAAGGAATAACTTAAGTAACACCTGTCATAGAGGTACAGATTTATTTTATGGGAAAACGCCTTAAAAATATTTCTATGGCTACTACTACCGCTTTTGATTTCATTTCAATATCAGGAGCTTTTGTTTATTCAATACTTTTATTTTCGAGATTAACGATTCATCAAATTAAACATCAAACGATTTGCAAACATATTTTGACACCATTGTACAAGAAATCAATATAAATCGAAGAAAATCGTGTACGCTTTATTTTCTCTTGTCGATTTCGATTTTGAGTGCACAAAACATTGATGATAAGATAGATAGTTTAATGAGTTTACATCCTGAGTATCCAGAATCAAAAAAGAATATCCAGATTGATTTGATGCGCGATTTAATTGACTATACCCTTGTGACAAACCATAAAGGAAAATATAAAAGGTACTATCTTCCACTTACTTTAAAAGAATTTAAGAATCAGGGCAGAACTTATTTTTACAGGGCCGTCAATGTATCGCCTAACGAAAAGCTTTTTTATTGGTTTTATAAAAACGGTAATACGTGGGATGTAAACTCATTGATTATAAAAGACTTGGACAACATAAATGCAGATTATGACCTAAGTATATTGCAATTTCAAAACCAAGACTTATTCATCTTTAAATCCAATGAGGCCAACTTAATTGTTGTTGATGAAGATGTAATCAAAAGAATTGATTATGAATTGGATGATTATAAAGGATTCAGTTCCGTTTACATTAATACTAAGATTAATAATGAAAAAATGACTTGGTCATCTTTGACAAATCAAAATATTCAAAATGTTGACATACTTAGTTTGACTATTCAACTGCAAAATGAGAAGAATGAAAAACGAAGAAAGGCACTAGCTGATAAAATCGGTGCACTTGCAGCCAAAAGCAGTACTAAAAACAAAGCCCTTTATCTAACGGAACTACAAGTTGGTGATGTAAATGATGATGGTGAGCTTGATTTTTACTGGGTGGCAATAAGCAAAGGGCAAATTCATTCTTATGATGTTTATAGCTTTAGCGGTAAAAAATGGAGGAATATTTCCAACAACCTTAATACCGATTTGTTTTTAAAAAACGAGGAAATCGTAGACCAGATGGAGTATACAAAATGATTGGGGAAGAAGTTGAATATCTTACTTCCTATTCTTCTCCTCTATCCATTTGGCCATGTACTTGGTGCTTGCCATGGTTTGATGCTGTAGCAGTCTTCCCATAAAATTTAGCTGACGATGGGTTTCCAAAGATTGGGTTACTTGTTGTAACTGCTTTTTAAGTTGGTTCTGGAAAATTTCTTTATCATAAAAAGCTCTAAGCAATTCAAAACCCTGCTTTTGGGCGTTTTCCCATAGTTTTTGATTTTGATACAATTTCACAGCAGCTTGCGCAAACTCATCCCAATCATCGGTAATGGTTCCGTTCCATGGTAGTTCTCCATGCATACCCTCTGCACCAATACTTGTGGTAACACTTGGCGTACCCGTTTTTAGGCCATCCAATAATTTTCCTTTTATCCCTGCACCAAATTGAATGGGAGCCAATAATACTTTCGCATTTTTGAATACAGCATCAACATTTTCGGCCCAACCCTTTATATAAAAGCCAGATGATGGATGGTGCATTTCAGTCACCTGCTGTGGTAAATACGCTCCATAAATATGGATTTCAGCATTGGGAAGTTGTTGTCGTATTCGGGGCCAAATTTCATGTTTTAATACCTTGACCGCATCAACATTGGGTGCATGCTTGCCATTTCCAATGCTCACAAAACCATTTCTGGTTTCAAAAGGTGGGGATTTTACCTCGGATATGGACGAAACATCAACCATAAGGGGCAAATACAATAATAAGTTTGATGGAACATGGAGTTCTTGCTGAAGAATTTCCATTTCATATGTGGAAATCATCAAGCTAAGGTCACAACGGTAAATACTGGCGACCTCCCGCAAGGTCATGGGGTGGTTTTTCCAATCACTTATACTAAAAGTCAGCTGTTTTTTGTGGACCTCTTCCCTAGCCTTTCGTAAAGAGTGCAGGTCTTCGGTGTTTAGCATACGCAGTGCGTTAGGGGCAAAATCTGCGACACGCCAACCAAATTGCTCTTCGACAATAAAACGATCAAACAGCACAAGGTCGGGAGAAAGTTCTTTCACAAAATCATCAAAACTGGAATGGTTGAGCTGTATGGCAGCCTTTGAAACGCCCATGGCCTCCAAATCCAAGCTATATTCGGATTTACTTGCAGTGCTGGCAAAGGTAATTTGATAACCAAAATTCAGAAACGCTTCCAATAACTGCTGCATGCGACCTCCGGCTGCTGTTGTTGAAGGCTCTGGCCAAACATAACCAATAACAAGAAGTTTTTTTGACATACGGGTAAATGTACGAAGTTGGAACTACTAAAGTACTAGTTCAAAACCAAGCTAAATCATCAAAATGAAAATCATGCCATCCAATAATCCAACAAGCCAGCATTACATTTTAGCGGCGAACATTTTGGAGATGCTGGAACGCAGTTTTCGCTCATAGTCCTCTTCCAGCCACTCCTTGTAGTTTTTGGTATTGTTCATAATGCAGTAGGAATACTGCTTAACACGGTATTGGATCTCATCCTTTAACTCTTTGGCCAAAATACGCGCATCGAACACATCCTCACTATTTTCAACACATATCTGGGCATGTTGTTCAATACTTTTCTCCAGTACAATTTTGGATTTTTTACCCTGAGCAAAGATTTTCTTGTACTCCTCTTTTACATCAAAGGTAATGTTGTCGGACTTGCTAAACTTGGCACGTAGTTCTTCCGGCATTTCGTAAACAAACTCTCGTTCAATTTCCTCATCATTCTTAATGTTCTCCAAATAGAAATCTGGAAAATGAAATATTTCTTGCCAATCCACTGGTGCGTCCCAAGGTCCAAAACGGGCGATATTGTTACCCATATCGATCACATTGAACTCATTTTTATTGGGCAAAACCCTAGATCCCCTACCAATCATTTGAAAGTACAGTGTTAGGGAGCGTGTGGCCCGGTTAAGTATGATGCTCTCCACCGTGGGTTCATCAAAACCTGTAGTGAGAATACTTACTGAGGTTAAAATAGCATCTGGAGTCTCTGCAAACCATTCCAGAATCTCTTTTCGTTCGGTTGCCGTATTCTTATTGTCCAAGTGCCTTACATTGTACCCTGCTTTTTTAAATGTTTCGTAGACATATAAAGAGGTATTGATACCGTTATTAAAAATCAATGTTTTGGTACCCTTGGCAATTTCTTCATACGCGGTGAGCAATTTCCCCAACATACTGTGGGCGCTGTAGAACTCATCCGATGATTTTACGGTGTAGTCCCCGTTGATGCCCAATTTAAGCGTTCTTAAGCTTACGTCATAGTTATAGAGATTGGCCTTGGCCAAAAACTGCTTGTCAATTAACGATTGTATGGACTCTCCAATGATCAGGTGTTTGTAATTATCCTTCATCGGGAGCTTGATGTTGGAACTCAATGGTGTTGCCGTTACGCCCAAAATAGTTGAATCCTCAAAATATTTAAAGAGTTTTCTAAAGGAATTGTAATGTGCCTCATCAATAATAACAAGGCCAATATTGTTGATTTTTACCTTTTCTTCTTGCAGACGATTGTTCAACGTTTCCACCATGGCCACAAAGCACATGTAATCGTCCTGGTCGTAAAGTTCTTTTACCTCGCTATTAATTACCTTGTTGGCAACTCCAAATCCATGAAGCATTTTAGAGGTTTGCTTGCTAAGCTCGATTCGGTGGGTAAGTACCATTACCTTTTTACCTGTCTGCTCAATAAACCGCCTCGTAATCTCAGAAAACACCACAGTTTTACCACCACCAGTAGGTAATTGGTACAAAATATTGGTACCATCGGGAAGTTTTTCCAACTGGTTGAAGATTTTATTCAAATCTTCTTCCTGATAATCGTATAAAGTTTTCTTTTTGACTGTTTTGTTTACTTCCAAAGGAAAAATGGCATTATGGATTCTTAAATAAAAAACCCTACAAAATTAGCGGTTTTTTATCCTTGAGACCAATACTCGGATGCTTTTCTATCAAAATTGTATCAACAATTAAAAAAACAGCATATTTTATTGTATTTGGCGTGTTTGCTCATAACATTTTGATAACAATAACATTTTCGACTTGGAAAAATGAAGATTATAATGTATAATGATAGCTTGTAACACTAGTAAAACCAGATATAAGAATGAGGCAGCTAAAAATCATCAAACAGGTCACGAACCGAGAATCTAAATCACTTGACAAATACTTGCAGGATATCAGTAAGATTGATTTGATAACAGCGCAAGAGGAAGTTGAGCTAGCACAGAAGATCAGGGCCGGAGACCAAGCTGCTTTGGAAAAATTGACGAATGCCAACCTTAGGTTTGTGGTCTCGGTAGCAAAACAATATCAAAATCAAGGTTTAAAATTACCAGATTTGATTAATGAGGGTAATGTGGGGTTGGTAAAAGCGGCCAAACGTTTTGATGAAACCCGTGGATTTAAATTTATTTCCTACGCGGTCTGGTGGATTCGCCAGTCCATTCTACAGGCATTGGCAGAGCAATCCCGTGTAGTTCGATTGCCCTTGAACAAGATTGGTTCCATCAATAAAATAAAAAAGACCTTCTCTTATTTGGAACAAGCGCACGAGCGTCCACCATCTCCGGAAGAGATTGCCAAAGAGCTGGACATGACGGTTTCCGAGGTAAAACAATCATTAAAGAATACTGGACGGCATGTGTCCATGGATGCTCCTTTAAAGGAAGGTGAAACTTCCAACTTGTATGATGTTTTGAATGCCGGTGATTCTCCAAAACCGGATAAAGGTTTGATGCACCAGTCCCTGAATACTGAAATAAACAGGGCATTGGATACGCTCTCCCCTAGAGAAGCAGACGTGGTCAGGCTTTATTATGGAATAGGAGATCAACCTTCCATGACACTGGAAGAAATTGGAACCACTTTTGACTTGACCAGAGAAAGGGTGCGACAAATTCGTGAAAAAGCAATTAGAAAATTAAGGCATACCTCAAAAAGTAAGATACTCAAATCATACTTGGGGTAAATGCTAATTTGTTATAAATAAAAAAGGGGATGTTGACATCAACATCCCCTTTTTCATGATATACACCTAAGTATCAGGGTTTGCTCAAAAGACTAATATCGAAGTCGGTGAGCATGTCTTTCAAATCTTGAATAAAATTCAAGTAAGCAGTATTCTCTTTGTTATGGTTTTTCATGGTAACAAATTTTGGGGTGTTTGTATACTATAAATAATCTAGTTCGGCAAGTTCGTTTATTGTCAAAATTTCGTTCAGTTCTTGTAAAAATGCCAAGTATTCTTCGCCGTAGGTATCGTATAACATTGTAATCTTTGGTTTATTTGTCGGGGTTTTAGGTATAACGTTAATTCGTTTTAAAGATTATTCCATGATTAAAAAATGTGGTGAAAACCATATTTTAGTTGGTAAAACCCTATTCTTGTTTCATGTTCAAAATATCCAGTTCTATCTCAAAGTCAAGGTCTTTGTCTACTTTGCTCGGTCTTATATTGAATTCATCATAGATAAAACAAAGGTTCATCGGCAATCTTCTTCTTTCTGTTTCTGAAATGAGACCCAATTTGGATTGCAATTTGCTTTTGATTTCAAAGGCTTTATTGCTTATTTTGGGGTTTTCATGGGATTCCAACTCCGCCAAAAAAGGAATTTCTTTCTTGTCCCCTACCTTCAACATTTCGTCTAGTAGCATTAATCTGCATTCAATATCCTTGGCATGGTGGAACAAGGGGTAAAAAACGCTTTGTAAATACTTTGGTAGATTGTTGTTTTCCATGATAGATGTATTTTACATAGTCCTATACATTTCCATTTCAAAATCTATCTTCTCTTGAATACGGGGATATTCCTGCAGAAACTGGTCGTATAAAAAAGAAAGATGTTTTAAGTCCTTATCGGTTTTACAAAGTCTGGAAATTTGTTGGGTCACCTCTAAAAGCCCATGAGTCTTCATCATGCGCAGGGAAGGAATGATTTTCTGACAGGACAGCTCCAGTTCACTAAAGTTTTCGTTTACAAGATTGACTTTGGCACTGCCAATGAACTCAAAAATATTTTGCTTGAACACCCGAACCAATTCTTCCAACAGCTCCATTTGGCCCATGCAATCTTCCAAAACCGGTTCAAGATCAATGTTTTGGGTAGCAAATCCAGCTTGCAAGCTTTTTTCTATAAATTCAAAATCCGAGGACATACTGTCTTTGTTTTTAAAAAGACCCTGAGTTTCTTCTTTTGGTTGTTCAACCATTTTTTTCATCTTTTCCACTATCTCCTTTTGATCTTCGGAAAGTGTTTTGCCTTCCAGGGCATAAATCAATGACAAAAGTTTACCACTGTCGGTTTCGTTCAATTGTCTGCTGTCAAGGCTTCGAATCCCTACTTTTTCGTAGATACTTTCGAGTTGTTTCATCTCAGAAACACCAAAAACCTTATTCTCCAGTCCTATTTTAAAGACTTCAAAGGATTTCTTTAGTTCCCCAGCTTCAACCACGCCCAATTCTTCATAGGAGAATGAGCTCAATCCGATTTCCAACTTTTCCAGATACGTTAACAGTTCGCGTGTTCCCAACTTATTGCTATAAAGGTTATTAATCATTCTAAAAATGTTGATAATACTGAGGGATTACAATTTAATGTTCCGTAGTATTCGGATTTTGTTGTCAAATTGCGTTATTTGTATGTGTAAAAAACCAACCATGAAATATTTTTATCTATTCCTAAGTATTACCCTATTTATCTCCTGTGGAGAAAAACAACAAGAAAAGACTGAAACCTTGGAAGAAAAGGCCCAACGGGTCCACGATTCCGTGATTACGATTGATACCCACGATGATATCAACGTGCAAAATTTTACAGACAGCATCAATTACACTCAAAACTTGGACACCCAGGTCAACCTCCCCAAAATGAAAGAGGGCGGTTTGGACGTAGCTTGGTTAGTGGTGTACACAGGACAAGATACCCTTACAACAGAAGGTTATGCCAAAGCTTCTGAAAACGCAATCTCTAAATTTGAAGCTATACACAAACTTTGTGAGGAAATTGCCCCGGACCAAATTGAATTAGCGCTGAACTCGGATGATGTGAGAAGAATTGTAGCGGCCGGTAAAAAGGTTGCTATGATCGGTGTGGAAAATGCCTATCCCATTGGTGAGGATCTTTCAAAAATTGAAGAATACCAAAAGCGAGGTGCTCGCTATATTTCCTTGGCCCACAATGGCCATAGCCAGTTCAGTGACTCCAATACAGGAGAAAGAGATAGTATATGGCTACACAATGGGCTAAGTGAGCTTGGCAAACAAGCGGTTGCTGAAATGAACCGTGTGGGGATCATGATCGATGTTTCCCATCCATCCAAAGAAGCCATAAAACAAATGATAGAGCTTACAAAAGCTCCAATTATAGCCTCACACTCCTCGGCCAGAGCACTTTGTGACCATAGCCGTAACTTGGATGATGAGCAATTGATGTTGATGAAGGAAAACGGTGGAGTTGTTCAGACAGTGGCTTTTAGCTCTTATTTGAATACCGAAAAACATGAAGCCCGAGCTGCTTATATGACCGAAGTCTATAAAAAAGTAGCCGATTCTTTGGATGTTCCGTGGTACGAGCGTTCCCAATTTGGTTCCTTGACCGATGAACAACGTGAAGAGTTCTTTGCCAATTACCGAAAAGTGATGAACATTGGAGAAGAAATGGCCAAAACCGACCCTAATGTTCCACCAGCAGTCAATGTATCCGATTTTGTGGACCACATCGACTACATGGTAGAATTAATAGGTATTGACCATGTTGGCATCAGCTCCGATTTTGATGGAGGTGGTGGCATCGAAGGGTGGTCTGACGCTTCCGAAACCTTCAACGTAACCTTGGAACTTGTAAAACGAGGCTATACCGAAGAGGAAATAGCGAAATTATGGGGCGGCAACTTACTTCGGGTATTGGACGAAGTCCAAGCCGTAGCAAAAACCATGGGTTAAGAAGTAGCTTTTTGCTCTTCTTTTTCCTTTTTGGCCAAACGGTCCTTAACGTATTCTATCTTTGTTTTACCGTGGGCCTTGGGATTCCCATTGTCATCCAGGTTTACCATAATAATATTGTCGACCGTAACAATACTTTCGTGGGTCATCTTGTTTCTTACTTCACAGTTGAGCGAAATTGAGGTGACCCCGAACTTTATGACCTCAATACCAATTTCTACGATGTCTCCCTCCTGGGCAGTACTCATGAAATTGATTTCGGACATATATTTGGTAACGATTTTTTTGTTCTCGAGCTGAATGATACTGTACAACACAGCTTCTTCGTCTATCCAGGCTAGGACTTTACCTCCAAACAGTGTTCCATTGGCGTTCAAATCCCCTGGCTTTACCCATTTTCTTGTATGAAATCGCATAGTTGAAACATTTAGAATTCCATGCAAAGTTAAATCAATACTCTGAAGATTTTTCTTGTTAACCCCTTTTATTGGTGCGAATTATGAATTTGAAATATTTGACACAGGGCAAGTGTTGAGTAAATAATTTTGAAAGGCCAAGATTTTAAACTTGATCAATTTAGGCCGTATTAATCGAATAAACCCTTTTGAGGTGGCAAAGTGGTCTTGGGAATGTGCAGGTCAAAGTCCAATTTGTCATTTAGTTGCTTGATAAAATACGCCGACAATAGAGGTGATTCCAGCTCAAGATTTTGATGCACAAAGAAATGGATGTTCTCCAACCCCATGGATTTCCAAGAAGACAAACGATCGATCCAATCGTCCAAACGAGGGTAATCGGATTCGTGATTGGCGCCCACATATCGAATAAATGCTTCGTTCTTGGTCAATCGCATATGCATCAGGTCCCTCCTACCTGCCGTGTCCACCAAAACATTGGCAATGTTGTTTTCTTCAAGTAAGTGATACAATTCTTGTGCTACTTTTTCATCGGTAAACCAATCTGTATGTCGAAACTCCATGGCCAACGGGAATTCTTTGGGCCAATATTCCACAAAGCGCACTACCCTATCCCAATTTTTGGGACCAAAGTTGTTGTGCATCTGCAGAAAAATGGTGCCCAGTTTATCCCCCAGTAAAGGGGTTACCTCTAAGTAACGATCAGCAGCTTCCAGTGCCTTATCGTTCATTCGGCGCAAATGACTGACTTCGTTGGTCATTTTTGGAAAAAACTTAAAACCTTCTGGGGTTTTGTCACGCCATTTCTCGTACTGTTCTGCAGGAAAGATGCGATAGAACGTTGCGTTCAATTCAATACTATTAAATTGAGTCGAATAATAAGCTAATTCATCCTTTGTGCCTCTTGGGTAGAAATTCTTGAGTTCTTGCCGGTTCCATTTGGCACAGCCCACATGAATTTTGGGCTTTGCACCTGTTTTGGTTTTGGACAAAACTACAGGAGTATCAGGATGGTCGGGTGGTATGGTAAAATCAATAAGTTCTGGGTGGTCTACTTTTCCGAATTTCATAAGTATCGCTATTTGAGCACAAAGTATAAAAATAAGGTTTTTGGTTTTTTGGATGATCAAATGGGTATTTACATCACCTTTTATTATATTTAAACATGACATTCTTCAAAAAACGTTTTAGCTTTTCGCAGTTGTTCAGGTACTGGCTATTCCTCGAATTTTCAATCTGCATATTGTGTCTCTTGGTTTATTGGATTTTTAAATTGCTCTAGTATTTTCTAAGATTTCTTCTTTTTGTTGTTCATAACATCGTTGACAACTATTGCTCTATTTAAAAGTGTGCGGTCAATCATTCTGTAATTTTATTAAAAATCACAACCATGGATTCACAATCCGACCGTCGATTGGACATTCGTCCAAATATTCCTAAGTCACATTTTAACAGCCAAATGGGTTTTGACGAGCATTTTCAGAACAAGACGCTTCGCCCCGTAATCAAACTTCAAAACGATTTACTGGTAGAGGCCTTCAAGAATTATGCGAATAAGCACAAAGGTGTTTTTCACGAACTTTCCTTGGAGAAAAAGCTGCACTATATCGAAAGGGCCATCCAAAAAGATATCAAATTTAGGAATTCCCTAAAGGGAATGATCATTGGCCAGTTCACCGTGGAGGAATATCGCGATTACATTACCAATTCTTCTGCTTTGAACAAAAGAATGATGAATATGGTAGTGGAACGCCTAAAGGACCAAGTCCAACTTTTGGAGGAAGAAGCCTTATTCCAAAATTGATTCCCCATTTAAATTGGTGGTGAGTATATCGCTCATCAGGTCAAAATAAGGGCGTATGGCTCTATATGACTCATCTGCCTGATTCAAAAAGGATGGTGAAAGCACTTCATCGTCAGAAAGTTGACGCGTGAACACGAACTGTTTTTTTCGAATCAGGTCGATGTTCGGATGCTCTTTGTCAAAACCTTTTGGAGCAGTTTTTAATTCCTCTCCTCGTAATGTTCCCCAAACGGTTTTTAATTCTTTTTGATTGATGACTTCCCGGAATTCATCCGCATCCATTTCCAATTCCTTTCGTATGCGGAATAAATCTTCCTTGTTTGGGGCCCAGAAACCTGCACCTAAAAAAGATTCTCCAGGTTTGATGTGAATGTAGTAACCCCCTCGTAAATGTGCGCCCAATCTGGAAAAGAACCCGGCAAAATGGGTTTTATAGGGGGTTTTGTCTTTGGAAAAGCGAACATCCCGGTAAATACGGAACAGCTTCATTTTTTCAATCTCATCATGATGGTTCAAGTTGAGTTTGGCTGCTTCAAGAAATGATTTGACTTCGGATTGATGTTTTTTAAATTCAGGCTTATGCGCTTCAAACCAGTCCCGATTATTGTTGTTTTTCAATTCGTTCAAGAAAACAAAAACTTTTTTGGAAATCGTAATATTTTCACCCATTGGTGTCTAAAATGTTATTTTTAATCTAAAGTTAGCCTTTTATACCTTCGCATGGTAAGGATTTGTCTAATTTTAAGACAATACACTGCAGTATGGACAAGGAAAAAATCATCGCTGAACTCAGCAGACATAAAAAGCTCCCTTATTTAGATTTCAGACTAAAGCAGGAAACCGAGGATTTTACAGACACGCTTTTTTATACCCTATTTGATGCCAATACACCAGTGGCGGTCAACTTGGAATTATTGGAAAGACAATTCAACAGATTAATGGACATGGCGTGCTGGGATTTGGAAAAACCCAGCGAAGAGCTCTGGGGAGGATATGTTTCGCACCTTCCTGAAATTTTAGAAAAGCTAAACTTGGATGCCGAAGCTATCCTTAATTGCGATCCAGCCTCATTGTCACTTCAAGAAATATACATGGCATATCCTGGATTTTATGCTATTTCCATTTATCGACTGGCCCACGAACTATACAAAGAAGGTGTTCCACTTATCCCCCGTATGATGACCGAATATGCACATAGACAAACAGGTGTGGACATAAATCCCGGTGCCAAAATCGGTAAATCATTTTTTATTGATCATGCTACAGGTGTGGTCATAGGAGAAACTGCGATAATCCATGATAATGTGAAACTTTATCAAGGTGTTACCCTTGGTGCACTATATGTTGCCAAAAACTTGGAGAAAACTAAGCGCCATCCCACCATAGAAAATAATGTCACCATATACGCCAACGCAACGATTTTAGGTGGAGACACTGTTGTTGGTGCCAATTCCATTATTGGTGGAAACGCATGGATAACTGCCTCGGTTCCTCCTAATTCAACCGTTTATCATAAACCAGAAATTAAAATAAAGACAATCCCAAATGTCTAATAGCATACTAGATCTTATTGGAAACACACCTTTGGTGGAATCCAGAGTATTGAATACCAATCCAAACGTAAAAATCCTATTTAAACTTGAAGGAAATAATCCTGGCGGAAGTGTTAAGGACAGGCCCGCTTACAATATGATCAAAAGTGGCTTGGAACGAGGGGATTTTACCAAGGAAACCAAATTAATCGAAGCCACAAGTGGAAATACCGGTATTGGGTTGGCTATGATCGCTGGAATTTTTGGTCTTGACATTGAATTGGTGATGCCCGAAAACTCAACAAAAGAACGTGTACAGACCATGCGTGCTTATGGGGCAAAAGTTACCTTAACATCTGCAGATGTAGGTATCGAAGGAGCTCGCGATTATGCGGAAGCCAAGGTTAAAGAAGAAGGTTTTATAATGATGAACCAATTTTCCAATGATGATAATTGGAAAGCACACTACAAAACCACAGGCCCCGAAATTTGGAGGGATACGAATGGGGAAATCACCCATTTTGTATCCAGCATGGGAACAACAGGCACTATCATGGGTACATCTACGTATTTAAAGGAACAAAACCCAAATGTTCAAATTGTTGGTGTACAGCCTACAGATGAATCTAAAATTCCTGGCATACGAAAATGGCCAAAAGAATATCTTCCAAAAATCTTTAATCCAGCTAAAGTTGACACCGTAATGGAGGTCAGCGAACAAGAAGCTACTGAGATGGCCAAAAAACTGGCTAAAGAAGAAGGTATATTCTCTGGCATGAGTAGTGGTGGCGCGGCAACAGTGGCACTACGTTTAGCAGAAACTATGGAGAGCGGGGTTATTGTTTCAATTGTGTGCGACAGAGGCGACCGTTATTTGTCGTCAGATTTGTTTGATTAGACAAGTCATTTTCATATCATTTTTCACGTCTTTCATGTCGGATTTTTCGGATTATCCAACATAGTTGGCTAGTCATCGATTTTGTTAAAATAGTACTCTAAAAAAGCCCGTTCTTTATATTGAATATGAGTCCCAAATCTAAATTTGACATGAATACCATTTCTAAAATCATCACTTGGAAAAGGAATATCCTAGCTAGTGTAGCAGTTTTATTAGCCTTGGTCGTATTAAGTTTTTATGGAGTTTATACGAATCAATTCTACTTCTTAAAACCTGATAACTATATTCTTCCGCTTCTAACATCGGTCCATTTTCTTTATTTGTATGTTGTCTGGTTTAAGATTACGGAAGATGAACTTCCTGACCCAAAAATGAGAAACATCGAATACATTTTGTATGCCATCTTGATTGTGTATGTTTTCAAAATTTATGATACCGCAATGGTGTTCAACTCTATAGAAGTATACGAGAAACATGTAATTCCAGCTAATTTTAAAACCATGGCGACATTGATTCTTGTTCTTCATAGCATATTGCCAATCTTGACCTTGTATACATTTTGGCTAAGGAAAAAATTTATTGGAGTCTATAATTTTGAAAACTATAACGACAATTTAAATATTTGGCACTAATCTATAGGCCACTGATGTAGCTTCCGTAGAGATCCTTGAACTGATAGCCTTGCTGAAAACGATGTTTACTAAGTTTTTTGTGGGCAACCAATCCCCAAAGTAATAACTCTTTCAAGAAATAAGTATCTTCTTTGGAAATATCCGGTTGGTATTCTTTCATTAAATTATTCAATGGGCCAATGGAGTCCAATTTGGATTTATAATCCTCTTCTTTTTCGTCGTCCAAAAGGTCAAAGCCTTCTCCATCAAAAAACCAGCTCACCAATTCATCATATTCGTTTTCTTCTTCTTTACGTTGAAGTTTGTCAATTTTGGGAAAGTAATTTGGGAATAGAGATTTTGCAGCATCTTCTATCAGATTCTCCGCAACGGAACCTGCTCCCTCCTGCTCTCCTTCATATACCAATTCAATTTTTCCTGTGATGGATGGCACCACGCCCATAAAATCACTTAAGCGGACTGTAGTTTTTTTGTCACCGGCAACAATGGCCCTACGCTCAGCGGTACTCAATAAGTTTTCAAAAGCGGTAATGCTCATACGGGCACTTACGCCACTCTTGGCATCTACGTATTCACTATTTCTGGCCTCAAAACTGATTTGCTCCAATAGGTCCATCGCAATTTCGGGTACATACACAAAATCTGATTGACGTTTGTCGAGCTGCGCTTCTTGCTTTGTGATTTTCTTCGCAATCTCGATGCTTTTCGGATAGTGGGTCAAAATTTGTGAACCGATTCTATCCTTTAATGGGGTAACAATGCTCCCTCTGTTAGTATAATCTTCAGGATTTGCTGTAAACACAAATTGAATGTCCAAATGCAAACGTAGTTTAAATCCACGTATCTGTATGTCTCCTTCTTGCAGTATATTAAACAAGGCTACTTGAATTCTTGCTTGAAGGTCAGGGAGCTCATTGATTACAAAAATACAGCGGTTGGCTCTTGGTATCATACCAAAGTGGATTACTCGATCATCTGCATAAGAAAGTTTCAAATTGGCCGCTTTAATCGGGTCTACATCACCTATCAAATCCGCTACGGTAACATCTGGTGTGGCCAATTTTTCATAAAAACGCTCGCTTCTGTGAACCCAACTAACGGGAGTATCATCTCCCTTTTCTTTGATAAGCTCCGTAGCATATCGTGAAATGGGATCCAACGGGTCATCGTGAATTTCTGAACCCTCCACTATGGGCATCCATTCGTCCAGCAGTTGCACCATTAAACGGGCTAAGCGGGTTTTTGCCTGCCCTCTCAATCCCAATAAATTAATATTGTGACGGGATAAAATGGCTCTTTCCAATTCAGGAATTACCGAATTTTCATATCCCCAGACACCTTCGAACACTTGTTCTCCTTTGGAAATTTTATCCAAAAGGTTCTCCCTTAGTTCGTCTTTAATGCTTTTACTTGTATAACCAGCTGATTTTAGTTCACCTAGCGTTGATATTTTGGTGTGATCCAATTTCATATGTTGTGTTATCCTTTAATTCTTCTTTTTCTATTTTGTTCGTAGTCTTCAAAAATCATTTCGCCCAAACCTTTAAGGCCCGTGTAGAATGCCTTACCCTTATTCGCTTTGGTAAACTCACGCACAAACTGCATCAGATAAGGGTCTTCTGCAATCATAAAGGTGGTTATGGGGATATGGAGTTTTCTGGCCTGTTGGGCCATGGCGTAGCATTTTTCAACGATATACTCGTCCAAGCCTACGCTATTCTTATAATAGTCACCGTTCGGAAGTCGTAAGCATGATGGTTTCCCGTCCGTGATCATAAAAATTTGCTTGTTGGTATTCCGCTTTCTTCGGAGCATGTCCATCGCCAATTGCAAACCCGCAACAGTATTGGTATGATAAGGTCCTACCTTTAAATAGGGCAAATCCTTTATCGGAATAGGCCAAGCATCGTTTCCGAAAACCAAAATATCCAAAGTATCCTTTGGATAACGGGTGGTAATCAGTTCAGCGAGAGCCATCGCCACTTTTTTGGCAGGTGTAATTCTGTCTTCACCATACAAAATCATACTATGGCTAATATCGATCATGAGCACGGTGCTCATCTGAGCTTTGTGCATGGTATCTTCCACCACCAAATCCTCTTCACTAAGTGAAAAATTATCCAAACCATGATTCACCTGGGCATTTTTGAGGCTCTCCGTCATACTGATATGTTCCAATGAATCTCCGAAGCGGTATTCTCGAAATTCACCTGTATGCTCATCACCTTTACCCGATTTACCCGTTTTGTGGTTCCCAGAACCACTCCGTTTAATTTTTCCGAAAATTTGGTCCAAGGCTCTTTGACGTATCATTCGTTCAAGCTTGGCTGTAATGGAGAGACTTCCACCTCCACCATTCTCATCACCCTCTTCCCCTTCGCCTCCTTGTGGACCATCCATGTCAAATTCCTCACGGATGTATCCTTTGGCCTTGAGGTCTTCTATAAAATCATCTATGGTGTAATCGTCGTCGGTAAGATCGTATTCCTTGTCCAGTTCACGGAGCCAATCCAGCGCCTCCTCCACATCACCCGAAGTATGGGTAACAAGTTCCTGAAAAATCTCAAAGAGTTTTTCGAACGGAGTTTGGTCCGGTGCCTCGTAATTGGTAAAACGAAACCCTTTTCTTGTGTTCATAGCCATTACATAAATTTACGGCATTTCGCTGTAAAGGCTAAACGTTTAGAAAAAACTTAACGGATTTGTTTAATGGCGTTTCTCTAGCACTTGGGCAATATCATCGAGTGAATAACCTTTGGCTTGCAACAGAATCAGGTAATGAAACAATAAATCGGCACTCTCGTTCAAGAAGAGTTCTTCGTTGTCGTCTTTGGCCTCTATTACTGTTTCTACAGCCTCTTCACCTACTTTTTGAGCAATTTTATTGATGCCTTTTCGGAATAAGGAGGCTACATAACTATCCGGATTTTCTTGGTCGTTTTTCCTGGATTCGATAACTCCTTCCAAAGTTGATAAAAAACCATAGCCTTGAACATTTTCCTCGGCCCAGCAGGTGTCAGTTCCCTTGTGACAGGTGGGACCAACGGGATTTACTTTTACCAAAAGCGTATCGTTATCGCAGTCTATCTGCATGTCGACAAGGTTTAAAAAGTTACCGCTTTCCTCGCCTTTGGTCCATAACCGCTGTTTGGTGCGGCTAAAAAATGTGACTTTCTGGGTTTCTTGGGTTTTTTCAAACGCTTCCTGGTTCATGTAGCCCAGCATCAATACATTTTTGGTGTTAGCATCTTGCACAATGGCTGGTACAAGTCCGTCTGAATTTTTATTGAAGTCTATTTGCATTGTATATCTTTCTTAAGCTGTCACATCGAGATGTCATCCTGAGCTGTCACCCTGAGCGCAGTCGAAGGGGCGGTCGAAGGAGCATCGAGATGTGATTATTATATCCTTACAGGAATTCCTTCTTCCTTTAATTCTTGTTTGAGTGTATTAATTTCGATTTCCTTAAAATGAAAAACACTGGCAGCCAAAGCGGCATCAGCCTTTCCATCCTTAAACGTATCAGTAAAATGTGTAATGGTTCCAGCTCCACCAGAGGCAATCACAGGAATATTGACCAACTTAGATAATTCAGCCAGCGCCTTGTTTGCGAAGCCATTCTTGGTACCATCGTGGTCCATGGAAGTGAACAAAATTTCCCCTGCTCCTCGCTTCTCTACTTCCTTGGCCCATTCAAAAAGGTCCAGTTCAGTGGGAACCTTCCCTCCTACCAAATGGACTTTCCATTGTCCATCAATCTGTTTAGCATCGATGGCCACAACGATACATTGTGAACCGAATTTAGCCACCAATTCATTGATCAATTCAGGTCTTTTTACCGCTGATGAGTTGATGGAAACTTTGTCAGCGCCATTCTTAAGAAGGATATCAACATCTTCCACGGAAGAAATGCCTCCGCCCACGGTGAAAGGAATATTGATCGTCTCCGCAACGTGATAGACCAGTTCGGCCAAGGTCTTTCTTTTTTCTTCGGTGGCGGAAATATCCAAAAACACCAATTCATCGGCACCTTCTTTGGCATAAATGGATGCCAGTTCCACAGGATCTCCTGCGTCACGGAGGTCAACAAAATTGATTCCTTTTACAGTACGTCCGTTTTTAATATCGAGACAGGGTATGATTCTTTTTGTAAGCATTTTATTCGTTCTTCACATTCAAGTTAACTCCAGAATAGAAACCCAGATCTTGGTTGTTCAACAATTTGGTATACAGGGCAATTTGACCTGTATGGTAGGATAAATGCTCCGTAACATGAATAATGTTGCCCACACCGGAAAAGTTAAAACCCTGAACATTTCTTTTACGCAATAGCTCGTTTATCGGAGCATCGTAAAAAGCTCTTTTGGCATCGGATATCGTGTCTTCCAGTTTTTTAATCAGCTCTGCTTTGGTATAACCGGACTCGGTAGAAAATTCCTCATCCCGTTTACGTTCATCTTCCAAGCCTTGAATTGAAGCAATTCCATATTGGGTAATATTCCCGCACAGATGAAGAATAAGGTTTGCTATACTGTTGGTCGATTCATTTGGTTTTTGCCAAACTTGCTCTTCTGTCAACTGGTCTAAACAAATCTTGATCATTCGCAGACTTTCTTTCATTCTATAGCCTGCGTTCCAAACCAATTCTTCCTGGAGTTCCCTTTCTTTATCCATTTTCTAGAATATATTGTTCCAACTGTTTTAAACTGATTTTGCCCTCATAAATGGCTTTTCCTATGATTGTGCCTTCACAACCAATCTCGGCAAGTTTGGGAAGTTCGTCAAAAGTGGAGATTCCACCACTGGCAATTAAATTTAAGCCTTTTTTGGTTTCGGATAACATTTTTTGATACAAGTCAAATGCAGGACCCTGTAGCATGCCATCCTTGCTGATGTCCGTGCAAATCACATATTCGATTCCATCCGATTGATATTGTTGAACAAACGGAATCAATTCCAAATCTGATTCTTCTTGCCAACCTGAAACGGCTATTTTTTCATTGTTGGCGTCGGCACCCAGAATAATTTTTCTGGCCCCATAGGTCGACAACCAGCTCAAAAAAGTTTCCCTATCTTTTACGGCAATACTTCCGCCAGTAATTTGATGTGCACCGCTTTGAAAGGCAATGTGCAAGTCATCCCCCGATTTTAACCCGCCTCCAAAATCAATTTGCAAACTGGTTTTTAAGGCAATGTTTTCCAAAACTTTGTAATTGACAATATGCTTGGATTTAGCTCCGTCCAAATCCACCAAATGCAGGTGCTTGATACCGTGAGCTTCGAACTCCTTGGCAACCTCCAATGGGTTTTCGTTATAGACTTTTTTGGTACTGTAGTCGCCTTTGGAGAGTCGCACACATTTCCCGTCAATAATATCTATGGCTGGAATGATTCTCATGTTATAAGTTTAAGAAGTTTTGCAGGATTTCACTTCCGATATTGCTGCTCTTTTCGGGGTGGAATTGTACCCCATAAAAATTATCTTTCTGTAAAGCGGCACTATATTCCACATCATATTCTGAGGTAGCAATGGTTTCCACTCCAATCGGCGCATAAAAACTGTGCACTAAATAGATGTGGGATTTCTGAGGAATGTTGGTGAACAGCCTACTTTTTAAATCTGAAATTTGGTTCCATCCAATTTGAGGAACTTTGACAGCATTGGAGAATTTCACAACATCCAAATCAAAAATACCCAAACCTTCGGTATTCCCCTCTTCGGATGAGTGACACATGAGCTGCATGCCCAAACAGATGCCCAAAACAGGCTGTTTCAAAGTTGGAATTACTTTGTCCAAACCAGTAGCCCTTAATTTCACCATAGCTGAACTGGCCTCACCTACCCCAGGAAAAATCACTTTATCGGCATTGCGGATTTCATCGGCATCATGACTCAAAACAGCTTCGAATCCTAGCCGTTTTATGGCAAACATAATGCTTTGGATGTTTCCGGCACCGTAATCGATTATGACTATTTTCATAGCGAAGTACAATGTTTGAAGTTAGATGTACGAAGTGTTTTCAACTCAAATTTATTTACCATTTGACCGTGCAGTTTTGATAGATGAAACAATAATTGCCAAAATCTCACTTGCCTCGGTATGCAATGCTTTCATTTCGGCTAAATTATCTCTACTTATTTCCATTAAAAGTTCTAAAAAGTACATGCTTTCATCAATCTCTTCTTCTACAATTTTAAGCTTGTTGATAAAATCTGCTCGTGATTTTGCTCTTTGAGAAGCTCTATAATTTGCACCAACAGAACTAGAGCACCTAATCAATTGATTCACATAGGCATTAAACTCTCTAGATTTTGGAATGTTTGAACACAAGTTCCAAGTTGTGATGGCAAATGCTTTTGTTCTGTCTTTTAAATCTTTTCTCATTCGGCTACTTAGAACTTTGTATTTCGTACTTCTAACTTTTTATAGCATTCCTTTAGTTGATGGCAATACCATTTTTTCGGCATCCCGTTTCACCGCCATTTTAATGGATTTGGCAAAAGCCTTGAATATGGCCTCAATTTTATGGTGTTCGTTGGTTCCTTCGGCCTTGATATTCAAATTGGCTTTGGCGCCATCGGTAAACGATTTAAAAAAGTGCATAAACATTTCCGTTGGCATATCACCCACTTTTTCACGCTTGAATTCGGTATCCCATACCAACCAATTTCGGCCACCGAAATCAATGGCGACCTGTGCTAAACAATCATCCATAGGTAAAGCAAACCCATAGCGTTCTATACCGAGTTTGTTGCCGAGGGCTTTAGAAAAAAGTTCGCCCAAAGCAATGGCGGTATCTTCAATGGTGTGATGTTCGTCCACCTCTAAATCACCATCTACTTTGATATCCAAGTCCATTTGTCCATGTCTGGCCAATTGGTCCAACATATGGTCAAAAAAGGCTAAACCGGTATTGATGTCACTTTTTCCCGTTCCATCTAGGTTGATTTTTATTTGAATATCGGTCTCGTTGGTTTTTCGGGATATTTCAGCAATACGATTCTCTAATTTTAAGAACTCGTAAATTTTTTCCCAATCGTTACTTTCCAAAGCAATGTAGTCCTCCAGTTCTTCGTGCTTTACTGTGGTTTCTCCAGTACCCAAATGAGTTTCGTCATTAATGAAAATCCCTTTGGCACCCAGATTTTTGGCCAATTCCACATCGGTTAACCTGTCACCAATCACAAATGAATTTGCCAAATCATATTCATCAGAAAAATAAGAGGTCAACATTCCTGTACCCGGTTTACGGGTGTCCGCATTATCTTTTGGAAATGTCCTATCGATAAAAACATTATCAAACACTACACCTTCATTTTCAAAGGATTTGATGATGAAATTGTGCACGGGCCAAAAGGTGTCTTCTGGAAAAATATCGGTGCCCAGCCCATCTTGATTGGTAATCATCACCAATTCATAATCCAATTCCTTGGCAATTTTTCCTAAGTATGTAAATGCCTTGGGATAAAAAATCATCTTTTCAAAGGCATCTATCTGCTCATCAGCAGTTTCCTTGATGATGGTTCCATCACGATCAATGAATAGTACTTTTTTGCCCATTAGTTCAATTCTTTTAAGATAGCTATCAATTTTTTATTCTCTTCAGGTGACCCCACGGTAAATCGTAGAGTATTTTCACAGAGTGGCTGTGTACTCCGGTTTCGCACTACCACTTGTTTTTCCAATAGTTGTTGGTAGCGTTTGTTAGCATCATCCACTTTGGCCAACACAAAGTTGGCATCGGTTGGATATAATTCTGAAACAAATTCCAAACCATCCAATGCCTTAATCAATTCGGTTCTCTCTTCAAGAATCAGTTTTACTTCCTGATTTACCAAATCTTGGTTCAAAACCCGCTCTAATGCACGTTGCTGTGTCAATTGGTTGACATTATAAGGCGGTTTAATTTTATTTAAAACACCTATAATTTCTTCAGATGCATAGCATATGCCCAAGCGAATGCCTGCCAACCCATAAGCTTTTGATAGGGTTTGGGTCACAATTAAATTGGGATAATTTTCGAGTTGCGACAACCAACTTTCATCTTTTGAAAAATCAATGTATGCCTCGTCAATCACCACCAGTCCATTGAACGACTTCAATAGTTTTTCAATCCTTTTCTTTTTAAAGGAATTACCGGTGGGATTGTTGGGTGAACAAATAAAAAGCAACTTTGAATTGGCGTCAATAACTTTTAGAATTTCATCCACATTCGGCTCAAAATCAGCAGTTAGAAGAACTTCCTTGTTCTCCACAGCATTGATTCCTGCCAACACCTTATACATGCCGTAGGTAGGCGGTAAAGTGATAATGTTGTCTTTATTCGGCTCACAAAAGGCCCTATAAATCAAATCCAGTACTTCGTCACTCCCATTCCCGAGCAATATTTGATTTTCAGATACTCCTTTCTGCTCTGCCAACAGCGATTTTAAGCTACGCTGATATGGGTCCGGATAGCGGTTGACCCCATTATCGAAAGGGTTTTCGTTGGCGTCCAAAAATATCATTTCAGAACAATCGGAGACATATTCGTCGCGTGCTGATGAGTACGGTTGCAATTTGCGAACCGACTCTCTGACCAATTTATTTAAATCAAACCCCTCCATTATTTCAGACTTTTTAATCTCAAGGTTACTGCATTTTTATGTGCTTGCAATCCTTCCGCTTCCGCCATCAACTCAATAGCAGTTCCAATGCCTTTGATACCCTTTTCGGATATTTTTTGAAAGGTCATACTTTTCATAAAACTGTCCAGATTTACACCGCTATATTGTTTTGCATAACCGTTGGTGGGCAAAGTATGATTGGTCCCTGATGCGTAGTCACCAGCACTTTCTGGCGTGTAATTACCAATAAAAACCGAACCCGCATTCTGAATGTTCTCGAGATAATAATCCTCGTTATCCACACAAACAATAAAATGTTCCGGGCCATATTCGTTGATTAGAGCCATGGCTTCTTTATCGTCTTTGACCAAAATCAACCTGCTGTTGCCTATGGATTTACGGGCGATATCCTTTCTAGGTAATTGTTGAATCTGATTTTCGATTTCTTTTTCAACAGCTTGAATCAAGTTTTCCGATGTGGAGACCAATATAACTTGACTGTCCACGCCATGCTCGGCCTGACTTAATAAATCTGAAGCAACAAAAGCAGGGTTGGCCGTATCATCAGCAGCCACCAACAACTCACTAGGGCCTGCGGGCATATCAATCGCTACATTATATTTAGTGGCCAATTGCTTTGCAACAGTCACGTATTGATTACCTGGTCCAAAAATTTTATACACTTTCGGAATACTTTCTGTCCCAAAAGTCATCCCTGCAATAGCCTGAATTCCTCCAACCTTAAAGATTTGCGTTACGCCACACAGTTGAGCCGCATATAAAATTGCTGGATTGATTTCACCATTTTGATCCGGAGGGCTGCAAAGCACAATTTCTTTACACCCAGCTAGTATTGCTGGAATGGCCAACATCAAAATGGTTGAGAATAGCGGTGCTGTTCCACCCGGAATGTACAATCCCACTTTTTGAATCGGACGTTTTTCCTGCCAACACTCCACACCTGGCAGTGTTTCCACTGCAACTTTTGATGTTTTCTGCGCAGCGTGAAACTTTTCAATATTGGATTTTGCGAGACTGATAGCTTGCTTCAACCCATCAGAAACAACATTGGTTGCTTGTTCAATTTCGTTATCAGTCACCAAAAGAGAATCCAGAGATACCTTGTCAAATTGGGTTGTATATTTTTTGATGACTGTATCACCATCGGCTTGTACCTCTTTAAAAATGCTGTAGACAATCTCCTCGATATCGGATACAGTCTGGGTAGAACGCTTTAAAATTTCGTCCCATTCCTTGGGTTGTGGGTAATTAAATCGTTGCATTAAAGTACCATTTTTTCGATAGGACAAACCAAAATACCCTCAGCGCCAGCTCCTTTCAGTTCATCGATCACCTCCCAAAAGGTCTCGCGATTAATTACAGTGTGCACGGAACTCCAACCTTCTTCGGCCAAAGGCAAAACCGTGGGACTACGCATTCCCGGAAGAATCGAAATGATTTCATCCAACTTGTTGTTCGGTGCGTTCATCAACACATATTTGTTCTGTCTCGCTTGTAAAACCGACTTGATCCTGAACTGGATTTTCTTCAACAGTTCCTTGCGCTCTTCGGAAATGGTGGGCGATACGGCCAATACGGCTTCACTCTTCAGCATTACCTCCACTTCTTTCAGGTTATTTTTAAAGAGTGTACTGCCACTGGAAACAATGTCACAAATTCCATAAGCCAAACCAATGTTGGGGGCAATTTCCACCGAACCGTTGATAATATGCAAATCAGCAGTCACACCTTTTGAAGCTAAGTATTCCTTGACCGTATTCGGATATGAAGTAGCTATCTTTTTACCTTCAAAATCTTTAATGGAATTATAGGTTTCACCCTTTGGTATGGCAAGTGAAACCCGACATTTAGAGAAACCCAATCGTTCTGCAATGGAAATGTCTTTACCTTTTTCGATCAATACATTTTCACCAATTATGGCGATGTCCACTACTCCGTCACGCAAGTATTGAGGAATATCACCGTTCCGTAAGTAAAATACTTCCAAGGGAAAATTACGGGAAGTGGCTTTCAGTTGATCCTTTCCGTTGTCGATGGAAATTCCACAGTCTTTTAAAATTTTGAGGGAATCCTCATTTAAACGGCCGCTTTTCTGGACAGCAATTCTAATTTTTGTCATTTTTCAATCGTTTTGTCTGAAAAACCAAATGGGTACAAAAAACAAACCCGTTTGATTTCTCAAACGGGTTAGAATATATTTTAAAAACAACAATACATTTCTATCTCGCTTGAGGGCAAGTATAAAAATGATGATGTGTGTTTTTGTTTCTCATTAGGCTTCAAAAATAGGATATATTTTTATATCAAAAAAGCGGAATTTAGTTATTTCCCAAAATTAATGGCAATCCATCATCGCCGGATCCGACAACAACTACTTTTGCATTTGGTGACTCAGCAAGCTTGATAGTTGCATCAATACCCTTATCCTGCAATATTTTATCTGTTAATGATGCACTTAGAATTCGGTTTGCATCTGCCTTACCCTGTGCTTCAATTCGAACTTTTTCAGCTTCTTTTTCAGCTGTCACCAATCTAAATTCGTACTCCAATGACTCTTGCTCTTGTTTTAGCTTACGTTCAATGGCTTCCTTGATAGTTGCTGGTAAGGTTACATCCCTCACCAAAATTTCATTCAATTGAATGTATTGGCCATCCACAATGTTTTTTGTCTCCTCAAAAATCTCTTGCTGAATCGCATCTCTTTTACTGGAGTACAATTGTTCGGGTGTATATCTACCTACAACGCTACGTGCAGCAGAACGAATAGCAGGAAGCAGAATACGATCTTTGTATTGCTCACTTTTTTCTTGGTGCAGTTTTCCTAAAACTTCATATTTGGGCTGGAACCAAGCCGATGCATCCAATTGAATGTCCAATCCGTTAGAGGAAAGTACTTTCATTTTTTCAAAAACTTCTTGTTGTCTTACTTCATAAATATAGACCTTGTTCCAAGGCGCAACCAAGTGGAAGCCCTCACCTAATGGTGGTTCCTCCGTAACCACACCCCCGCCAAAAGTTCTGTACAGTACTCCTGCTTCACCTGATCCAATGGTGATGGCGGATTTTGAAATGATAATAATTAAGAATATTACTGCTGCTAAAGCTGGTAATGCAATCTTGGGTAATCTATCCATTTTTCTTTTTAATTTATATTAATCCATTATATTTTCTGATAAACCATTCCAATGCTAAAGAAAGAGCTATCAGTCCGAGTAAAATACGGAAATCTATTAAAGATACAACATTATCCCTGCTCTTTTGAACAGGAAGGAACTGTTGATCGGAACTTAAGTTGGATTGCAACGTTTGCACCTGGTTCAAAAAGTATAATTTGCCATTATTTTTAAGAGCTAAACGTTCCATTTTTTTGTAATTAGATGAATTGAGCTGCTTTTCTGGATTAAAATCCAAAATCCTGAAAGTTCCCGAGCGGTTCAAATTCTCATCCTGAACGGTCACGGTAAACTCATACTCCCCAGCTTCTAGGTCACTCAAGTCAATTTCATAAAAGGAGCCCTTCAATAACATGGGCGATACACGTGTAAACTCGTTTTGTTTTCCTTTTATACTGATGAAAATGTTTGCGTTGGCATCGAACTGATAGCTTTCATCAAAATACGAAGCCCTGATTTTGGCCATGCTTGCATTGTCAAAAACCAATTCGTAATCCAATTCCAAACGATTTCGTTGTTTGTTGGAGCCCAAATACACCATCAAATTCCCGATAAATTCATCAAAAGTGTCAAAGCTTTGTTCGTTTCGGTACACCTGTGCACGCCAGCGCCATATATCCTCTCCAAGAAGTACAGCTTCTTTTCTGTTGGATTCAGTCAAAATCACAAATAGGGGCTTTTCCAAGTTGATGCCCTGCAACTGTTGGAACATTAAGGTTTCACTTTCCTTGTTCAATTGAATATCGGCAAGGGTACCCTTTAAAGGCGGAAATGCATCCACCGCAAAATTGCCCAACCCAAATAAACCGAAGGCATTGTTCAAGACGGGTAAAATATCCTCAGATTGTCGGCTCCCTGAAATGGTAAAACTTTCTTGAATCTGATTTAAAAAGTTCCAATCCGTTTTACTGCCTGTAATGGTCATATAGTTGGCACCTGAATTATTCAAAAATTCGTATATGTTTCTAAAGTTTCGGTTGGGTTGATACAGAATAATCAATCCCATATCCTCCAATTCTGATTGACCAACGCTTGGTTTTAAAAGAGTTACGGAGCGTTGCTCGTTGGATTCAATAGACTTTTTCAATGCGCCGATGTCCGGATGGAGCATATCGGAAACGATGGCAACATTTGTTTTTTCATCAATCACCTCAATGGCTGTTTCCTTGGAATTATTGGCGGTATTACGCTCATTTTCCAAAGCTCCTACTTCAATTTTGATGGTTTTGATGCCCACGCTTTGTGCCTCGACCAAGGTATTCAATGTTTGACTGTTCTTGGTTGCACTGAGGTTTACCCTTTCTTGATGCACCCTACTTCCGTTGATGGAAATAGTTACTGTACTGGATACTGGTCTGTTCCCTTGGTATCTAATCGTGGATTCTATAGGGAAACTATTTCGTAAAAAGGCATATTTGTTCACATTGATGAGCCCAATGGAAATATCTTCATACTGCGTTGTATCCCCTATCACAACAGGGTGCACGGATGAATTTTCATTTAGTTTGATGTATTCGTAATCCCTACCCAGGGTTTGATTTCCATCCGAAAACAGTACAATAGCGTTGTTACCATTCACAAAAACATCATTCAAAGTAGCTAGCGCATTGGAAACGTCGGTGTTGCTTTCATCAAATTGAATAGAGTCAGTGTCGGAAATGGAATTGCCAAATCCATATTGATGAATGGTAAAGCGTTCCCGCAAAGCCTCATTCTGCCTAATTTCTTCGATAGCTTGGGAAATTTCAGCTTCGGATGAAGCATCTTGCATGGAAGTGGAATTATCCACTAACAGAATCAAATTACCTTTTTCAACAAAATAATCCTTGCTGATAAACTTCGGGTTTATCAAAAGTAAAAGGCCGCAAAACAAGGTTACAAACCTTAATGCGGCCAATATAATATTTAGTGAACCCTTTCTTGGGTTTTTATAGAAGTATTGGAAATAAACAAGGGTAAGCGCGGCAGCAACTGCTAAAACAATAAGAAGTACCGTGCTCAACTCCATTCATCTATGTTAACATTCCACCATCAACGTTCAATACCTGTCCTGTTACGTAGTCGGATAGGTCGGATGCCAAGAATACACAGGCATTGGCAACATCTTCAGGGCTTCCACCTCGTTTCAATGGAATACCTTCTCTCCAACCTTGAACGGTTTTTTCATCCAATTTCTCAGTCATTTCAGTTTCGATGAAACCGGGAGCAATGGCGTTGCAACGGATGTTTCTAGACCCCAATTCCAAGGCCACGGATTTTGTAAAACCGATCATACCTGCCTTAGAGGCCGCATAGTTGGTCTGTCCGGCATTACCTTTTACACCTACCACGCTACTCATATTGATGATGGAGCCTTTACGCTGCTTCAACATAGTTCGCTGAACCGCTTTGGTCATATTGAACACAGATTTCAGGTTGATTTCAATCACTTTATCAAAATCATCTTCCCCCATACGCATCAATAAATTGTCCTTGGTAATTCCAGCATTATTGATCAGCACATCGATTTTCCCGTCAAAATCTTCCAAAACCTTGGCTACAAGTGCCTCGGATTCTTCAAAACTGGCTGCATTACTCTTATAGGCCTTGGCTTTAACGCCCATTTCGGTCAATTCCTTTTCCAATTCCAAGGCTGGAGCTTCACTGGAACTGTACGTGAATGCGACATTTGCTCCGTGTTTTGCAAATACTTCGGCAATTCCTTTACCAATTCCTCTACTGGCCCCAGTTATAATTACGTTTTTCCCTTCCAAAAGTTGCATATAATGATGGTGTTTGAATGGTTATTAACCAAATATAGTTGTTGTTTTATGTTTAGACGAAAAAAAATCCCGCATAAAACGGGATTTAGTATGGTTTTAACGGTTGGTTACCCAACCACTTCCTTCACTTTTACGCCAATTTCCGCAGGGGAATCCACAACGTGGATGCCACAATCACGCATAATTTTTTTCTTGGCTTGGGCGGTATCATCGCTACCACCTACAATGGCACCAGCGTGCCCCATAGTACGTCCGGCAGGAGCGGTTTCACCAGCAATAAAACCTACAACTGGTTTTTTACTTCCACTTTCTTTGTACCATTTTGCTGCATCGGCTTCCAATTGACCTCCAATTTCACCGATCATAACAACACATTCCGTTTCCGGGTCGTTGATCAAAAGCTCAACAGCTTTTTTGGTTGTAGTTCCGATGATAGGGTCACCACCAATTCCGATAGCCGTTGTGATTCCCAATCCTTGACGAACTACTTGGTCCGCAGCTTCGTAAGTCAATGTTCCAGATTTTGAAACGATACCGACTTTTCCTTTTTTGAAGACAAATCCTGGCATAATACCAACTTTTGCCTCACCTGGGGTAATTACACCTGGACAGTTTGGACCAATCAATGTACAGTCCATATCCTTGATATAATCGTTGGCTTTTACCATATCCGCAACAGGAATACCTTCAGTAATGGTGATTATTACCTTGATTCCTGCATCTGCAGCTTCCATAATGGCATCCGCAGCAAATGCGGGTGGAACAAAAATAATAGTGGTGTCGGCCCCAACTTCTTTTACAGCTTCTTCAACTGTGTTGAAAACCGGTTTCCCCAAATGTTCTTGACCACCTTTTCCTGGGGTCACACCACCAACCACGTTGGTTCCGTATTCAATCATTTGTTCGGCATGAAATGTTCCTTCACTACCGGTAAATCCTTGTACAATTATGTTTGAATCCTTGTTTACTAAGACGCTCATATATTTAACTTAATGTAGAGATACAAAAATATGGTTTACTAAAGTTTTTTTCTATTGATTTCTTAAATCTTTTTCAGTTTTTTCAAGATTTCCGGAATCTTTTTGATGTATGCGATTTGTTTGAGTTTTTCCCGTGCTTCCTCGGCTGGGTAACCAAAATAGGTTTTACCCCCTTCAAGGGATTTTGAAATACCTGATTGAGCCAAGATAACCGCTTTTTTACCTATAGTGGCTCCACTCGTAATGCCTACTTGTCCCCAAAGAGTCACTTCGTCCTCAATAATGCAACAACCAGCGATACCTACATGGGATGCTATCAAACATTTTTTTCCGATAACGGTATCATGCCCAACTTGAATCTGATTATCCAATTTGGAACCTTCCTTAATAGTTGTTGAGCCTGTCACACCGCGATCAATCGTACATCCAGCACCAATGTCAACGTTGTCCTCTATTACTACATTTCCTCCAGAAAGCAATTTGTCAAAACCTTCGGGTCTGTTTTTGTAGTAGAAGGCATCGGCTCCCAATACGGTTCCTGCATGAATGGTCACATTATCACCAAGGATGCATCCATCGTAAATGGTTACGTTGGGATGAATCAGGCAGTTTTTTCCGATTTTCACATGATTACCGATAAATACGTTGGGCTGAACTATAGTTCCCTCCCCTATCTCGGCGGATTCTGCAATGGTTGATGCTGCACTTTCAAAAGGTTTGAAATAACGGGTCAACTTGTTGAAATCCCTAAAAGGATCATCCGACACAAGCAGTGCCTTGCCTTCTGGACATTCCACTTCCTTATTGATAAGAACTACCGTAGCCTTGGATTGTAATGCCTTGTCATAATATTTAGGATGGTCCACAAATAGAATGTCCCCTTCTTCCACTACATGAATTTCGTTCATGCCCAAGACAGGGAAGTCATCCTCCCCTACGAAATCGGCATCAATGATTTCCGATATCTCTTTTAAGGTATAGGTTTTAGGGAATTTCATCTAAGGCTACTCTTTGGCACGTTCCAGATAGGCTGCTTTTTCCGTATCGATCTTTATTTTATCTCCTTCATTTATGAAAAGAGGCACATTAATGGTAGCTCCAGTCTCAACGGTTGCTGGCTTTGTTGCGTTGGTAGCCGTATTCCCCTTAACACCGGGTTCGGTATGGGTTACTTCCAGCACAACACTGGCAGGCATTTCAACGGATAGGGGCATATTGTCCTCTGCATTGAAAATGATGGTCACTACTTCGCTTTCTTTTAGAAGGTCGGAAGCATCCAGAGCATCTTTTTGCAAGGCAATCTGGGTGTAATCGTCCGTATTCATAAAGTGATAGGTCTCTCCATCGTTGTACAAAAATTGATAGGAGCGTGTCTCCACACGAACGTCTTCAATCTTGTGACCTGCAGAGAATGTATTATCGACCACTTTGCCAGTAGTCACGCTTTTCAACTTGGTACGGACAAATGCCGGTCCCTTACCTGGTTTTACATGAAGAAATTCTATAATCTTATAAATGTCGTTGTTGTATCTGATACACAACCCCTTTCGGATATCTGAAGTACTTGCCATAAACTTAATTTGAACTGAAATAACCTTTCATAATTCCTCTTTGCGAATCTCTGATGAATTGAAGAATTTCATCTCTCTCGGGAGTTGCTTCCATCTCCGCTTCGATAATGGATGCCGCTTGGGAATTGTTATAATTTCTTTGGTATAATAATCTGTAAATATTTTGAATCTCCCTGATTTTATCGGAATCAAAGCCTCTTCTGCGTAACCCAATAGAATTAATGCCCACGTAAGAAAGAGGTTCTCTTGCTGCTTTCACATACGGAGGTACGTCTTTACGAACTAAGGAACCACCCGTTACGAAGGCATGGTTTCCAATGGATACAAATTGATGCACAGCTACCATACCTGCCAAAACTACATTTTCACCAATGGTAACATGGCCCGCCAATGTTGAATTATTGCTGAAAATACAGCCATCACCAACCACACAATCGTGAGCAATGTGGCAATAGGCCATAACAAGACAATTATTCCCTATAACCGTTTTCATTCGGTCAGAAGTACCTTTGTTTATTGTGGCACATTCCCTGATTGTGGTATTATCCCCAATATGGACCGTAGTGTCCTCTCCTTGGTATTTTAAATCCTGGGGCATTGCTGAAATTACAGCCCCTGGAAAAATACTGCAGTTTTTACCTATACGGGCACCTTCCATTATAGTCACATTGGAGCCTATCCAAGTGCCCTCTCCGATGGTTACATTGTTATGTATGGTGGTGAAGGGTTCAATTACCACATTTTTGGCAATTTTGGCCCCTGGGTGTACATATGCTAATGGCTGGTTCATTTACGAATCTGTATTTTTTGTTTTTACAATTTGTGCCATAAGCTCTGCTTCGGATACCAATTTACCGTTGGCATACGCATAGGCTTGCATGTGGCAGATTCCTCTTCGGATAGGAGAAATCAAATCGCATTTAAATATTAAAGTATCCCCTGGCACTACTTGTTGTTTAAACTTCACCTTGTCAATCTTCATGAAGAAGGTAAGGTAGTTTTCAGGATCTGGAACCGTGCTCAATACAAGAATCCCTCCAGTTTGAGCCATGGCTTCCACCTGCAGCACACCTGGCATTACGGGCGCTCCAGGAAAGTGACCTACGAAGAAAGGTTCGTTCATGGTCACGTTTTTAACTCCTACCACATGTGTGTCAGAGAGTTCCAAAATTTTATCCACCAATAAAAATGGTGGTCGGTGCGGTAACCTTGCCATGATTTCATTCACGTCCATTAAAGGCTCTTGATTCAGATCATAGCTGGGAACCTTGTTCCTTTTTTCTATTTTGATGATTTTGGACAGCTTTTTCGCAAACTGGGTGTTCACAAAGTGCCCTGGCTTGTTAGCGATTACTTTACCCCTAATTCGAGTTCCGGCCAAGGCCAGATCCCCGATTACATCCAACAACTTGTGCCTTGCAGCTTCATTCGGATGATGTAGGGTCAAGTTGTCCAGAATACCATTGGGCTTTACGGAAAGCTTTTCTTTGTTGAAAGCTTTTTCCAACTTCTTCATGGTGGATTCGGATATTTCCTTGTCCACATAAACAATGGCATTGTTTAAGTCACCCCCTTTAATTAGACCGTTTTCCAGCAACATTTCGAGTTCGTGAAGAAAACTGAAAGTACGAGAATCTGCAATTTGTTCTTTAAAATCGGACATTTTTTCCAAGGTGGCATTTTGTGTCCCCAAAACCTTGGTTCCAAAATCCACCATAGTGGTTACTTGATATTCGTCCGAGGGAATGATGGTGATTTCACTTCCTGTTGTTTCATCTTTATAAGAAATCACGTCTTTTACCACGTATTCCTCACGCTCCTGTTCTTGCTCTACAATACCAGCTTCCTCCAATGCTTCAACAAAAAATTTGGAAGACCCATCCATAATGGGAGGTTCTGGGGCGTCTAATTCGATTAGAACATTGTCAATGTCCAATCCCACCAAAGCAGCAAGAACATGTTCCGAAGTATGTATTTTGACTCCGTTCTTCTCTAGATTGGTTCCACGTTGTGTATTTACCACATAATTGGCATCCGCCTCTATGATGGGCTCACCCTCTAGATCAATTCTTTTGAACGCAAAACCGTGGTTTTCGTCAGCAGGAAGAAAACTCATCGTTACATTTTCCCCTGTGTGAAGCCCTACACCTTGTAGCGTTACTTTTTTTGCTATGGTGCGTTGTTTGTTACTTTTATTGCTCACCTTCAACCTTTTTTTCTATGTTGGAGATTTGATTTGCCAACTTTGGCAAATTCTTAAAGTGTACATATGATTTGTTGAAATCCCCATAGTTCAACGCTGGTGAACCTTGGAGAACTTCATCATCTTTAACGTTTCTACCGATGCCGGATTGGGCTTGGATACGGACCCTGTCACCTATGGTGATGTGCCCTACAATACCTACTTGACCACCGATCAAACAATTTTTTCCGATTTTGGTGGAACCCGCAACCCCGGTTTGAGCGGCAATTGCCGTATGTTCGCCAATTTCCACATTATGTGCAATCTGGATTTGATTATCCAATTTGACCCCTTTTCTTAATACGGTCGACCCTAGGGTAGCTCGGTCTATGGTTGTGCCTGCCCCGATATCCACATTATCTTCAATAATAACATTACCGGTCTGCGGCACTTTACTGTATTCTCCATTGGAGTTTGGAGTGAAACCAAATCCATCTGCTCCGATGATTGCTCCGCCGTGAATAACACAATTGTTGCCTATGGTAGTTTCGGAGTAGATTTTGGCCCCTGCAAACACAATTACATTATCACCAATGGTCACATTATCTCCAATATATGCATTGGGGTAAACTTTTACGTTATTTCCAATGGTGACATTGTTTCCCAGATAGGCAAAAGCCCCCAGGTAAAACTCCTCTCCATAGCTCGCGGTTTCAGATATATAACAAGGGTTTTCAATGCCTACCTTGTTGTTTTTCACCTGATTGTAGTATTCCAATAATTTGGAAAAAGATTTATAGGCGTCATCCACTTTTATCAATGTGGTGGATATGGATTGTTCTGGGACAAAGTCCTTATTTACTATGGTAATTGATGCCTTTGTGGAATAGATGTAAGAGGTATATTTCGGATTGGCCAAAAAGGTCAACGACCCTTTTTCACCTTCCTCTATCTTGGACAATTTGTGGACAGCGATTTGAGGATTCCCCTCAACTTCCCCTTCTAAGATTCCGGCAATTTGGGTAGCTGTAAATTTCATTGGTGCAAAAGTAACAAAATTTGTTAAACGGCTTTCTTTGGATAGCAGCTATAATATTTGGT
>NZ_CAMYIC010000016.1 GCF_947258355.1 uncultured Allomuricauda sp.
AAAAATATTTTTTACAATCGGTTACATTAGTATCTTTGCACCCGCAAAGTTTGGTCGCGTAGCTCAGCTGGATAGAGCATCTGCCTTCTAAGCAGACGGTCGAAGGTTCGAATCCTTCCGCGATCACAAATAAATACTACAAATTAGAAAAAACGCTAAGCTTGCTTAAGCGTTTTTTTGTTTGGAGTATTTTCAGCATGGAGAGCAAAGGATATTAAATCCTTCCGCGATCACAAAAAAAGCCCTTTAAAAGGGGCTTTTTTGTTTTAGGGCATTTAAATAATTATAAATGGATCGTAAGGATGATTATAACAATCTGTTTCTTTCCATTGAGTTTAGGTTTTGGAAACAACTGGATGTGGAGGGTCGATTTTAGGTCCTTTGGTAACCAATGACCAAAATACAAATTCATAACCTTGGTTTGGTGCTGCTATCGGAAAACGATTTTGAATTGACCGTTATCCCTCATACAACCTTGATTTGCATTATTTTCATTAACTGTAGCATAGATCAAAAAAACCTTCATATTTGATAGGGTTTTTAGCTCCTCGGTTGTTCCTTGAAAAAATGCCATACTCTTATGAAAAAGCTATTACTCTTACTTCTTGCATCCCTATTAATGTCAATGCAGTGTGAATCCGATGACCCTGTTTATGGTACGGAGTATATTATTAAAAACAGTTCCAGTATTGATTTAATATTGATTACTGAAGAAGCTGGTGAAATTGTAATAGAAAGCCAGTCAAGTCAATTTATTGCTGTTGCTACCGATTTAAATGGTTTTGTTGATCCTTCTGATACTATTGCTTTTGAAGAAATTACTCTTTATAGAGCTGAGGATGATGGTACCAAGGTTTCGGTATATGAACAAAAACCTATTGTGGATAGCTTATGGATGTTTGAGGAATCATCATCTTATGATGCAGAATATCGTTTGATCATTACAGATGATTTACTGAATTAGCATTAAGCTTTTTGATGTTTGATACCACTACTTTGATACATTGAATTTGGTCGTGGCATTGATGAATTATCCCCTTTCCTTCATAAGTCTGGACAAAGTCTCCGGTCGCATGGCCAAAAATGAAGCCAAATATTTTTTGGGAATCCTCTCAACGATTTGAGGTTTGCTATGCTCCATAAAATAGGCTAACCGTTTACGGGCATTGGGTATTCTGGCCAAATACACTCTATGCTCTGCCAAGATATAGTAATTTTCAAGTAGAGTACGGTTAATTTGAACCATTTCCGGGAAATGTTCTAAACAATATTTATAGTCGTCGTATTCTAAATAATCACAATAGGTGTTTTCCAAACTTTGTATGAATTCCTGGGTTATTTCATTTCTAAAAAAACCTGTGATGGAGGTAAAAACTTCGTTTTCAGTGTCAACCCAAGTTGTTATTTCGGAGGATTCGCTTTCAAAATATCCTCGGACCATACCTTTTTTAATAAAATAGAGCCTATTGCATATTTCACCGGCTTCATTAATGATCTCATTTTTATCAAAGGAGCACGTTTTTATGTTTTCCAGTAAAAATGTTTTAAGATCGGGACTTAACGGGTGAATTGAATTGAGAAAGGGTATTATAAACAAGTTTTTTTCGATATTCTCACTATGAAGCATTGAAAAACTGGTTTGGTTTAGATTTATTATGGTGGCTAAAAATAATACATTGCCCTGTATTTGTACCATCCTTGATTGTAAAGTAGGAGAAATGCACGATTTATCATATGAAGTGTATATAAATCAAAAAGCCTCCGATTTATGGAGGCTTTTTATACTTATTGATATTCTTTTACACGTTGATCATCGATTGCTCCACTCCAGTTGAGTCCGAAAGCAAAATCGTATGTGTTTCCATTGGAATCCATATAGGGCTCCATGTCCCTTGGTACGTCTTCAAACTGTTTTTCAACGGTTGCCATGTTCTTGGGCATTTGAAATGGTAACAATGCCGAAGGTTCTGTTTTACCAGAAATGATATCCAGTAGCGCCTGGTCTTGCACTCCCATATGTACTAAAATAGCATCGGCTGCGGGCTCAATTTCGGCAAAAACCATTGGTTTGGACACCTTAACGGTAACCACGACCGGCTTAGTCCCCATTTTTCTTTTTGTATCCGTGACCAAAGCCATATCCGAAATATTCACTGCTGTTGTGGTCTTGCCCTTGTAGGTACGGTCGGTTACCTCCTCAAGGGGGCTTCCTGCCGCCAAACTACTCTCTCTGGCCTGTGAGGCCGTGTAGGTGCCATATTGTAAACTAATGGGCATATATCCATTGCCCCCATTTTCTGTATCCGCTATGTCGTAACCAACCCCACCATTGGGACTTTGAATACCAACTAGGGCAAAATCCGCATCGTCTGGTTCATCAACGATTTCAAAGTATTTGGCAATCACCTCCATATTATAGGGGTGCTCGGTACGTTCGGGAGTTGCCACACCAAACCAGTTAACGGTTGGAGCAACATAGCGCTGCGGTATGTACACTTTTTTCTTTGATTTGAGAGGAAGTGTTTCTGCATTGTTCTTTAGCATTACAACGGACTTAAGCTGGGCATTATAACCTGCTTCCATAAATTCGGAGTTACCTACAATTTCTTCTGTTTTGGATACGTCCAAATAAGGGTTTTCGAAGAGGCCTGTCCTAAAAATGTTTTTAAGCAATCTCACCGCAGAAGTCTCAAAACGTTTTCTCATGTATTCTTCACCATGTTCTTCCACCCCCATTTGATAGGCTTCGATTACGGGTCCCATATCATTGTTGCCTCCAAATTGATCACAACCTGCTTCAATAATCTTATAATGTCTTTCGGATACGCTTAAATTTTCAACACCCCAAGGTTTGCCCCTAAACTCATATACATTGGGTGCATCACTTGTAATGCCCCAATCTGTGCATACTACCCCGTCGTAACCATACTTTTCACGTAGAAGATCTGTTATTAAATATTTGTTGTAGGCATTGCCAACATTTTCACCATTTTTTGTGTCCTGATTATAAGATATGGTATAATAGGGCATTACCGCTGCAGCCATTTCAGTTGGTCCTTCCAAGTCAAAAGCACCTTCGGTAAAGGGTTTTAAATGATCTTCTAAATTATTACCGGGATATACTGCATAGGATCCGTACCCAAAATGTGCATCACGGCCACCCTCTTCGGGGCCACCTCCCGGCCAGTGTTTTACCATGGCATTAACACTTTGGGTTCCCCAATCTCCATTTTCGGATGCTTGAAATCCCTCAACGTATGCCCTTGCCATATCTGCTGCCAGTTTTGGATCTTCTCCCATAGTGCCATCAAAACGGGACCAACGGGGCTCCGTTGCCAGATCAATTTGAGGGGATAGTGCTGTTGCAATACCTAAGGCACGATACTCCTGCGAACCTATCTCACCAAATTGTTTCATTAGAGAAGGGTCAAAACTGGCAGCGAGGCCCAAAGTGCTGGGCCACATTGAAATTTTACCACCTGCGCCGGCATTGAATTCCGCATAGGAATCACTCCCATGCCTAGGGTCCGAGCTTGTGTTGATTGGAATTCCTAAACCAACGCCTTCTACCAAGCTTTGGGCATTGTTGTTCCATTGAGCTGATATTCCAGGAGATTCCACACTAGTTATCAATACATGGCGTAGATTGTCTTCGAGAAGAAACTTCTTTTGTGGGTCGGAAAGGTCACTCGGTTTAGCCCCACTTTCGTCAAAAGGCTTCCCATTGTAAGTAACTGCACCAAAAAAGCTGTTTCCTCCTCCAGGGATGGATTGGTGGGCACTGTATAACATTAAGCCCGCAATTTGTTCGACACTCATTTTTTTTGCCAGATCGTTAGCCCTTTCATCGGCTGTAAGTCTCCAATCTTCATAAGGGTCTAAGGAGCCATTTTTGTTTAGATCTTTGAAAGCCAAGCGATCAATGGTTAAAACCTGTACTCCTGAATTGGGAGTGTATCCCAATGTTTCTCCATTTTCATTGTGGACCAGGTTGAACCCTTCTTTGCTTTCTTCGGTAAATTTAGGGCCGCAGCCCACAAGTAAAACAGCTATGAGCAAACTACTTATTCGTATGTTTTTTTTAAAAGGTTGCATAGTATTCTTGGATTTATTTGTTGTTAGGGAACAGTTAAAGGTAATCAAGTATTTTATAAACAAAAAATGGCCTTGTATTGCTACAAGGCCATAGGTACTAAACGAAAAACGCTTAACTAAACTCAATTAAACTATTTAATACCCTGGATTTTGAGTAAGTGCATTACCACTAAGGTCAATGGCCGTTACCGGAATAGGGAACAGGTCCATAAAAGCTTGGTAAGTCCTAACCTTGGAATCTAATGATGAAATAGTTCTGTTTTCATTGACAACATAAGTGTTCAATACATCAACAGTTACGCCCCATCTTCTTAAATCAAACAAACGGTGGCCTTCCATTCCCAACTCCAATCTTCTTTCGAACCTAACGGCTTTTCTCGCTTCGTCAGCATTTGCAAAAGACCCATAAGGCTCAATTTGATAGTTTGCAGCAGGAGCATCACCAGCTTCATTCAATACATATGAAGAATTTTTGGCTCTGTTTCTTACTTCGTTCACATAATTAAGGGCTGTAGGCAGATCACCAGTCTCAACCGCAGCTTCTGCAGCCATAAGCAATACATCGGCATAGCGCATTATAGCATAGTTAAGACCTGAGTGTTGTTGACCCCAAGCACCTGTTCCTTGACTGGCATCCAATTCATTGGCCTGATACATATTTTTTGCAGCCAAATATGGTCCGGAAATATCAGCATCTGTTGCACGAATCCATTCTTGACCAGGCATGATTCCAAATCCATTGTAATCAATACCTCTACGTCCTACGGTATAGTCCAATCTAGGATCTAGTGGCCCTGTATGTGGCGTAAAAGGTTCGTCTGTGGCAACATCTTGATCATTTGTAACATCTGTTTGGTTATAGGTGTCCAATAAAGGCAGACCACTTCCATCTGTTTGGAAGGTATTCACCAAATCTTGGGTTGGTTGGTAAAAACCACAACAAGTGTTGATTGGTCCACCACCTGGGAAGTTCAATGTTCCTCCTACGTTACCGTTTAGGGATTGACCACCATCAGCTGCATATTGAACAGCAAAAATAGATTCTGCGGAGTTTTCACCTGCAGCATTGAAATTATCTACAAATTCAGCATTCAAGCTATATGGACCATTGTTGATAACATCTTGAAACAACGTTAGGGCAGCACCCCAATTTGATTGGTAAAGCTGTGTTTTACCCATAAAGGATTTGGCAGCCCAAGAAGTTGGTCTTCCTGCTTCAGATTGTGAATCTGGTAGATTATCTATCGCATATTGGAAATCTGCTTCAACCTGACTCCAGATAGGACCGGAGTTTGGTTGATTGAATTCAACATTGGCATAGTTTTCCTCAGAAATATATGCTGGATTTCCAAACATTTTCTGAAGTTCAAAGTTAAAGTATCCTCTTAGAAAACGTGCCTCTGCCAATTGCGCGGAGAAATCACCTTCTTCTATGCTGCTTATCAATGAGATTACAGCATTGGCGCGGTTTACACCTGCATATAAAGACATCCATTTACCTAAAATGTAGGGGTTACTTGTTTGAATATCATACGTTTCCAACTGGAACAATTCAACTTGATCCCCATCGGTACTACCTTTGTGGGCATCATCTGACATGGCATCACACCACCAGTTGTCTGGGGCAATGGCAAATCCATTACCCAATTGGTTCAATCGTACACCGTCTAGAGCAGAATAGGCACCTGTCAATAAAAGATTTACTCCGGTTTCATTGGCTGTTGCCTCTTCGGACAAAACACCAATGGGAGACTGCTCTGTAAAATCATCTTTACAAGAAAATGCAGTACCTACTAGTATAGCAATAATAAATATTCTCTTAATCATTTTTTTTTAGAATTTTAAGTTAACGCCAAACGTATAAACTTGAGCCAAGGGATAAGGAGCTGTATCAATTCCCTGGGTAAGGTTGTCCGCTGATCCACCAGCAACAAGAATTGGAATTTCAGGATCCATTCCGCTGTAATCCGTTATGGTGAACAGGTTGGAAGCTTGTAGGTAGAGTCTTATCTGATTCATACCCAATTTGTCCAAAACAGTATCTGGGAGTGTGTATCCTATTTGAAGGTTTTTCAACCTTAGGTAGGAAGCATCTTCCACAAAATAAGAGTTCGGGCTTGTCTCACGGTTAACAACAGATGTTCCAAGTGCTGGAAGTGTACCACCTGTATTTTGTGGTGACCAAGAATCCAATACTCGTGTACTTCTGTTACCGAAGAAGAACGTTGGGAAATCGGTAAAGATTTTGGAATAATTGTACACATCTCTTCCTTGAACTCCTGAGAAGAATGCGGACAAGTCCCAATTTTTATAACCTAGGCTAAGGTTGATACCGTATGTGAAATCTGGGTGAGGAGAACCAATTTTAGTTCTATCGTCATCGTTGATGACCCCGTCATCGTTAACATCTCTGTATTTGAAACGTCCCACACCATCGGCATTATTTTCAAATTGCTGGTCTGGAGAAGAGCCCACTTCTGACTCGTCCTGGAAGATACCGATCACATCAAAACCGTAAAAGTAAGAAATAGGTTCACCTACTTCGGTAACGGTAATGGCACCGCCCCTAAATCCAGGGTTTCCGAATTGTTGGTTGTAAATCAAGTCTGTAACCTCATTTTTATAAGAGGAAACATTTACATCCACTCCATAAGAGAATCCGGAATCTGTTTGGTCTCTATAGCCAATGGCCAAGTCAAAACCTTTGTTCTCGATACTTCCCAAGTTCACAAAAGGAGCATTGGCATCAGGAGCCGTTGTACTGATCAACTGCAGATCCTGAGCAATCAAATCCTCTGTTTTAATTTTAAACAATTCAAATTCCACGCTCAGCTTGTTATCCAAAAAGCCCAATTCAACACCAGCGTTGCTTGTTTGAGAAGTTTCCCATCTCAAGTTTGGATTACCAATCGCGGATACGATCGCACCTGTTGAAGGTGAACCTGAACCGTTAAAGGCATAGTTGGATTGTGCAACATCAATACCAGCTTGTGTAAGAGTTGGACCAACCACAGGTACCTGTTGGTTACCCAATTCACCGTAAGAAGCTTTGAACTTAACACGATTCAACCAGCTTGAATCAAACCAATCTTCTTCACTCAACAACCAACCTGCACTAACTGCTGGGAACGTATCGCTTTGATTGTCTCCCAAGAAGTTCGAGGACGTATCTCTACGTAATGTAGCAGTCAAATAATACTTGTTGTCGAAAGAGTAGTTGACACTTCCGAAAACGGAGAACAGGGAAGTGGTGTTATCACCAGAACCTACAATAGGATCACCTGTACCAGTACTAGGAAGGTAATAATCCGGAGTTTCAAACAAGAAGTCTGTTACTGTTACAGATTTGAACTTGCTTCTATTTTCAACTGCTTCTAGACCAACAAGTGCATTAACAGTATGCTTGCCATAGGATTTGTTGAAGTTCAAAGTATTGGTCCAAATCCAACTAAAGCTATCGGTATCCGACTCTGTCAAAGAGTTTGATGATCTTGCTTCCGAATGCTCAGGATTGGTAGGCAAGAAAGCTCTTGTGCTCAAAAGCTCTGCATCGCCACCAATGGAGGATTTTAGCGTAAGCCCATCTACCACCTCATAGGTTGCATAGATGTCACCCAAAATCCTGAAGGTTTTATAGAAGTTATCTCCAGCTCTTCTAAGATCTGCAACTGGGTTGGTAGGGTTTGAAAGGTCCAATGCATTGGAGTAAGTTCCCGCAAAGTTTCCAGCGTCCGTGTAAGCAGGCAATAGAGGAGAATTCCTCATAGCCAACATCAACGGGCTGCCACCAAGACTAGTGTTTGGATTTTTTGGTGCGCTACTGTTGGCAAAAGATACGTTCAAATGCTGTCCTATTCTAACTTTTTCCCCAACCTTGAACTCTGAGTTTACCCGCATAAGGCCCCTTTTAAAGGAAGACTCCAATTGGATTCCCTGACGGTTTAAGTAAGATGCGGTCATAGAATATTTGGCACCGGCATTACCATTTTCCATTCGCAACGACACATTTTGCGTTGGCGCACTTCTAAAGATATCATCAAACCATGTTCCACCTGACCTTGCCGTTACTGGTTCTGGCGCTCCTAATATAGTTGATGGTACAACTGGAGAAGCTCCGTCGCCATATTGTGCATGCGTCGGTGTTTGACCTACATTGTTGAAACTGTCCCAAAACATTTGGGCATGTTGTTGTGGATTTAAAAGACCTGGAAGATTGGCCGCTCTGGAAAAACCAGTGTACATATCCAAAGATATTTCAGCTGTTTCCATATTGTATCCTCCGTTTTTAGTGGTTACGATAACAACACCATTGGATGCCCTTGCACCATAAATAGATGCTGCACCATCTTTCAAGACGTTCATCTGAAGGATGTCGGCAGGATCAATGGCATTTAAAATGGAACCATCTGTGGTTTGTACACCGTCAATAATAAAAAGCGGATCGTTACCGTTAGTGGAACCAAAACCACGAATACGAATCGTAGGTGAGGAGCCTGGAACACCAGAGTTAATAAGGGATACACCTGTAACCCTACCTTCCAAGGCTTCTGCGGCATTCACAATCGGTGCCTTGGTCGCTTCGGAAAGATCTACGGAAGCAACAGAACCAGTAAGGTCACCTCTTGTTTGCGTAGAATACCCAAGTACCACCACTTCGTCAAGCTGGCTGGCATCTTCCATAAGCGAAACATCGATTACAGATCTACCATTAATGGCTACTTCCTGTGTTGAGAATCCAACATAACTGAAGACCAATGTGGCACTTCCATCCGCACTAATGGTATAGTTACCATCGAAATCCGTTTGTGTTCCATTGGTAGTCCCTTGAACCAATACGTTTGCACCAATCAATGGTTCCCCATTTTGATCGGTTACCGTACCGGTAACTTGTAATTGGTCTGGACTCTGAGTCAAATCCAATGGATTTTCATGGGCTCTAATTACTGTGCTGCTGAACAACATCAATAAAAAACCTAGAGCAAGAGATAGACATGGTCTTCCATGTTTGGACCATGAACAACTGTTTTGAATCATAATTGTTGAGGTTTGTCTAGTTAGTTAATACGTACGAGATTTAAATTCAAGATTTAGTTTAAATAGTTAAAATTTTAGTTAATTTTTTATAATTGTAACAGAATAATGTTAAAAAAACACTTTACCTGTCAATGCAAATTAAAACATATTTTTCTCGAAAAAACAAATTGACAACTAGATTTTTGTTATATCCATAAAATCCTAGGGATATATTACAGTTTTCGCAAACGTTTTCGAGGATATCCGATTTAGAATAAGCATTCAAGAACAAAAACAATTAAGTTTTACTTAACAATTCCTTAACAGTAGGATTTTAAAGGTTTTAGCGGTTTTTTGGAACCATGTGCAAGGTGTTGGACTTTATGGAAAAGATGTGTTTTGATAACAAATCGGATATAAAAAGTGATTTTTTTTGAAAAAAATAAAAATGATGTAAAAACCTCAAGAATTTATAATATTGCGGTATCGATAACCGTGAATGTGGTTTTTTGTCATTCTGTCAAAAAGTAATTATCGATTATTTCAACCCGGCAATAAAGCATACCTCAACCAATGAAGATATCCAGAACAATACCCCTATTACTTTTTTTACTTGTTATTTCCTGTGGTAAAAAAGAGGACACAAAACATTTATTTGAATTACTGGAACCCAATACTACCCATGTTGACTTTAACAATCAATTGGTAGAATCGGATACTATGAACATCGTTGGCTTTGAGTATATGTACAATGGTGCTGGGGTCGGTGTTGGAGATATCAATAATGATGGATTGAAGGATGTATATTTTACAGGCAACCAAGTCCCTGACAAGCTCTACATTAATAAAGGCAACTTTGAATTTGAGGATATTAGCGAGTCTGCCAATATTGTTAGCACTGGGTGGTCCAATGGGGTAACTATGACGGACATCAACGAAGATGGATTATTGGATATTTATGTAAGTCGGGGGGGGACCCGCGAATGGCCAAGGGAAGATTGGGCCAATAGAATGTTTGTGAACAATGGTGATGGTACTTTTACCGATAGGGCAAAGGAATATGGGATTGCCGACACCGGATACAGTGTGCAAGCTGTCTTTTTTGACTATGATAAAGATGGAGACCGTGATTTATATGTTCTTACCAATGCCTTGGTAGATTATAACAGGAATACTTCCAAATACAAAACCAGCGATGGTAGTGCCGATAGTACCGATCGGTTGTATAGAAATAATGGTGATGGCACTTTTACCAACATTTCACTGGATGCCGGTATTACGATGGAAGGTTTTGGTCTCGGCGTATCTGTTTGCGACATAAATAAGGACGGGTGGATGGACCTTTATATATCCAATGATTTTCTTACCGACGACCTTTTGTTCATTAATAATCATGATGGGACCTTTACCGATCAGCTAACCACATATTTTAGGCATTTGAGCTATAATGGTATGGGTAACGATGTTGGTGACCTGAACAACGATGGCAATCCCGAACTTTTTACGGTGGATATGTTCCCTAACAGTAATGAAAGGATAAAGCAGACTATGATGAAACCAAGTCTAGATGTTTTTTCCCATAACATCAATATTGGATATGCTCCACAATATGTTAGGAATACACTACAGCTCAATAATGGAAACCAGACCTTTAGCGAAATAGGACAGTTTAGTGGCATCTACAATACCGATTGGAGTTGGGCCCCTTTAATTGCCGATTTTGATAACGATGGCCTCAATGATATTTTTATAACAAACGGTTACAGACGGGACATTACCAATTTGGATTATCAATCCTACACCCAAAGACCGGCCAAATACCAAACCGAGGATGAGTTGATCCAGGGGGAACTGGAAAGGGTAAGCAACCTTCCGGAAGTAAAACTGTCCAATTATATCTATAAAAACAATGGTGATCTCACTTTCACGGATAAGATCGTGGAGTGGGGATTGGAGAAACCACTTTACTCCAATGGAGCTGCCTTTGCAGATTTGGATAACGATGGTGACCTGGACCTGGTCATTAATAATATCGATGATCCCGCGAGCATTTATAAAAACAATACCATTGAATTCTCAACTCCCGAAAGTCAATCGTTTTTCTTGAATATTGATCTTAAAGGAGCAGAAAACGAAGATGTAACCGGAACGGAAGTCCGAATTTATCACGATGGAAAGTCACAGTATAAGTTTGCCTCTACGGTAAGGGGATATTTATCCACCATGGATGCGGGAATGCATTTCGGACTCGGTAATTCGGAAAAGATAGATTCCTTAGTGGTAAAATGGAACAATGGAAATGTACAGACCATATATAATGTGGATGCAAATCAAAAATTGATTTTGGATATTAACGAGGCACATCCAGCGGATGAAGACGTAACCACAAACGACTCTCCAAAACTGTTCCGTGAGATCATACAGGAAATGGGTATCGATTATAAACATGTGGAGGATGATTTTGATGAGTTCAAATTACAGACCACCTTACTGAAAATGAATACCAACTTAGGTCCGGGAATTGCCGTTGGTGATGTCAATGGGGATTCGCTGGAGGATTTTTATATCGGTGGTACCAAGGAAAACCCAGGAAAACTCTATGTGCAGGTTAACGGTGGTAAATTTGAAGAAAAACCCATAGAATGTGCAGGTTTAAGGGAGGATATGGGAGTCGTTTTTGCTGATTTGGACAATGATGGCGATTTGGATCTTTTGTCAGTAGACGGAGGAGGAATTGAAGAGATGGCACGTCAGGACTATACCGATGTTGTTTATTATAACGATGGTGATGGCAACTTTACATGTAGTGAAGTGCTGGACCGAAAATCCAGGGGCTCCACAGCGGAGTTGGCAGATTTTGACAATGATGGCGATCTGGACATCTTTATAGGTGGGCGGGTCATCAATGGTTTTTATCCCAAAAGCCCAAAAAGCTATCTATTGAGAAATGACCCTGATGGATTCAAGGACATTAGTTCGGAGGTATTTGACTCTCAAGAACTGGGCATGGTGAGCGATGCCATTTGGACCGATTTTGACAACGATGGACACTTCGACCTGATCTTGGTAGGTGAGTTTATGGAAGTTACTTTCCTAAAAAACGATAACGGCAAATTCAATGATATTACCAATAATACCGGTTTGGAATTTACCAATGGCTGGTGGAACAGTATTGCTTCCGGTGATTTTGATAACGATGGCGACATGGATTATGTGGTCGGTAATTTTGGATTGAACAGTGATTTTAAATGCTCTCCAGAGCAGCCCATTACTATCTATACCAAGGATGTGGATGGAAATGGAACCATAGATCCTTTGATAAGTTGCTATAGGGAAGGACAGGAACACCTGATCCATACAAGGGATATTTTGGTAGACCAGATCAGTGCCATGAAAGGCAAATTCAAGGATTATGAATCTTATGCGAGAGCAGATTTTGATGATGTGAAGGAAGCCGCAGGATTAAAAGATGCAGGTCAATTGAAAGTGTATGATTTTGCTTCCAGTTATATTGAAAATTTGGGTAATGGCAAGTTTACTATGAAGCAGTTACCGAAAGAAATTCAATTTTCACCTGTATTTGGAATGTTGACCGATGATTTCAACGGTGATGGAAATTTGGACCTTTTGGTGTCGGGCAACCAGTTTGATATTGAACCATTTATTGGGAGAAGTGACGCATCTATTGGGTACTGTTTATTGGGTGATGGAAAAGGAGGTTTCAATGTGATGGATCCCAACAAAAGTGGTCTTTTAATAACAGGGAGCGCCAAAGGTGCCGCAATCATACAATTGGAAGATGGTAGCTCTGCCATGCTTATTGGAATGAATTCAGGAGAACCGTCAGCTTACGGGTATAACAATGTAGGGATGGCTTCTGTATCGTTGAAACCCAACGATGCATTTGCTGTAATAAGCATGATGGATGGTAGGCAGCGAAAAGTGGAGTTTCCTTATGGGGATACGTATTTGGGAAATTCATCCAGAAAACTGAAGTACGACAAATCCATTACCTCAGAAATAAAAATAACTGATTACCAAGGGAACACACGGAGCCTAAAAGTTGTTGGGTTACAATAATTTTATTGGTCCATCTCAAAAATTTCAGCTGCTTTTTTCGCCACGTTGATTCTTACTTGCGAAGCGTTGGCCCTTCGATATGCAGCTTTGGTTTTAAAGGCGAGAACGGTTTCAATGGCCGGGTAAACGGTAATGTTTTGTCCCATTGCGCCCTTGGCTGAATAGGCACCTTCAAACCGTTTGTCATCAACATCTTGCCACAGCCACCACATATAGCCATAACCATAATTTACCCCGCTTCCCTCAAATACGGGAACATTGGTATTCAATTCCTTATGCGTGGTCCTGGTTTTGAGCATTTCATCCACCCAAGATTCGCTCACGACCTGTACATCTTTCCATTTGCCTTTGTTCAACATCAATAGGCCTAGACGCGCCATATCCCTGGTCGAAAACCACATGGGGTAGGCCAAATATTTGGAAATTTCGGTGTTTCCTTGTTTGTGTTGGACGGAACGGTCCCAATCCTGCATGTGAAGAGGATTCGCCAATTGACGTTCCACCTCATCGTAGATGTTTTCACCTGTTTCTTGTTCAAAAATATATCCGGCAACATTAAAATCCCAGTTGCTGTACAACCAATAGCTGCCGGGTTCCACGGAGCCTCTTTCTGGTGCATATTCCTGCATACCCCCTGGATACCCTTCGGGATGGTATACGCCCGATCTGGCCGAAATAATATCCTTTACCGTAGCTTTCTCTTCAATGGGAAGTATACCCTCCACATCATCGATACCCAATTCCTTGATGGTTTTGCTCAAGTCGATGGTGCCATCTTCCACGTATTGGCCATAAAGCATGGAAAGCACACTTTTTCGGATGGAGGCGATATAGCTCAACTCTTCCAAATCCCCAAAATCGAAAACCACTTTTCCTTTATGCACGATCATAAGCCCTGTTATTTTTGTACTGTCGATCAAGTACTCCCTAAAAGCTTGGGCTTTATCATTTTGCCATGGACTGGCCTCTTCCTCATTGGCGGAATGCCAGACTCTATCAGGAAATGTTTGTGCCCCAAGTCCTAGTGAACAGAGCAGCAAAAGGATAGCTATTGGTTTCATAATAATTGGTTTTTATTCGGTTTTGGCAAACCAGAGGTTGCGGACCCTTCCATTGGAAATCCAAACTCCTTTAATCACTCCATTTTCTCGTTTGAATTTCAGATAGGATACGGGATATGTTCCTTCCAAAAGGTCGGTCTTCTTTTGCTCCAATCGTATTTTTCCATGTCGGATATGGTGTGCGTACAATTGTCCCTCTTCATAATGAATCGTATAGGCCGTTTCAATTTCAGGACTGTAATAAGTGCCTGTATATGCCTTGGCCAAGTTCTCTGTTAATTCCTCTTTTTCAAATTTAGAAAAGACCATAGGTTTACCGCTATAGGGATACAGGGTCATACCCCCATTTTCAAATTTGATTTTTGTGTCATTATCGGATGCAATAGCAACAAATTCATCATCCCGAATAGGTAAATAAGCGTTTCTGCCAATGTATATGGTATCTCCACCAATGGTCAGTGTTCGTTCGGTATACGTTTTATCATCCCAATAGGTACCCGCATAGGATTCCATTTTGTTACTGGAAACCTTGGCAACCTTTAGATCTTTGTTGGAGGGTTGCTTATCGAATAAGATGGCTGCAATCTGGTTGGACTTTCGAGCAGGTCCTGCAGTGGAAAAGTTCGTTGCAATGGCAATACTGGTTTTATCTTCAGGGAAAACAGCAATATTGGCCCTGAAACCACCAATGGAACCACCATGACCCACTCTTTTTTTTCCAAATAGCGTATCTACATTTACCCCAAACGCATATTGATTGAAGCTTCCGTCGTTTAACAGGTCCAGGGTTTGCATCATGTGAAATGCATCTTTCCAACCCGGTATTGGGTCGTAGTAATTTTTTAAATATTTAAGCAGGTCATCCGTTGTAGTGTGCATGTTTCCTGAACCTACATACCCCCAGTATTCAACGGCTCTATTAAACCCTTCCAATGTTTGGTAGTAAGAAGTTGCATTGTTGGGAACTATACGATCATAATTGGCTTCAACATATGTATTGTTCATCCCTAAAGGGATGAAAACTTCTTCCTTCATATAGTCAACAAAAGCGGTGTCCGTAACTTTTTCGATGATATTGGCCAAGAACATATAGCCGGTGTTGCAGTACATATATTCAGAACCGGGCTCAAAATTGAGTCCGGCCTGTTTTGCCATTATCCTGTCGAGGTCAGCATTTGTTCTGGTATCATCGCCGCGCCATCCGGCCAGTCCAAAAAGGGCATGAAGACTTCGTAGACCACTGGTATGATGAAGCATATGCCTAATTGTGATCTTGCTTCCAAATGGGGCAAGACCATCAATATATTGGTCTATGGTATCATCTATGGAAAGCTTGTCCGCCAAGTGTAACTTTATAATGGCCAATGCACTGAACTGTTTGGACACAGAGGCTACATTGAAACGTGTTCCTGTACTGTTGGGAACCAAATATTCCATACTGGCAAGCCCATAAGCCTTGGAGAAGACCACTTCATCTCCCTTCATAACAGCAATGGCACCACCAGGGTGATTGGGTTTGTTCCATTCCAAGAACAAACTGTCAATAGTTGCCCATTTTTCCTCACTTAATTGCGCGTTTGAATGAGTGCAAATAATTAGGGCTAGGGTACAACATAATTTTGAAAACAATTTCATTATCGACTTATTTACTTAACCCAGCTTGTGATAAGGCAATCAAAAGCGCCAATTGGATGGACTCATCGCTTTCCTCATCGTTTAAATACCATTCGTGTAGGGAATGCGCTCCGCCACCTTGTCCTCCTCGGCCAATACAAACGGCAGGGATTCCTTTGGCAACGGGAATATTGATATTGGTAGAGCCACGGCCCAGACGTGGAGCTTCCCCAAATAATTTGGTAGCTGCCATGGTGCGTTGAATAAGGGGTAGGGAAGCAGGCAGTTCTCCCGATGGCCTATCACCGATTTTGATGAGTTCGTATGTTACTTCGCCACGCACTCCACTGGCATTGTACTCCGATACGGCCTTTTCCACGGACTCTTTAAATATGATTTCAATTTCATCCAAGTTTTTTGGGTCTATGGCACGCATGTCCACTTCCATCCAAGATTCAAAAGGAATGGAGTTCACCGAGGTGCCACCACCAATTCTTCCTACATTGAAACTTGTTTTTGGAATGTTGCCTGAGGTGTATTCCCAGGCAACTTTGGAAAACACATCAATGGCTTTTCCAAGTGCATGATGCGGATTGGCCAGACCGAATGCCCCCCAAGAGTGTCCGCCTTGTCCTTTAATGAGTAACTTATAGCGCTTGGAGCCCAAACCAGCATTACTGATTCGGCCCAAACCGCCCCCGTCAATGGCAATCCATGAGTCAATATCCAGTCCAGATTCGTTGAACATATATTTCATCCCTCGCAGGTCGCCAAGGCCTTCTTCACCAACCGAACCAACAATCAACAGATCTTTTTCTGTTTTAATATCGGCTTTGTTCATAGCCTTCAACATACTGATTAACATGGCAAGGCCTCGGGTATCGTCACCAATCCCAGGTGCCTTTAAGGTATCTCCTACCTTTTTAACGGTAACATCGGTTCCTTCAGGGAAAACCACGTCCAAGTGCGCGTCCACACCCACATAGCCCGATTCGCCAGAGGTACCTTTACGTAAACCGATAACGTTTCCAACCTTATCTGTCCAAAGACTGTCCACCCCAGCATCTTCCAGCATTTTGGCAAATACTTTTCCTCTTTCATCTTCCATAAAGGGAGGGGCCAAAACTTCGGTCAAGGTAATGAGGTCCTTTGTGGTCTGGTCCATTTGCGACTTGATATGTGCAAAAGCCTCTTTCACTTCTTTTTTCTTCGTCAATTGCTCTACTTCCTTGGTATATTTTTTGGCGATTTCAGTACTTTCCTGCGCCACAAGGGTATGCGCAAAGAGTCCTGAAATCATCAAAATACTGAGTGTGATATGTTTCATTTTCATGGTATTGTTCTATTGTTTTCTTAATACGATTCCTGATTTGATATCCTTAAACTCACCTTGGTCAACTGCTACGCCACCGTTGACGATCACAAATTCGATGCCTTCGGAATATTGGTGCGGCTTTTCAAAAGTGGCTTTGTCTATGACGGTTTCCGGATTAAATATAGTGATGTCGGCCTTCATCCCTTCTTTGATTTGGCCCCTGTCCGTCAAGTTAAGACTTTGAGCAGGCAGATAGGTCATTTTTCGAATGGCTTCACTGAGTTCTAATGTGTTTTTTTCGCGTACGTAACGACCAAGTACTCTCGGGAAGGTTCCGTACCATCTGGGGTGGGGATGGCCCATACCAGGTTCCACCAAGCGACCGTCCGACCCGATCATGGTGAAAGGGTGTTTCATGATGCGTTTCACGTCTTCTTCTGCCATGGCATGGAAAACGCATGAGGCACCGCCATTCAATTGTGCTTTAATGACCATATCCGCGCCATTCTCAACCGTTGGTTCCAAATCGTTTTGTTCACACCAATATTTAAGGGTTTTCCCTTCCAGTTCGGGTTGCCATTCCACTTTGGCAAACTGTACTCTATCCAAATCCGATCCACCACGGTCATTAAGGATATTGAAAACGATGCCATTTTTTATACTGTCCCTGAGTACGGGATCTGCAACACGTTCTTCAAAAGCTTCCTGTCCACCTGCCCTTGCCCAGTTTGGAATTAACACCGAAATGCCGGTATAGCTTGCGGCATATGGATATTGATCCATTTTGATGTCCAGACCTTTGGCCCTGGCAGAATCGACCATGGCCAAAGTGCGCGCACTCTTTCCCCACATCGGTTTTCCAATGGCTTTATGATGGGTAAGAACTACAGGAATATCTGCTTGTTCGGAAATTTGAATGGCCTCTGAAACGGCATCGAACAGCCCCAGACCTTCTTCCCTTAAATGCGAGGTGTAAATTCCTCCATAGCCGGAAGCTACTTTGGAAAGGCTGATGACTTCGTCCACTTCCGAAAATGCCCCTGGCAAATATTTTAAACCTGTTGAAATGCCAAATGCACCATCTTTCATGGCAGTGTCCACTTCTGCTTCCATGGCCTTGAGCTCTTTAGGGGTAGGTGCCCTATTTTCGAGTCCCATAATATTTCTTCGAACCGTATTGTGCCCTACCAAATAAGCGACGTTCATCCCAATACCTTTTTGCTGAAGACTGTCCATATAAGGTTTTAGTGGATAGGGGGAATTTCCGTCGGGTCCACCCAAGGATGTAGTGACTCCTTGGCGAACATGACTCTCGCAAGAATTCAATTCCATAATCGGTTCCAGATGCGTGTGCATATCAATAAAGCCTGGCGACACGGCCATACCGGATGCATCGATGATTTTGTCGGCCTCTGCCTCATCAAAATCACCCAAGGCCACGATCAAGGAGTCTTTAATGGCAATATCGGTAAGCGTGGGGTCACCACCCTTGCCATCATAAACGGTTCCGTTTAAAATAACAATGTCATAGGTGCTCTGACTTCCACAGGAAAACATCCCTAACAAGCATAATGTAAATAACGATTTAAGAAATGTGTTGGAATTGGTTTTGGTCATAATAGCGGTTATTTATAAGATACTATTTGCAGTGTCTTTTTCCCTGAGTTGGGCAAAGGACCCTTGAAGCTTTTTGGTGACATCCCCAACCTGATTGTTGGTGTAAAATACATGGTCGCCCAGCTGGGCAATGGAGGCCACTTGGGTTGTTGTGCCTGTAAAAAAGGCCTCATCCATATGTTCAATTTCGTTTTCGGCAACGGGTCTTTCGATTACGGGTATTTTAAGGTCATTGCAAAGTTTCAGTACAATCATTCTTGTAATACCGTTCAAAATATGTTCGTCGGCTGGATGTGTGATCACGGTACCGTTTTTTACAAAAAAGATATTTGTGTGGGAGCCCTCGGATATCATACCATTCCTTACCAAAGCGGCTTCATCGGTATCGGCGTTCATTGCCGCTTCATTGGCCATAATATTGCCCAACAAAGAAATGGATTTGATATCGCACCGGTGCCATCTGAAATCTGGTTCCAAAATGGCTTTCATGTGCTTTGGATTGATGGCAGGAAGTGCATAGGGCAGGGCATACATCATAATGCTTGCGGGAACATCTTTTGGATAGGAATGTTTTCTGGGTGCTGTTCCTCGCGTAACTTGTATGTAGATCAAACAAGAGGATTCATTCAAATTGGAAGCTTTCAGCAAAGGCTTCAACTGGCGGTCTATTTCATCCACATTATAATTGATGCCGATTTTGTTCAAGTTGTCTTGCAGTCGGTCCAGGTGGGCTTTTTTATAGAAAATACCATTTTCCAATTGCACCATCACTTCGTAAATGCCATCTCCAAATAGAAATCCACGATCAAAGACCGATATTTTTGCGTCTTCAGCGGATACTATTTTACCATTTAAATGGACTTTTTCAGGAAAGTTTCCTTTGGGCAACATGTAAGGTTGGTTTTAAGCAGAAAAACGCCAATAGCGCTTTTGGTAATCTTGTTGTGTGAAGGTAACTGTTATTTCTCAAAATTAAAATTCAAGTACTAAGTTTGGTGGGGTGATGAAATGGTTTTATGAAATTTTGGAAAAGCATTGGTTCTTTTTGAGAAATTCGCTTCCGTTAACAATAGATTGTAACGGGAAGTTTTAATTTTTGAGGAGTTTTAGCGTACTTCACCAAAAAAGAAATAACATGATCATTTTTGTTGATATGGACGAGGTTATTGCAGACGCTTACCAAGCCCATATAGATATTTACAATCAAGAGTTTGGTGCTCAGATCAAGGCGGAGGAGTGTTTGGGCAAGGAGTTTTGGCAATGTGTACCCGAAGCGCATCAGCAATCCATCAGAAATCATACGCGACGGGATGGATTTTTTAAGGATTTGAAATTGATCGAGGGCAGTCAAGAAGTGCTTAGGGGGCTAAGCCAAAAACACGATGTATACATCGCATCCGCAGCAATGGAGTTTCCACAATCCCTTCGTGAAAAATCAGATTGGTTGGATGAGTTTTTTCCATTTATCCCATGGCAGAACAGGATTTTGTGCGGAAACAAACATGTTTTAAAAGGCGATATCTTAATTGATGACCGTAGTAAGAACCTCGGGCCGTTCGATGGTAGATCTATTATGTTCACATCTCCGCACAATACCAATGTCAACACTTTTGAACGAGCCCATACATGGCAGGATATCGCGGATAAACTTTTGTAACTTGTAACCATAATGAAAAGGAATTTACCCGGATTTTTAGTTTTAGTCACCATGTTCTTACTTCAAGCTTGTGCTGCACAATCGCATTTGGTGCAGGATGAGCTGCAAACAGTGACCAAGGAAAACTTGAAATATTATCTCTATTATCCAGAGGAATATTTTGATTCGGAAAATGAATTTGGGCTGTTGCTTTTTTTGCACGGTGGCGGCGAATCTGGTAGGAACGTGGAAGAAATCAAGGATACGGGACCGCCAAAAATGTTGGCCGAGGGCAAACAATTTCCATTTTTGATATTGGCCCCTCAAAATTCCCATGCCAAAAAATGGTGGAATACGGATGCGGTGGTTCAATTACTGGATTCCGTTGTGGATGCCAGTCGTGTGGATAAGCACAGATTATATTTGACAGGATTGAGTAGAGGAGGAAGTGCTTCTTGGGAATTGGCGACCCAATACCCCGATAAATTTGCTGCGATGGCCGTAGTATGTGGTATGACACCCTTGCCCTATGCACATTGGATAGATAAAGATATGCCCATTTGGGTTTTTCATGGAGAACAGGATGATGTGATCAATGTGGAAGAATCCGATAAAATGGTGGAGAAATTACGTGAAATGGGGCACGATGTCCGATATACAAGATATAAAGGTGTTGGTCACAATGCATGGGGCAGAGCTTATACTACCGATTCTTTATATACTTGGTTCGCCGAACAAAAACGAATAGATTGATTCAAATGAAATACACGATTGTTTTATTGGCTTTTTTGGTCTGTATAGGTTGCAAACAAAAGACTGCAAGTAATCAAAGCGACACCTCCGAAGTTGAAGCGGCTGAAGTTGTTGTGGATTCCGTTACAAAGGAAATAGCGGAAAGTAAACCTGCTGTAAAGTCCTTTGAGGGACTGGCTGATACCACTTTTGTAAGATTGGCGGACTTTAGTGAAGATTTTGCTTATGATATGCGTTACGCCACCGAAAACAACTTCTTGAAAGCCAAAGTGTATGAGTGTGCAGAATGTTATACGAGGGTGAAAACCGCCAAAGCTTTGATTGAAGCCAACAAGGATTTTATGAAGCAAGGGGTGAAAATCAAGTTCTTTGATTGCTACCGACCCAATTCCGTACAGTACAAAATGTGGGAAATCGTGCCCAATCCGCAGTACGTGGCCAACCCCGATAAGGGTTCCATCCACAACAAAGGTGGTGCTGTGGATATTACCTTGGTAGATATGGAGGGCAATGAGCTTGATATGGGTACCGATTTTGATTACTTCGGAAAAAGAGCCTATCACGATAACTTGGATTTGCCTCAGGAGATATTGGACAACCGAAAATTGCTAAAGGAGACCATGGAAGCACATGGGTTTTGGTCCATCAGAACCGAGTGGTGGCATTATAATCTTTCAGCAGCGACTAATGACCCTGTAGCCAATTTTAAATGGGAGTGCAATGATTGACCTAAAACTCAACCTTATGAAATCGCTTAAAAAATCAACCTTACTCATTGCTCTAATTTCACTTGGAATGTCTGCACAGCATACTATAATGCCTTTATGGCCCAATACAATCCCCAACCAGAAAGTTACCAGCGAGGAAGAAGTTGTGGAATATACCGAAGATGGTATCATTTGGATCACCAATGTACAAAAGCCGACTTTGGAAGTGTACTTGCCAGCCAAAAAGAATTCAACGGGACAGGCTGTCGTTATTTTCCCTGGAGGCGGCTATTATGGTCTGGCATACGATTGGGAGGGGACGGATATTGCAAAAGCATTGACGGCCAAGGGTATTGCGGGCATAGTGGTAAAATATCGATTACCATGGTCCAAATCCATTACCAAAGATAAAAATGTGGTTCCCCTGCAAGATGCGCAACGTGCCATCAGATTGGTGAAGGCAAATGCCGAGGAATGGCATATTGCTGAAGACAAGGTTGGTATCATGGGGTTTTCCGCAGGGGGGCACTTGGCTTCCTCTTTGGGCACCCATTATGATGACAAAGTTTATGAAAGGCAGGATAGCGCCGATGATATATCGGCACGGCCCAATTTTATGGCCCTTATCTATCCTGTGATTACGCTTGGCGTTCCAAGCACTCATACGGGCTCAAGGGTTTCCTTGGTGGGTGAGAACCCCACGGACGATGCTGTGGACTATTTGTCCAACGAAAAACATGTTGATGCCGAAACACCTCCTACTTTTTTATTGCATGCCATGGACGATGATGTGGTCCCGGTGGAGAATACTACGTTGTTTTTTAATGCCTTAAGGGCGCACAATATACCCACAACCATGCATGTTTACCCTACTGGCGGACATGGGTTTTCTTTGGCCTTAACCGATGAAAAATTGAAGAATTGGATAAACCTGTTTTTTGATTGGATAGCCCATTTGGACTAGTCCATTACTTTTTCGCAGTCCAAAACCCACAAGGTATCATTTATGGTTTTGGTGAAGAACAGGTATCTGTTTCCGCCATCCTTAATGCTATGTTTTTTGCGGATTTCCGCCACGGACATGGGAAAGTTACGTGAGGTGACATTTGCCTTGGTTACCGTCAGGGCTTTCATTGATTTTTTAGAGTAGGGGAGCCCTTTATGAATTGCAAACCTTCTCCCGGGAAAGTCGATAATATTGTCAGCAGTGTATAAATGTGAATGTGGATGTAATTTAACAAGGCCATAGGATTTTGCCACAGACTTGAACCCCCCAGACTTTAAAATAGCTACATTGGGTTCATATAAATAGGACAATGGTTCTCCAAAATGAATTTGGGTGTCTTGTTCCTCTTCCAATTCAAAATTGAAGATGTTCCTGTGCCCTGGCAACAAGTTGATCGTTTTAACTTGGATGCTTCCCACATATCCTTTATCCAAAACAAAAAGCAGTTCTTTTACTTCATTTTGAATGGCTACCAAATGTACTTCTTTTACAAAAGTTAGTGCGGTAATCCCCATTTTAATATCCAAAAGTGGTGAGGTTTTTACCAGAATATGTTGACTTTTTTCAAAAAGTAAAGGGAGATGTTCGGGTAAATTTGGGTGACAATCTTCCAGTAAAAAGACCTTACCTTTTGTATCATTTCTTCGAGAAGGGTCCACATAGATCCAATCAAAACTATTGGTGGATTTTTTTAAAAATTCGATACCGTCCTTCGAAAAGCATTTAATGTTTTCTTGTCCTAAAATTTTAAAATTATGATGGGCTATTCCACTTAATTCTTGATTGATTTCACAATGAAAAACCTGGTCGATTTTTCTGGAAAAAAAATAACTGTCAACGCCAAAACCTCCAGTGAGGTCAACCAAGGATTTCCCGCTTACAATTTCGGTTTTATAAGCGGCTGTGATTTCCGAACTTGTCTGCTCAATATTGAGTTTGTTGGGGTAATATATCTTGGATGAGTTGAACCAAGTAGGTAGCTTGTCCTTGCATTTTTTCTTTGCTTCAATTTGTTCGGCCAATGCTTTTTGTGAAATTCCTTCAAAAACAGGTCTTGAAAGCAAAACTGTCATGATGTCAGACGACAATTTTTCATTTATAAAATCCTGTACACCAGTATTTAAAATAAGTTTATTCAAACTGATGCTATAAATTTTTGGTCAATTTTTTCACAAAGGAATAATCTGCTAAAAACTCCTTTAAAATAACCTTTATGGCGGTATATCCAGGTACGGCGACCACCATCCCGACCACTCCAAAAAGTAATCCTGCAATGATAATGATCAAGAAAATCTCAAGTGGATGGGACTTTACGCTCGTGGAAAAAATAAAGGGTTGAGAAAAGAAATTATCAATGAGTTGACCTATGGTCAAACCAATTAAAACATACAAAGCTTTCGGCAGTATAACGGTGCTGAAATCTGAATCAATAAAACTGGTCATGGTCAAGGTGATCATAATCGCTCCCCCTATGATTGGACCTATGTATGGAATAATGTTGAACAGGGCACATAGGAAGGCAATAACAACGGCATTTTCCACTCCAACGATCAAGAGGGCAACTGTATATATTACGAACAGAATAAATAGTTGCAACAGTATACCCGCAAAATATCTGGAGAGTAGATTGTTGATTTTGTCAATGGATTTCACCAAGTTACTTTCCTTGTTATTGGGAACAAATGTCAAAATCCCATTTTGCAGCAATTTACTATCCTTTAAAAAGAAAAATGAAATGAACAGAACGGAAAAAAGACCGACACTAAAATTACTAAGTGCATTCACGAACGAATTAAGAAGGTTGGGAATAAATCCCAAATCCAAACCTTTGAGCACATTTTCCTCTATATGGGACTCATCCAATAAACTATTAAAGCTTCCCATTGAGGCCCCAAAATAGTCCAATGTTTGCAAATAGAGGGTGGTAAGGTCTCCTTTAAGGGCTTCAATATCCAAAAGCGAAAGGTTTTTACTTTGCTCCGCGATCAATGGGATAAAAAGGGATAAAATTCCTAAAAAGATGGACAACATAAAAACCATGGTAACCACAACTGCCAAAGTGTTGGGAAACTTTAGCCTTCGTCGCAGAAACAATACAATAGGCCTGCCCAATAAAGCCAGAACAGCGGCAATGGCCAAATAGGCCAATACAGATTGTATTTTATAAAAAAACCACCCCAAAAGTACCACGCCCACCATAATGGCTACAGCGCGTAAGATTCCATTGGCTATTATTTTTGAATTCATGTATTAACTTTTAAAGGCATATTCCACGATATTGGCTCCCATCTGTAAGGCTTTAAGCCGCACCTCTTCGGGGTCGTTATGAACACTTGGGTCTTCCCAGCCATCCCCAAGGTCGCATTCGTAGGTGTAGAGCAAAACAAGTCTTCCTTGGTTGAAAATTCCGAAGGCTTGGGGTCTTTTTCCATCATGCTCATGGATTTTCGGCAATCCTTCGGGAAAATTGAATTTTTGTTTGAATATAGGGTGGTCGGCACCCAGTTCTTCCAACGATTTATCTGGAAAAACTTTTTCCAACTCACGTTTTAAGTAAGGTTCCATTCCATAATTGTCATCAATATGTAAAAACCCCCCGGACAAGAGATAAGTCCGTAAATTTTGAACTTCTTCATCGGTAAAAAAAACATTTCCGTGGCCGGTCATGTGAAGGAACGGGTATTTAAATATGGAAACGCTTCCGGGTTCCACCGTTTCTGGTTCGGGATTTATTTTTGTATCGATGTTTGAATTACAGAACTGGATCAAGTTTGGTAATGCGGTGGGGTTGGAATACCAGTCCCCGCCACCACCGTATTTGAGCACGGCAACTTGCTGCCCATTTATGGACAATGCCGTAAAAAACAGCAAAAAGCTTATCAGGAAGGTGTGTTTTTTCATTAGGAAATGGTTAACCGACTAATCAAAAATAGAGGATTCCTTTTTAAAAACTGAAGTGTTGCCCCAATTAGTTATTGATCATCGCTACCGTAGCACAGGCAACAATGGCTGCGGTTTCGGTACGTAGCCGATTTCTACCCAAAGAAATGGGGACGTAGCCTTTATCTTTGGCAAGATCTATTTCTTCCTTCGAAAAATCACCCTCTGGACCAATAAGAATAGTGGTGTCATTGTCAGCGATTACCTTTCGCTTCAACTCCATTTTATCACCATTTTGACAATGGGCTATGAATTTAAAGCCGGTGGAAACATTGGATTCCATGAACTCTTGATAAGATATAGGTGGATTTAGTTGTGGCAAAACCGTTTGCAGGGATTGTTTCATGGCAGATTGCAATACCCGTTCCATTCGCTCCATTTTAATGGTCTTTCTCTCGGAATGGTCACAGATAATCGGCGTAATCTCATCAACACCTATTTCGGTTGCTTTTTCCAAAAACCATTCGTACCGGTCGTTCATTTTTGTAGGGGCGACCACCATATGGAGTTTGTATCTCTTGGGTATGGTTTTTCGATTCGAAATTATGCGAGCCTTACATTTTTTTTGATTTGGCTCCAAAATCTCAGCTTCAAATAAATACCCCTTACCATTGGTGATGTACACCTTATCCCCTTCAGATTTTCGAAGAACCCTTACAATGTGTTTACTTTCATCCGGAGGAAATATAAATTGTGTGGCACTATAGTCCAATTTGGCATTGTAGAAAAGCTGCATAGCAAAGGTTTAAATTAATTAGCCACCAATGGCATAACGTGCTTTGGCGGCAATATGTTGATCTGTGAACCGTCCCCTTTCAAATTTAAGGTAACCGACAATGCCGATCATGGCTGCATTGTCCGTGCAATACTCAAATTTAGGAATAAAGGTTTGCCAGCCCAACTTTTCTTCCGCTTCCTTGAGTCTGGCCCGAATTCCGGAATTGGCAGCAACACCACCACCTATGGCTATTTGCTTGATACCTGTCTGGTCCACGGCCAATTGCAGCTTGTCCATTAGTATTTCCAATATGGTGAACTGGACCGATGCACAAATGTCGTTTATGTTTTGTGTGATAAAATCTGGATTCTTTTGGGTTTCGCGCTGTAAAAAGTAGAGAATACTGGTTTTTAATCCACTAAAACTAAAATTTAGTCCATCTACCTTGGGTTTGGGAAATTGGAATGCACTTGGGTCGCCCAGTTTTGCGTATTTGTCGATTAATGGGCCACCAGGGTAGGGCAGTCCCATTAGTTTTGCACTTTTATCAAATGCTTCGCCCACGGCATCATCCAAAGTTTCACCCAATACCTCCATGGTAAAATAATCCGAAACCTTTACAATTTGTGTGTGCCCACCACTAATGGTCATCCCTATAAATGGGAATGTAGGTGGAGTTTGGTTTTCATCCTCGATAAAATGTGCCAGAATATGGGCTTCCATGTGGTTGACCTCGATAAGGGGGATATCCAGCCCCAAGGCCAATGACTTGGCGAAAGAAGTTCCCACCAATAAAGAGCCCATAAGTCCAGGTCCTCTTGTAAAAGCTATGGCAGATAGTTGTTTTTTATCGATATTTGCCTTGGCCAAGGCTTGGTGTACCACAGGGACAATGTTTTGTTGATGTGCCCTTGAAGCCAACTCAGGGACGACGCCTCCATATTGCTTGTGGATTTCTTGTGTTGCTACCACATTGCTCAGTACTTTTGTATTACAAAGTACGGCTGCAGAAGTGTCATCACAGGATGATTCAATTGCTAAAATGTATTTTTTTGGATTTTCCACAGGTTTTGGAACAAAAATTGGTTGTCAAAGGTAAAACATAAAAGCCCTATCAAAAAACTTCGTAAAATACTGTTGCGTTTGCTTTTGGCCATTATTCTTATTTTGGTTTTGGGCTCATTGGTTCTTTCCTTGCCTGCCGTGCAGACCAGATTGGGCAAATATGCGATGGATTCCTTGAACGAAGAGTTCGGTACCAACATTCAAATTGAACGGGTTAGCATGTCCCTTTTTAATTTAAATGCGGGGATCAAAGGGATTTATGTGGAAGATTATAAAAAAGATACCCTGATCTATATCCATAAATTGTCCACCTCCATTTTAAATCTGCGCAATATGGCCAATAATAAAATGGAGTTTGGTGATATTGAATTGGATGGACTCATATTCAATTTAAAAACATACGAAGGAGAAACTGATACCAATTTGGATGTTTTTGTGGCCAAATTGGACGATGGCCAACCCAGGGCGCCTGGAACACCACCATTTTTTATGTCCGCGGATGAGATTCAAATTAATACGGGAAGGTTTAGGTTGGTCGATGAAAACTTGGAAGCCCAAGAGGTGTTGAATTTTTCTGAAATTCAAATTTTGGCCCATGATTTTCAAATTCTTGGACCTGATGTTTCCTTAAAAATCGATGACCTCTCCACCTTGGCCAAAAGAGGAATCCGCCTTAAAAAATTAGCAACGGATTTTAAATACACCAAACAGCAGATGCGGTTTGATTCCTTGTTGATCGATACCGAACAATCGGAACTTAAAGGGAATTTGGTGTTCAATTATAATCGTGATGATCTGGCCGATTTTGTGGATTTGGTCAAAATTGATGCAAACTTTACCGAATCTTCCGTGGCCCTTAATGAGGTAAATGCATTTTTCAACGAATTTGGTCAAGACAAGACGGTAACGTTTACAGGGGATTTTAGCGGGGTTCTCAACCAGCTTCAAGTGGACAATCTATTCCTTTTCACGGATAATACCGGTATCCGTGGCGACTTTAGGTTCGATAATATGTTCAGTGAACAAGCCCCTTTTGTTTTGCGAGGAGATATTGACAATCTTACCTCGAGTTATTATCAGCTCAGGAGTATATTACCACAAATATTGGGTAGGAACATACCTGAATCGGTTCAAAAGCTTGGACAGTTCACGGTCCGTGGTGATGCTGAGATTACCGAAACTTCCATTGATCTTACGGTTAATTTGAATACAGCGGTGGGCGATAGCTATGTCGACCTCCAGATGACCAATGTCCAGACCATAGAAGATGCATCCTACATTGGTTTTATTTCCTTGATAGATTTTGACCTTGGTGAGTTTATTGAGAACGATGACCTTGGGCTTGCCTCCATGGACATGAACGTAGAGGGCAAAGGTTTTGTTGCAGAAAGTTTGAACACCGAGGTTTCTGGAGACATTTACAAGTTTGAGTTCAACGATTATGAATACAACAAAATCAAGGTTTCAGGTATACTTAGGAACCAGCTTTTTGATGGTGTTCTCTTATGCAATGATGACAATTTTAGGTTTGACTTTCAGGGGTTGGCCAATTTTGGAGCAAGGGAGAATAAATTCAATTTTGTTGCGGCAGTGGACTATGCGGACCTTAAAGAGCTGAACTTCATAAACGACAGCATTTCCATTTTCAAAGGGCATGTTGATATGGATATCGAGGGTAACAACCTGGATGATATGGCAGGTCAGTTGCAATTTTCCAACACTACCTACCAAAACATAAACGACACTTATTATTTCGAGGACTTTACGGTTACCTCTTCATTTGAACAAGATACCATTCGAACCATTGAGATAAATTCCCCGGATATTATAACAGGATATATGAGGGGTAGCTTTAAGGTGGAGGAATTGGGTAGGTTGGTTCAGAACTCCGTTGGTAGTATTTATACCAATTACCAACCTTTTCAAATATCCGATGGTCAATACTTGGATTTTAATTTTAAGATCTACAATAAAATTGTCGATGTTTTTGTCCCTGAAATGGCGTTCGATGCCAACACGTTTATTCGCGGGGCCATAGAAGCAGACCAAAGTGACTTTAAGCTCACCTTTAAATCACCGAGTATTCAGGCATTTGGAAACAGGTTTGACAACATAGAGTTGAAAATCGATAACAAAAACCCGCTTTTCAACACCTTTGTTTCCGTAGAGGATATGTCCACAGTGTATTATGACATTAAGGACTTTAACCTAATCAATACCACCTTGAAGGATACACTGTTTTTTAGAACGGAGTTTAAAGGAGGAAGTGAATATGACGATAGCTACAATCTAAACTTTTATCACACCTTTAACGAAAACAACAGATCGGTTATCGGGCTTAAAAAATCGGATGTAAGTTTTAAGGGAAACACTTGGATACTCAATAAGGATGGTAACAGTAAAAATAAAGTGATCTTTAACAGTTCATTGGACAGCATCAGAATTGAAGATGTGGTCATGGATAACAACAATAGGGAGCAAATCCGTTTAAGGGGCGAGTTTGCAGATTCCACGTACAAGGATTTGGACCTTCAGTTTAAATTGGTCTCACTGGAAAAAATAACACCTGCAATCGATAGTTTAAAAATGAACGGAGAGGTTGATGGTTTTCTCAATATCTTACAAAAAGATGGCAACTACCTCCCAACATCCAGTCTAAAGATCCAAAACTTTAGTGTCAATGATATGCGTATGGGTGATTTAGAGGTTGGGATATATGGAAATAACGACTTGACCGAGTTTGGGGTGAGCAGCTGGCTTAATGACAATGGCAAGGAGCGAATGAGCATCAATGGTAAGATTACCAATATTAATGACGAACAAGAGCTGGATTTGGCGGCCAACTTTACGGATTTTGCTTTGGAGCCCTTCAGGCCTTTGGGAGAAGATATTATTTCCAATATAAGGGGAAGGGTAAGCGGAAACACTACCATTTCGGGCGATGTTGAAAACCCTTCCATAAATGGGGTTCTAAGTTTAAATGATGCAGGTATAGGAATCCCATATCTGAATGTAGATTACGATTTTGCGCCCTATTCCCAAGTGCGGTTATTTGACCAGACTTTCTATTTTGAAAATGTAGAACTGTCCGATGTGGAAGAAGGTACCACTGCTACTTTGGATGGGACCATTAGCCACACCGGTTTTGATGATTGGTACATGGGATTGGACGTGGACACTAAGGATGATCGCTTTATGATTCTGAATACCGATTACGATGAAGAAGCCTTGTATTACGGAACAGGATTCATTAATGGTACGGGAAGTATTTATGGGCCTGTTGATGCATTGACAATTTCAGTGGATGCCACAACGGCAAGGGGGTCCTCCCTAAAGATTCCTTTGAGTGATGTAACGAGCGTTGGGGACTATTCCTTTATCAATTTTATTGAAAAGGATGGCTCCGGTTCTTTTGAGGAAGAACGTGTATTGGAGGAGTACCAAGGGTTGGAGATGGCATTTGACCTAGCTGTGACCCCAGATGCTGAAGTAGAGATAGTTGTGGACCAAACCACGGGAAGTTCCCTAAAAGGTACAGGAGAAGGTATTTTGTTGATTGAGATCAATACCAATGGAAAGTTTAACATGTATGGTGAGTTTGTTGCCGTCACAGGGGAATACAATTTTAAATATGGAGGTGTAATTGATAAGAAATTCCAAGTACGTCCTGGTGGCACCATACTCTGGGAACGAGACCCATTGGCCGCACAGTTGAATTTGGAAGCGGTTTATTCCCTTAATGCGAATCCAGCACCACTTTTGGACAATGCAGGGTATACCGGAAGAATACCCACCGAGGTGGTTATTAGATTGGACGGCGAACTGGAAAGTCCGAATATTAACTTTGATATAGATTTTCCTGGAACCACTTCCGTGGTGCAGTCCGAATTGGAGTATCGTTTGCAAGACCCGACCATAAAAGAACGTAATGCATTCTACCTTTTGGCACAGGGAACTTTTGTTAACCCTCAGTCCGGGGGAATCAATCAACAAGCGGTTACGGGAAACCTCATTCAAACGGCATCCGGTCTATTCAATCAAATACTATCGGGAAACAACGATAAACTTAACTTCGGTGTATCATACGAGCAGGGATATAATGATCCCAATGCAGATATTACAACAGAGGACAGAATCGGAGTAACGGTTTCCACTCAGATATCCGACCGTATTTTGGTTAACGGTAGAGTAGGGGTACCAGTGGGCGGTGTATCCGAAACCGTAGTGGCAGGTGATGTGGAAGTTCAAGTTTTGTTAAACGAACAGGGTACGTTGAGTGCCAAGATATTTAATCGGGAAAACCAATTGCAGGCCCAACAATTTCTATCCGAGCGACAAGGTTATACCCAGGGAGTGGGATTGTCCTATCAAGTGGATTTTGATAGCTTTGGGGAATTGATGCGAAAAATCTTCAATACACAGGAAAAACCGGAAAAACCTGCAGAACCGGAACCTAAAAAACAACCTGCTCAGGTTATGGGAAAAGATAGTTTGATCCGTTTTTCGGAAAAGCCCGCAAACCTCCCGTAATCAATCCAATAAAATTTATATTTTTAAGAGTTTTTGTATTAATTTATTACGAAAACGTTTGAGAAAGCTCTTGAAAACAAATAAATTATTAAGATATTCAAAATTTGAATAAAGTTTCCTAGCTTTGATCCCTTAAAAATTTGAATGGCTTCAGAAATTAAAAAAATAGGGGTTTTTACGTCTGGCGGAGACTCTCCCGGAATGAATGCCGCAATTCGTTCCGTTGTCCGTACCTGTGCATATTTAAAAATAGAATGTATAGGCATCTATCGCGGATATCAAGGGATGATAGAAGGTGATTTTAAGACCTTGGACGCACGTAGTGTAAATAACATAATAAATAAGGGAGGCACTATTTTAAAGTCTGCCCGTTGCGACGATTTTAGAACCAAGGAAGGAAGGAAGAAAGCTTACGACCAATTAACAAAGGAAGGAATAGATGCCTTTGTGGTTATTGGAGGTAATGGTAGTTTTACCGGAGCACTTTTGTTCACCGAGGAATATGATTTCCCGGTCATCGGAATTCCTGGTACCATAGATAATGATATTCTGGGGTCATCTTTTACCATCGGTTTTGATACTGCAATCAATACCGTGGTGGACGCGATAGACAAAATACGTGATACCGCAAGCTCACATAACCGATTGTTCTTTGTTGAGGTAATGGGTAGGGATGTAGGTCACATTGCTCTTAATGCCGGTGTTGGTGCAGGAGCGGAAGAAATTTTGATACCAGAGCAAAACCTTGGACTAGAACGTTTGTTGGACTCCTTGAAGCGGAGTAAGGCGTCTGGAAAATCTTCCAGTATAGTAATTGTTGCCGAAGGCGATAAAACAGGTAAGAATGTTTTTGAACTCAAGGAATATGTGGAAGAGCACTTGCCAATATATGATGTTAGGGTGTCCGTATTGGGACATATGCAACGCGGTGGTAACCCAACATGTTTCGACCGTGTTTTGGCGAGTAGAATGGGAGTGAAAGCCGTGGAGAGCATATTGGAAGGAAAATCAAACCTAATGGTAGGTATAAGGGATACCAATTTGGTTCTTACACCACTGGCCGAGGCCATAAAAGCACATACGGAAATCGATAAAGAACTCATTAGAGTTTCTGATATAATGACAACTTAATTTAAACACAAAAACGAAAAACATGTCAAATTTGAAAATAGGAATCAACGGATTCGGTAGAATTGGAAGGTTGGTATTCAGGGCAACCGTTAACAGAGATAATGTGGATGTGGTAGCAATCAACGATTTGTTGGATGTAGATCACCTTGCATATTTATTGGAGTACGATTCTGTACACGGAAAGTTCGATGGAACTATCGAAGTAAAGGATGGTAACCTTGTGGTAAACGGAAAAACAATAAGAGTAACTGCTGAACGCGACCCAAAAAACTTGAAGTGGGACGAAGCAGGTGCAGAAATCGTAGCTGAATGTACCGGTATCTTCACAACATTGGATATGGCACAGAGCCACATCGATGGTGGAGCAAAGAAAGTTGTGATCTCCGCGCCATCAAAAGATGCTCCGATGTTTGTAATGGGAGTTAACCATAAAGATGTTAAGGCAACCGATACTATTATCTCGAATGCTTCTTGTACAACCAACTGTTTGGCACCTATCGCCAAAGTACTTAATGACAAGTTTGGTATCGAGGAAGCTTTGATGACAACTATCCATGCTTCAACTTCTACACAGTTTACGGTGGATTCACCATCTAGAAAAAATTATAGATTGGGTCGTTCCGCTATGTTGAACATTATCCCAACATCGACAGGTGCAGCCAAAGCAGTTGGCAAAGTAATTACCGATCTTGATGGAAAACTTACAGGTATGGCATTTAGGGTTCCTACTGCCGATGTATCTGTGGTTGATCTTACCGCAAGATTGGAAAAAGAGACTTCTTACGATGAAATCAAGAAAGCAATGAAAGAAGCTTCTGAAGGAGAGTTGGCTGGAATTTTGGGCTACACTGACGAAGACGTGGTTTCCCAAGACTTCGTAGGAGATGCCAGAACAAGTATATTTGATGCCGAAGCTGGAATTGAGTTGAGTTCTAAGTTCTTCAAAGTTGTATCTTGGTACGATAACGAAACCGGTTATTCCAACAAATTGGTAGACTTGGCACTGCACGCGGCAAGCCTATAATTTAATTACCTTATAATTTTTATCCTAGAGGGCGTATCCCGCTCTCTAGGATTACAATATTAAATCTCGACGTATGGTTTTGATTGTGGATAGTGGAGCCACTAAGTCCGACTGGATTGCTCTAGATGATAATGGGGAGCAGTTGTTTGTAACCCAAACTTTGGGCCTCAGCCCAGAAGTGCTGACCAAGGAAGTAATAGAGGATAGGTTGGCCAACAATTTTGAACTTTCCCAAAATAAGGAAGAAGTACGTCAATTATATTTCTATGGTGCCGGATGTGGTACCGATAGAATGAAAAGTTTTTTGAAGTCCATTTTCAAGGATTTCTTTCCCAATGCCAAAGCAGAGGTTAGGGAAGATACTTATGCCGCAATCTACTCCACTACAAAAATTGGCAGACAGGGAATAGTTTGTATTTTAGGTACTGGCTCCAATTGCAGTTATTATGATGGGCACCAGCTCATTCAGAAAGTAACCTCGCTTGGGTATATTTTAATGGATGATGGCAGTGGTAATTTCTTTGGACGAAAACTCATCAGGGATTATTACTTCCATAAAATGCCACAAGATCTTGGGATGAAATTTGCCAAGGAGTATGATCTTGATGCCGACGTAATCAAAGACCATTTGTACAAACAGCCCAACCCAAATACCTATTTGGCCACTTTTGCCCGCTTCATCATCGAAAATAAAGAACATCCCTATTGTAAGGGAGTAATTGAAAAAGGGCTACAACAGTTCGTGAACAATTACATTATGCAATATGAGCTCGCCACCAAAGTACCGGTTAGCTTTGTAGGCAGTATCGCTCATTTCTTACGAGATGAACTTACTGCTTGTTTGGAACGCAACGATTTGATTTTGGGTGTTATCCGCCGCAGACCTATTGAAGGTCTTGTGGAATTTCACCGAGAAACTATTTAACAGCAATCATCGATATTTCTACGTTGACAAACTTGGGGAGGTTCGCAACTTCCACAGTTTCTCTGGCTGGAGCAGTATCAGCATCAAAATAAGTACCGTATACTTCATTGATCTCGGCAAATTGATGCATGTCCTTAATAAATATCGAGGACTTGATGACATGATCAAAACTCATCCCAGCTTCTTCGAGAATCGCTTTTAAGTTCTCCATGGATTGCTTGGTTTCCTTTTTGATGTCTCCTTCAACAAGATTGCCCGTTCCTGGGTCAATCGGGATTTGCCCGGAAATATAAAGCGTGTCTTTTATAAGTACCGCCTGGTTGTATGGGCCAATGGGAGCCGGGGCTTTTGGAGTGTTGATTATTTTTTTCATTTTTCGGATTTATGTTTGTTGAAGGTAAAAAATTATCCCAAAGATATTAGCGCTGACTTCTGTTTTCCCATTTGATATCGCTAAGTAAAGAGCTCTTTATACCAATAAAGAAATACCATCGCTCAAATCTACCAAAGGGAGTCCAGTCAAAACTTAGTTTAAAACTACCCAGGTCACGTTTAAAGGCAAAACGGGTATCCGCAAAACCTTTGTCTTTTAAATCGTAGCCAGAATTGAAACCCACTTCCCATTTTGGTGAAAGTTGTATGTTACCGGAAAACATTAAGGAGTGATTGGTGATTTCCCCTTGCCGATTACTGTTGTTGTAAGTGGCCACATAGGTAAACCGTGCATCCCATGGCAACTTATTGTTATATATGGGTTTGTCCCCATTGGTATTTCGGTTTCCCCGATCATTAGTATTCCCTCTGTTATTAAAACGAGACCCGCCGGTACCGCGTACATCGTCCATGGCAAAAGGGTTCTCGCTAAAATCCGATTGTTTCTCCTCGTCGTCTTTTTCTTTTGCCCCACCTTTTTGGAACATTTCACTGTTTAGGGAAAAACTGGTGTTTACCCTTGCAGAGGTTAAACGGGCAATTCCACCACCATTGCTAATGTTCAGGGTATTTATTCTTCGGCCATTGTTGTCAATGGCATAGGGGTCGAAAGTAGCGGCAAAATTTATAGGGACATTTTTAATGATTTCAGTGGCACCGCTCATGCTTATCGGGCTGAGCTTCAGGGAATCGGCCTCCAAATTATAACTTGCGGAAAAGGTAAGGTTGCTCAAAATTTTCACCTTTCTTGGCTCGGTGGCAGTTGAATCTTTGTCCCTAACCTTTGCCTCCAGGGAATTTTGGAGAGAAAAACTCAATGAACTCCCTTTGTTTAAAGATGGTCTTCCATAAATACTGGTCTCAAATGGGGTGTACTCCACCTCTTCACCATCCTCATCAGTGTAGGATTCATAAAATTGTTCAAAAGAAGGTGTGTAACTATAACTTATAGACGGGCGCATAACATGTCGCAAGGCCTGAATTTTTTTGTCTTCGCCAAAATTCCAAGTACCGTACACCGTGGTACCAATACTGGTTCCAAGACTATATCTGTTAAAACGGTCAAATCCTGCTATGGTATCCGTAACTACCTCTTCCGTTTCCGCATTATATGCTTTCCTAACAGTTTCCAAGGTCCAGATATCCTCATAGTTACCACTTAAACTTACACTTAGGTATTTTGCGAGTTTAAAATTGGTTGCTATGGGAATTCTATGCCTCGCACCAATTCTAGCCTCATCGAACATACCACTTTTAAAGAAATTTTCTTCATCGGTAGTTATACTGTTTTGGGCATTTACATCATACTGGAAATTGATGTTTTCAAAAATCCCTTTTTTGATTTCATCCCGCTTAACAAAAGGATAAATACGTTCCATACTTGCCTGAAACGTGGGCAAAGACATATTGATTACCTGCGTCCTCGAGTTTTGGGTGTGGCTTACCGTTAAACTGGTGTTTACCGAGGGGTAGGCGGGAAAGGTTTTGGAATAACTTATGGATGAAGCAAAGGTGTTCGTTTGCGAATTATTACGGTTCACCTGATTCAGGGAGTTGGTATAGTATTGGCTGGAACCAAGGTTCACCGATGCTGAAAAACGTGAATTTGGACTGGCTTTAGTGTCCTGAGAATGTGATATTCGGATATTATAGTTGCTCGTTCGGCTATAATCATCAAATCCTTTTTGGCTCGTAACCAAGTTCTCATAGCTAATGCTAACATTGCCCCTGAATTTGTATCGTTTCGTATAAACGGATCTACCCTGTAGACCGTAACTTCCGTTAGTGTAATAATCTCCGGTAACACTTAGATCCACATATTCGCTTATGGGCAAATAGTATCCCCCGTTTTGGATAAAGTAACCTCTCCGAGGATCGTTACCAAAAGTTGGGAATAGTATTCCAGGTGCTCTTCCTCCTGTTAATGGGAAATAAGCAAATGGAAGGGCCACTGGTGTCGGTACATCCACAATGTACATATTACTGTACCCTGCAATAATTTTCTTTTTGGGTACAAACTTGGCTTTTCTTACCCTTATGTAATAATCCGGGTTTACCGTATCATTGGAAGTGGTAAGCTTGCCTTCGCTCATAAAGTAAACCGAATCATTTTCCTTTTTGGTTTTTTCGGCATACACTTTCATGGCGTCACTTCCCAAAGTACCCAAACCTGCTTGCTGTTCTGTTCTGGAGTTCCAAATAAGCGCTTTTTGCGTATCAAAATTAAAACGGATGGAATCCGGCCTTACCTCATTGTCTCCCTGTTTAAAAAAGGGTAATTGCGAATAATTGCCCAGGGAATCCTTCATGCGCCCGGCATAGACCTCGTTTTTCACATAATCCATTACAATCACGCCCGCTTTGAGTTCTGTATCTTGGTAATAGATTTCAGCTTCGTCGTACAGGTAAATTTTATTATCCTTTTGACTGAGTTTTACATAGTCTTTTGCTTTGTACTCTATTTTATCCAAAAGCAAAGGTTGCTTTTTTGGCACGGTATCTTTTTCAATAGAATCGGTTTTGATGGAGTCGTTGAGGATATTTGGAGGTAGCAGGGGAGCAAAAATCGTGTCCTTCGTCGCTTTGATCGGCAAAGGGGTAATTGGGTCTTCCTGAGCACTTAAGGTAGCTATGCCACAAAGAAGAACAAATAGGAAAAGTAAAAGATGTTTATTTGGTTGCAACGTGATAAATCCTATTTTTGTGCTAGTCGGCCCAGTTTTGGGGTCAAACTTACATATATTTTTTGTTCTACTAATTGGGGATTACAATATTTTTAACCATTACTGAACACTATAATTACTCAGTTCTTATGAATAAAAGTCGGTTTGCATTTTTAGTTTTTCTACTTCTGGTCCTTCCATTGACCTCGTTCAACAAAAATGATACCGAGGTTTCCCCGAAGGATAAATTTGTTGTGGTTTTGGATGCCGGGCACGGTGGCCATGACCCTGGAAATATTGGTAACGGGTATTTGGAAAAGGAAATTGCACTGGCCATAGTGTTAAAAGTAGGCAAGGAGCTCGAAAAACATCCCGATATTAAAGTGGTTTACACTCGCAATGATGACACCTTTGTTGATTTGTTCGTTCGAGGAGAAATCGCGAATCAAGCCAATGCGGACTTATTTGTTTCGGTGCACTGCAATGCACACAATTCGGATGCCTATGGCACGGAGACCTATGTGCTCGGTTTGCATGCCAATCGTCAAAATTTTGAAGTGGCGAAAAAGGAAAACTCAGTAATTTATTTGGAGGATGATTATGAACAACGCTATGCGGAATATGACATCAACTCTCCAGAATCCGTAATCGGGTTGACAATAATGCAAGAGGAGTTTTTGGATCAAAGCATACAATTAGGGAAAAAACTTCAGGACAATTTCACCAAAGGACTCAAACGAAAAGATAGAAAAGTAAAGCAGGCAGGATTCATAGTATTGCATCAAACCTTTATGCCAAGTGTTTTGGTAGAGGCAGGTTTTTTGACCAATAAAAATGAAGGAAGCTATCTCAACTCCAAAAAGGGGCAAGATGAAATGGGTAAAGCAATTGCAACTGCGGTTCTCGCCTACAAAGAAGATATGGGGTTCACTGCGGCTCCTGTCGCGAGTACACCCAAGATTGAGGATACCAAGGTAAATGTTGATGTAAAGGAAGAAGCTCCAAAAGAAGAAGTTGTGGAAGTTGAGGCACCCAAAGAAACATCCAGCTCTACCGAAACAGTTGTGGAAAATGTTGCTGAAACATCGGGCGCAGGTTTGGTTTTCAAGGTACAATTGATGGCAAGTGGAAAAAATATAGCGCTGGAGGGAAGCAACTTTAATGGGTTGAACGACCTATCAAAAGAACCATATAAAAACCTTTTCCGCTATATGTACGGAAATGCAAGTACGTATGAGGAGGCCAAGAGACTAAAGAAAAATGCCGATGCCAAGGGATACACCACCTCGTATATAGTAGCTTACAAGAATGGGCAAAGGGTGCCAATAACGGCAGCGATGAAGTAGATTCGCATCTGGAGGCCTCTTGTAAAAATTATTCCTAATTTTGTTTAAACCATAAACCGAATCTTTTGAAACTATCCAGGGAAATCAAAACTGGGATTATCGTAGTCGCTGGAATCGTCGCCTTCATTTTTGGGCTTAGCTACTTAAAATCCTCTCCTCTTTTTGAAAATAATAAGACGTTTTACGCTGTATACGATGATGTCGGTGGGCTTCAGCCAGGAACTATAGTTTCCATAAATGGATTTAATGTTGGGAATGTAACCGATATTGGATTTAAGGACAGTTCGGGAAAATTGTTGGTCACATTAACGGTGAGCAACGACTTTGAGTTTTCTGAAAACAGTATAGCAGAACTTTTTGATACAGGTATCATTGGTGGTAAAGGCGTTCAGATAGTCCCCGTATTCGATGAGGCTCCCAAAGCAGAATCTGGAGACACCCTACAATCCAAAATCAAACCTGGAATTACCGAACTGGTCCAACAAAAACTCACCCCATTGCAGCTAAAGGTGGAAGGAGCGGTATCCAATGCGGACTCTTTGTTGATGAATGTGAATCAAATATTGGATGAACCCACAAAAAAACAACTGAAGCAAACCATAGTTTCGTTGAACGAATTGGTGAAATCCTTTAAAGGAAGTGCGGATAATTTGAATGTTTTGCTGGACAATAACAAAATGCAATTGGATAGTTCTTTAAAGAATGTAAGCCATATCACTTCAAATTTTTCCAAACTTTCGGATTCTCTTGCGAATTCCGATTTGGGCGGAACCTTGGCAGAGTTCCAAACCACTGTGGGTAAATTAAATGGAATTCTGGAAAAGATTGAAAAAGGGGAGGGCTCCTTGGGTAAATTGCATAAAGACGATGCGCTTTACAATAATTTGGCAGAGGCTTCGAGGGAATTGGACCTTCTTCTACAGGATTTTAGACTCAACCCAAAACGCTACGTAAATGTTTCGGTTTTTGGTAAAAAGCAAAAAGAGTACACACTTCCCGAGAACGATCCCGCAGAACAGCAGGATTCTATTCAACAAAAAGAAAATCGATAAATGGAATATATACCCAATATCATATTTGCCATAGCCTTAATAGTGGGCATTGGTTTTTTTACTCGTAACGTAAAAAAGTTATCCAGAAACATTAAGCTGGGAAAGGATGTTGATGTAAGCGATAACAAGTCCCAGCGATGGAAAAATATGGCCAAGATAGCCTTGGGGCAGACCAAAATGGTGGTGAGGCCTATTGCAGGGTTAATGCACGTTATTGTTTACGTAGGGTTCATCATTATAAATATTGAAGTACTGGAAATTATCCTAGATGGGCTCTTGGGAACCCATAGGTTGTTTGCACCACTTGGGTCTGTTTATAATTTTTTGATTGGATCGTTTGAGATATTGGCATTTTTGGTGATAGTGGCGGTTGTGGTTTTTTGGGTTAGAAGAAACATTATCAGAATACAACGATTTGTTAAACCTGAAATGAAGGGCTGGCCCAAAACGGATGGAAACTTGATTCTGTACATTGAGCTGGTATTGATGACTTTGTTCTTGACCATGAACGCGGCAGATTTTCAGTTGCAGCAACTGGGAGCTGATCACTACGTAAAAGCAGGGTCGTTCCCTATAAGCCAATTTATTGTTCCCTTGCTGGACGGACTTTCGGAATCTTCTTTGATTTTGGTGGAAAGAACAGCATGGTGGCTACATATTTTGGGAATTTTGGCCTTTTTGAATTACCTCTACTATTCAAAGCATTTACATATCCTATTGGCTTTCCCAAACACTTATTACGGGAAAATAAGGCCACAAGGACAATTTAATAACCTGGAGTCCGTAACCAAAGAGGTGAAATTAATGATGGACCCAGATGCAGACCCCTTTGCGGCACCTGCTGAAGATGATACTTCAGAGCCCGAAAAGTTTGGAGCTTCCGATGTAATGGATTTGAACTGGGTTCAATTATTGAATGCTTATACATGTACGGAGTGTGGACGCTGTACCTCCGAATGTCCGGCTAACCAAACAGGTAAAAAGCTATCCCCACGTAAAATTATGATGGATACCCGCGACCGTTTGGAAGAAGTGGGCAAGATTATGGATACCAACAAAGGAGAGTTTGTTCCGGATGGAAAACAGTTGCTCGGGGATTATATCAGTCATGAAGAATTGTGGGCATGTACTACCTGTAACGCTTGTGTGCAGGCATGTCCTGTAAGTATAGATCCATTATCCATTATTGTGGAAATGCGCAGGTATTTGGTAATGGAACAATCAGCAGCGCCAACAGAATTGAACAATATGATGTCCAACATCGAAAACAATGGTGCCCCATGGCCCTACAATCAAATGGACCGCTTGAATTGGGTTAACGAATAAATCTAGAACTATGGGTGAGCAATTGAAGGTAAAAACCATGCAGGAGTATATGGCTGAAGGCAAACAGCCGGAAATATTGTTTTGGGTAGGTTCTGCCGGAAGTTATGATGATCGGGCCAAAAAGATTTCTAGGGCATTTGTAAAATTGTTGAACAAAGCTGGAGTGGATTTTGCTGTTTTGGGTACTGAGGAGAGCTCTACTGGAGATGTGGCCAAAAGAGCAGGGAACGAATTTTTGTTCCAGATGCAGGCCATGATGAACATAGAATTGCTAAATGGCTACGAAATAAAACGAATTGTGACTTGTGACCCTCATTCCTTTAATACCTTAAAAAATGAGTATCCAGGATTAGGGGGCAAATACGATGTTATACACCACACACAATATTTAAAGGAACTTATAGATAATGGACGCTTAACCATTACAGGAGACGGATACAAAGGAAAACGAATCACGTTTCACGACCCTTGTTATTTGGGTCGGGCCAACTCCGTTTTTGATGCGCCCAGAGAAGTGCTTTCCAAGACCAATGCAGAATTGGTGGAAATGAAGCGTCATAAGAAAACGGCTTTGTGCTGTGGGGCAGGAGGAGCCCAAATGTTCAAGGAACCTGAAAAAGGGGATATGGATGTTAATGTTTTGCGTACTAAGGATGCCTTGGAAACCAAACCAAATATTATTGCGACGGGTTGTCCATATTGTAATACCATGATGACCGACGGTATTAAAGCGCACGAAAAGGAAGATAGCGTTACCGTAATGGATGTGGCCGAATTGTTGGCAAGCTCCCAAGGTTTATAAAATCAAGTTTTGAATGTTGGGTCCATTTAGGTTTGGACCATTTTAGATAAAGATTATGTTAGCGGATTTTAAAGAATTGCCTGATCACTCCCGAATTTGGATATATCAAGCCAATAGGAGTTTTACGGATGAAGAACTGGAGGAATTGAAAGCGAGTCTAACGGCTTTCCTTAAAGAATGGACGGCCCACGGAAGTGATTTGCATGCTGGGTTCGAGATAAAATACAAGAGATTTATTGTAATTGGATTGGACCAGACCAATGCCAGTGCTTCAGGTTGTTCCATAGATGCCTCAGTGCACTTTATCCAAAGCTTGGAGCAGAAATACAATGTGGAACTATTGGATAGAATGAACGTTTCCTTTAAACAAGGAGAATACATCGCTTATAAGCCATTAAAGGACTTCAAAAAGATGGCCAAGGCCAAATCGGTGTCCCCGAATACTATCGTATTCAATAATTTGGTGGCTACAAAACAGGAATATTTGGAGAATTGGGAGGTTCCGGCCAGTGAGAGTTGGCACTCCAGATTTGTGTAGCAAATTCTTAAATTATCTTAATTTCCATTCTTTCCTCGATGAAATGCAATATTTTTAACGGCATTAAGTTCAGGTCTTAGACAAGATATTTATGCGGATAAATCTCTACCTTACCTTTTTACTACTTTTTTGTTTACAGGCCATTGGCCAGAACAGCCCATTGGTTGTTAAAGATTCCGTGGCCCAAATGGCTTGGGTTGAAAATCAGTATGCAAATATGTCCCTACAAGAAAAAGTGGGACAGTTGTTTATGGTGAGCGTTGCATCCAACCAAAATAAAGCAGCAACCGATAAAGTAAAAACTCTTGTAAAAGAGCAAGGCATTGGAGGGGTTATCTTTTTGGTCGGTGGACCTGTCCAGCAGGCAAAACTGACCAACGAGTACCAATCTGCCTCAAAAGTTCCACTGCTTATTGGCTCTGATGCCGAATGGGGCATGGCGATGCGTTTGGATTCCACTTACGCATTTCCTTGGAACATGACTTTGGGAGCTATTCAGGATAGCTCCGTTGTGGAAAAGGTGGGTTATCAAATTGGCAAGCACGCAAAGCGTTTAGGGATCCACATCAATTTTGCCCCAGATTTGGATGTAAATAACAATCCACAAAATCCCATTATCGGAAACCGTTCCTTTGGCGAGGACCCAAAAAACGTTGCTCAAAAAGGACGTGCTTTTGTTCGGGGCATGGAAAAAGCAGGTGTGCTCTCCAGTGGAAAACATTTTCCAGGCCATGGTGACACTGCTACGGATTCCCATAAATCATTGCCGGTAATCAATTCGTCTTTACAACGATTGGATTCTATAGAACTTTATCCCTTTAAAAAGGTTATGGAAGCCGGTTTGAGCTCTACCATGGTAGCACATTTGGATGTTCCCAGTTTGGAACCTAGGGAGGGTCATCCCTCAACCTTGTCAAAAAACATTGTAACCGCCGTTTTAAAAATCCAGCTAAATTTTGAAGGATTGGTCATTACCGATGCCTTGAACATGAAGGCGGTTTCTGAATTTGCTCCTGAGGGCAAGGTAGAACTGGAAGCGTTTTTGGCAGGCAATGATTTGCTTTTGATGCCCGAGAATGTCCTTAAGGCCAAAGAAACCTTTGTAGAGGCTTATAACAGCGGAGTAATTACAGAAGACAGGTTGGCGGAATCGGTAAAAAAAATATTGATGGCCAAATACAAGGCGGGTCTATATAATTACCAACCCGTGGATTTGGAAAACCTCCTTGAGGATTTAAATGGGATTGAGAACGATGTCATCTATGAAGAGGCCATTGAAGGTGCCATCACAGTTGCAAAGAACAATTTTTCTTTGATGCCCATCAAAAAATTGGAAAATAAGAAAATAGCTTATGTACATTTTGGTGATGATTCTGGAGCTACATTTTACACATCATTGAATAAACATCATAAAATAACACATATAAAGGCTAAGGATATTGCAGAGTACAAAAAGGAACTTGCAAATTATAACTTGGTTATTATCGGATTCCATAAAGACAATTCCAGTCCTTGGAAAGGATATAAATTCTCTGAAAACGAACTTTTTTGGTTAGAAGAAATATCCCGTTTAAGAACAAGCAATACCATTTTAGCCTTATTTGCCAGACCATACGCTTTATTGGACATTCTCAATTTTGATACTATTGATGGGGTAGTGGTTGGATATCAGAACAGTAAAATAGCACAAAAAAAAGTAGCTGAGGTTATTTTTGGAGCTATAGGATCATCGGGAAAACTTCCGGTATCGGCTCATTCAGAATTTCCAGTAGGTATGGGTATTGATCTCCAACCCATACAACGTTTGGGCTATAGCATACCAGAACGGGTGGGGATGAGTTCCAATATGTTGGCCGAAGTGGACACACTGGTCCATCATGGTTTGGATTCTTTAATGTTTCCTGGTGCGCAGGTGCTCATAGCAAGAAAAGGCAAGGTGATTTACAATAAGAATTTCGGTAAGCCGACCTATCAATCTGAAAAGGAAATCACAGAAGAATCTATATATGATCTAGCTTCTTTGACTAAGATTCTCTCCACTTTGCCCATAATCATGAAAATGGAAGAGGAAGGAGATATTGCCTTGAATGATACTTTCAAGGATTTAATTCCCGAATATGCAGATACAGAACTAAAGGACGTTTCAGTACTTAAGGCCTTATCGCATTATGGCAGACTTCCATCTTGGATTGCTTTTTACTTGGATACTTTGACCAAGGAGAGGAAACCTTCATCGGAGTTTTACAGACAAAATCCCTCCGAAGCTTTTCCCTATAAGGTAGCCGAGCATTTATATCTTACCAGATCATTTAAAGATTCCATTTATAACAGAATTGGCAGACAGAGCCTAAAATCAAATAGGTACCGCTATAGTGATGTTGGGTACTATGTTTTTAAAGAGTATATTGAAAAGACCTATCAAAAATCCATTGATAAATTGGTTGACGAGTTTCTCTACAGGCCAATGGGGCTGCAACGTACAACATTTAATCCGCTAAAAAAATTTTCAAAACAAGAGATAGTTCCGACCGAAGAGGACGACTATTACAGGTATCAGACTGTACAAGGGTATGTTCACGATATGGGAGCTGCCATGCAAGGTGGGGTAGGTGGTCATGCAGGACTGTTTAGTACGGCCAATGAAGTTGCCAAAATTATGCAAATGTATTTGCAGGGAGGGTATTATGGAGGTGAGCGATTTTTTAATGCTCGTACTGTGAAACGATTCAACACATGCTATTTCTGTAACAAAAATGTTAGAAGGGGAGTGGGGTTCGATAAACCGCAATTGGAGGATAAAGGACCCACCTGCGGATGTGTTTCCAGAAATAGTTTTGGTCATAGTGGCTTTACGGGCACATATACATGGGCCGATCCGGATGAGGAAATTGTTTATGTGTTCCTGTCAAATAGGACCTATCCGTCTGCGACCAATACATTATTGATCAAGTCAGGATTACGAACACGGATTCAGCAAGCCATTTATGATTCCATTATTAATTAGGTAACGAATATTGCCTTAGATTTGTCTTATGAAAATAGCGATAGTGTGTTACCCAACGTTTGGCGGTAGTGGAGTTGTAGCCACAGAATTGGGTATTGCCCTTGCGGAACGAGGTCACGAAGTACATTTTATAACATATCGTCAGCCCGTTCGTTTGGAACTTTTGGGGAACAATATACACTTTCATGAGGTACACGTGCCTGAATATCCTTTGTTCCATTATCAGCCTTACGAGTTGGCACTTTCCAGTAAATTGGTGGATACCATCAAGCTTTACGATATTGAACTGTTGCACGTACATTATGCCATTCCGCATGCTTATGCAGGGTATATGGCCAAAAAGATGCTTCAGGAATACGGTATTTTCATCCCTATGATCACCACGCTCCACGGTACAGATATTACATTGGTCGGCAAACACCCTTTTTATAAGCCAGCGGTAACTTTCAGTATCAATAAGTCCGATGTGGTAACTTCTGTTTCGGAAGCACTTAAAAAGGATACCTTGGAACTTTTTGATATTGAAAAGGAAATTGAGGTCATTCCCAACTTTATAGAAACCACAAAATACAAAAACAGCTTTACGGATTGCCAACGCTCCATGATGGCCAAGGAGGATGAGCGTATCATAACCCATATCAGTAATTTCAGGAAGGTAAAACGGATTCCCGATGTCGTTAAAATATTTGATCGAATACAAAAAGAAATTCCTGCAAAACTAATTATGGTCGGGGAAGGCCCGGAAAAGGAAAAAGCTGAGGATATGTGCGATAAATTGGGAATTAAGGACAAAGTCCTCTTTTTAGGGAATAGTAATGAAATAGATAGAATACTTTGTTTTTCCGACTTGTTTCTGTTGCCTTCCGAAACCGAAAGCTTTGGATTGGCGGCCTTAGAGGCCATGATAAATAAAGTAGCTGTAATTTCCAGTAATACAGGGGGAATTCCAGAAGTGAATATTGATGGTGTATCCGGTTATCTTGCCGATGTAGGCGATGTGGACACCATGGCAGCCAGGGGTATTGAAATTTTAAGGGATGATGCGACCTTGGAAAAATTCAAGGATAATGCGTTCAATGTAGCGTCCAAATTTGATATTGTCCACATTTTGCCATTATATGAGGATCTTTACGAAAAGGCGTTTAAATCCCGTTTCAAAAACACATTTTAGTGATTAGGTCTCTTATATTCATATCGTTCGTTTGTTTACTTTCATGTAAGGCTCAAAAGGAAGTACATTCTTCAGAGGGTGAAAAAATAACTGATATGGTACTAGTTGATCATAATGATTTCAGCAATATTGAAGGCTATGAAGTACGGGTCGTAAGAGATTCCAAGTCGTTGCGAAAGTTTTATTCCGAAATAAACAAAACCCGTAAACCAGGACTTCCAGTACCGATAGTCGACTTTTCCAAAGAAATGGTGGTTTTGGTTTGTTTAGGTGAGCAGCGAGGAAAAAAAACAGTTAGGCTTTCAAAACTGGAAGAAACTGAAAATGAGTTTTCTATAGCAGTGGAAGTCATGGACGAAGAGCAGGAGGGCGAGCTAACCATACAGCCTTTGTATTTTCCATTTTATCTCTACAAAATGCCATTGGTCGATAAACCCATCACTTTCCAAAAGATGGATAAGTAGTACTTTCAAAATCATTTTTGCTTCTTATCGATAATTAACGCACTTAAAAGTACAAAGTTCAATTTTCTAAAAGCTTGACCTAGTTTTGTAGTCGATAACCTCAAATCGATAAAAATGAATATTTCTAAACCTACAATGGTAGTCATTGCCTTGATCTTTTCTGCTTTGACTTTTGCCCAAGATGTTGAATTGACCAAAAAGGACAGTATTGTCCAAAGTTACTGGCTAGTATCTTTGGGAACCAATATTGTAGATGATTCCGGAGACGAGTTCGGTGAGCTTTTTGATCTAAGCGAAGGCTGGAACATGGTTCCATACCCTTCTAGGATAAGTGTTGGTCGATATTTTAAAAATGGACTGGGATTGGAAGCGATTGGTTCCTATAACCGTTACAAGGAAGGAAAGATTGTGGATAATGTGGTCAACCCGGAGGATGTCGATTATTGGGGTCTGGATTTTAGGGTGAGCTACGATTTAAATATGATTTTGGGAGAAACCGGTTTTTTTGACCCTTATATCGGGATTGGAGCTGGATATACCGATGCCAACAATCAAGGTAGGGGAACATATAATGCGGTTGTGGGTTTTAGGACATGGTTCTCTGATCATTGGGGATTGGATTTCAACTCTACAGGAAAGTGGGCGATGGATACTGAAAATGCTTCCAACCATATACAGCATGCGCTTGGTGTAGCTTACAGGTTTGAGGTGGAAAAAGGTCTTTCCAGAAAAGGTGAGGAAAAATTAGCGCTTTTAAAGGAACTTGAAGAGGAACAGCAAAGGGTTCAAGATTCAATTGCGGATGCAGAGGAAGCAGCAAGATTGGCAGAACGTTTACAGAGAGAGAAAGAAGCTGCAGAACTTGCCGCTGCTGAAAAAGCAAAGAGAGAAGCTGAAGAAGCAAGAAGAGCAAAGCTTCGAAACACTATCAACGATCTGGGCAATGTTTACTTTAAGTTGAACTCATCTTATTTAACCTCTAAGGACAAAGAGTTATTAGATCAATTGGTTGCAATTATGAATGATGAACCCAATTTGACGATAAAAGTAACAGCACATACTGATTCCAGAGGTACCAAAAAATACAATCAATGGCTTTCTGAACGTAGAGCGGAGCGAACGGTAGACTATGTAATTTCCAAAGGAATTTCCGAGAATAGGATCAGTCACGAAGCTTTTGGGGAAACCCGCTTGGTAAATGAGTGTGAGGATGGTGTTCGTTGTACCGAGGAACAGCATGCCAAGAATAGAAGGTCGGAGTTTCAGATAATCAACTTCTAGTAAAGTTTATAGTTCAAATAAAAAAGGCCCGGATATATTCGGGCCTTTTTTGTATTGTAAAAAATTGTTATACTACCATTTTTTAATGGGCATCATTTTATCACATTTGGAAAACATAAGGCCATCGGTAAAGTTATTGTATTGCTCCACGGAATTTTCACCTTTCAACCAAGATATATAAATAGCTGGCGTATTGATTCCCGCTTCGTGGGAGAACGGATATCCGCCACCGAATCTCGGATTCATTTCCAAATAATATACCTTTCCATCGCTTACGAAAAAGTCACAGTCCATATTACCTATATGTCCGGTTTTTTCTCCAATCAATTTGGCGATTTCAGAAAAGTCATGGTTCACTACAGATAATGCTTTATCGGTTTCACCGGAACGCATGGCCATTTTTTTTCTAATGAATGAGCCAAAATGGTTGCCATTGAAATCATTTAAAATATCAATTCCGTATTCCTCTCCGTTGATTTTTTCCTGAATAAGTATGCTTTTGTCAATATCAGAGGAACTGGCATCTTTAAGAATCGATTTTTGGATTTTGATGCTTTGAAGTCGATATGCCAATTGTAGTTCCTCTTCATTTTCAACAATATCAATGGCAATCGAGGCACTTCCCCAACGTGGTTTGACAATAAGCGGAAACTTCAATTCTCCACTGTTCAAGGCATCGGTGGTATCTTTTATGGTGAGATATGTTTTGGGTGTGCCAACACCAATTTCCTTAAAAAAATTGAACGTTTTCCATTTGTCAAAGGCAATATCAATTACTTCTGGATTGGATACGATTACCTTGGCCCCCGCGGATTCCAGTTCATCCTTATGTTCGGCCAATATGGGCAGCTCTAAATCATTTAGCGAGATTATCGCGTCTATTCTGTGCTTAACAATCAAGTCCTTTAACGTATCAATATATTCACCACTGTATATGGATGGGACTTGGATGGCTACATCTGCATCTACCAATGCCGGGGCAGATAGCTGACTATCTGCAGCCAGAACGAGTCCATTGCCATTCAGGGCTTCCTTAAAATAATTTATTAGATAATTTCGGCGTCCTGCACAGGTAAAAAGGATATTGGTTGTGTTCATTTATAGTTGGCTAAATGGTTATGGATATTTCTTTTTGTTTTCTCTTCTGTTCTTCTGTCACAAGGTTGCGGGTCAGCTTTCTCTTTTTCGAACTTAGCAAAGGTATTTCATTTACATAATTTACCGTTACTTCAGCAGAATTTCCCACAAGTGATTTAAAGACAGTTAAAAACTCGTTCTCTTTCTTTTTGGAAAAACTGGAATCCACATTCAGCTTTATGGTGTACTTCTTTTTATCTGTTTGCAAATACTGTACTTGATTGATTTCAGAAAACTTGGGTAAAATACCCATGAATGCATAGGGACTTATCATGGCCCCGTCGGTATTCTTTAAAATATCGGTTTTTCGACCTTCAACAGTTTCCAATATCGGGAACGGATGGGTGGATACTGTTGACATGGCACCAACATCCCCTGTATCATATCGAATCATCGGGGTAGCATGATTATAAAGGTCGGTTACGACAATTCTTCCAAGTTCTCCGTTCTTTACCGGCTCATCTTTGTCAAAATCCAGTATCTCCACTATATAACTAGCCCAATTCACTACAAAATGCTCACTGTCCATATCCTGTTGGGCAATGATTCCATTTTCAAAATTCGAATACCTCGAAACCATTGGAGTGTTAAAATAGTACCACATTCTGCTTCGAACGTGTCTTGGAAGGTTTTCGGACATTCCAATAATTGACTTTACATTGCACTCTATAGGTTTTGATTCTATTTTGTCCAGGTAATCACAGATTTTTTCCAATGCCGATGGATAGCCCAACCACCCTTTGGGAGATTTATCTTTTTCAAGCTTTTTAAGTAAATGCTTGATATTCTCAGGCTCCAACTCTTCCACATCTATTTGCTCGATATTTTGCAAAAATGAAGGGAGTTTTCCTTTTTTGAGGGTTTTGCTCCAGAGTCTTACATAAAGCAATTTATCTCCCAATGTATAGCCAGCCCTGCCCGCAAAAAATAAGGTATCGGCGGTATTTCTATTTCGCTTTCTTTGGGTTTGTTCAATGGTAAAGGGAGTTCCCGTTGAGCCACTGGTGAAAATCGTATGTAATTTACCGTTTTCGGAATTTCTTACCAATAAACTGTCGAGGTTGCTTTTTACGATATGTTTGTTCGTTACCGGAAAATCATCAAGCGTTTTGTAACCTTTTAGATTGTTGTAAAACTTAGAGTTGTTGACAGCGTTGTCCAACATCTCCTTAAGTGGTCCCTCATTCTTTTTTTTCAATGCCTCAAAAGAATTTAAGGAAAATGAATGCTCAATATCGGTCAAATCCTTTCTGATTTTTCCTCCTCTTGCAGTATCCAGGGCCCAAAATGCGGAGTTTCTTATACGATTTAAGTAGTTATTATTGTTCATTGGTTGAGGTTGTAAGTAGTTGGGGTATTATCAAGCCAAACTCATGTTTCAAAATGTAGTAATTGATGTTTGTTCATTTATTAAGAAACCGTTATATGGTTAAACGTCACACTGCATGCAACAAAATTTCGGTTCATATACAAAGTTAACAGGCTATTTCTTTTAAACCAGTTTTTACTGTCTTTTAATTACAACGCTTTTTTTTCACAAAAAGTATCATTTTTCCATCATGCATTTCCGGTTTTGGAAATGAACAATTCCATGAAAAATGATGGAGCTATGATCTGGTGTGCACTCATAGTATTTTTTTGCGTTTCATCGATATTTTATATGAAAAAGATTGACTGAGTCCTAATCGGCATATTTTTGTTATAGTCCCCTCCCTTGTGTCAACCTAAAAAGCTCAGTTACAATGCCTAAAAAACTACTCTTCTATTTATTTCTTTTCGGAACATTCAGCGCTGTAGCGCAAAATCTCTATGATGATTCCAATGCTGCCTCGCCAACCAATGAGGCGAATACAACAACGGGTTGGACAGGTTCAGCCTTATTGTTTTCGGACAATACGGATGCCCAATCGGGGCTCTTTTCCATTAGGGCAGAATCCAATGGTAATAACGGCACTTTTGTTCAGTATTCATTTGATGCTGTTGCTGGGCAGGACTACACAATATCCATATGGGCAAGGGAAGGTGACCAATCCAATCAGCCAGCCTTTGCCAATTGGCAAGGGTTAAGTGGCTTTAGTACGACTCCAATAGTTGGCAATACTTGGACCCAATACTCTTTTAATGTTACTGCTACCTCTTCAACTCCTTCTATAAGAGTTTATGTAAGCCCTTGGTCGGCAAGACTTGAGGCTGGAAATGCTGTTCTGTTTGATAATATAACCATCATACCTGAAGGTGGAGACACGGAGGCACCGAGCGCGGTGACGGACGTATCGTCCTCCAACACGACATCAACGGGCACGGACCTTACATGGAGCGCTTCCACGGACAATGTGGGTGTGACCAACTACGAGGTTTTCCAGGATGGGGTGAGCATTGCCAATACGGGCACTGCCACGACCTTCGGTGTAACTGGCCTAACGGCGAGCACGAGCTACGACTTCACGGTATTCGCCGAGGATGCTGCTGGCAATGTATCGGTAGTGGGGAACACGGAGACGGTCCTGACAGCTGCTGCCACTGACACGGAGGCACCGAGCGCGGTGACGGACCTTGTTTCCTCCAATACGACATCAACGGGCACGGACCTGACATGGAGCGCTTCCACGGACAATGTGGGTGTGACCAACTACGAGGTGTTCCAGGACGGTGTGAGCATCGCCAACACGGGCACGGCCACGACCTTCGGGGTCACGGGCCTTGCAGCCAGCACGAGCTACGATTTCACGGTATTCGCCGAGGATGCTGCTGGCAATATATCGGCA
>NZ_CAMYIC010000017.1 GCF_947258355.1 uncultured Allomuricauda sp.
ATATTTTCCTATAAATTTAGACTCATCGGTCAATTCCCAATCTTGTGAATTGATTTCAGATTTGATTATTACTTTTTCTCCATAAATATCTGTTTGTTTGTAAACAACATTTTCTTTTAAATCGGTGAGATATCTGCCGGTAGCAACAACATTTTCCGCCCAAGACTTACCCAACGGTGAAACGTCATTTTCCAAAGTAGAAGCTATTTCAAAAAACGATTTGTTTTTTGTAAATGATAAAATGAACGTAACATCCTCTCCTTGTTTATGAAGTTTATCAAAAATTTCATCTCTGTTTTCAGTAAATTCGGATTCAATTTCGGTAAAACCGTACGTTACTCTTCCGGATTGAAATTGTGTCTGAGCATTTACAGTAAAAAAAATCGCAATAAATAAAATCAAAAAAATAATATATTGTTTCATAAAGTATGATACTAAAATTGGGTGAGAAAATTTAAACTGAATTACCCCACCCAATCATATTTATTCGCATTCACAATCACATATTGACATCCTCCATTGAGTAGCCTTCGCAGATTGCATATACCACATTCATATAATATATGGAGGCCTTATCACCTATACCTGCAGCATAAGCTTGTTGACCTGCTATCAAGGCTTGATCCATACAGTCTTTGACATCAGCTTTTGAGAATCCTGCGTTTAAATTAAAGGTAAATAGCATAATTGCTATTACCATAGCAAAATTAATTTTTTTCATTTTCAAAAATTTAATAGGTTAAGAAATCAGTTTTGCTTACTTCAAGATTTGCGCAAAAAAATGTAAGACTTGGTGTGAAGCTATGTAAAGTTTCTCTTTCAACACCTATCAAATTAAGTTGAATTGAGGGATGCCCCTTTTGTGTTGACGGATGGTGGTTTTCAATTGATGGATGACAATCTGCATACTTAAATAAGATGCTAAAAAAAGAATGCCCATTTTCAAAAGGCATTTCTTCACTGAAGCCGAAACTTTGATGCTATGCAATCCGTATAGTTCTAAATAATATTGATTATGGATTTTGTTTTCACAAGTTAATTAATTGGTAATTGGTCTCATTCTCTGAAGGAGTTCCAGATATTTTTTTTCATTCATCTCCTCTCCATTTTCCATCTTCAATTTCTTATGATTATTGAGTTCTTTCCCCATTTCAATTGTATCGGCATAAAAGAAAAGTTTTCCATTCATAGAGCCCTCTAAAACCAAACCTGGAAGCCCGTCTATCCCTTTTGGACCAAAGGGCACGTTAATTTCAGGAGCAAACCACGCAATTGGGGAAAAAGTTAGCATCTTTTTTCTTCCTGGATCATATTGTTCTTTATAGCCAACAGCTTTGTAACACGTAAATCCCTTTATGTTCTTGGTTTCTTTGGTTATTTCCCAATTGAACTCTTTGGGGTCGTACAACACATTTATTTTTTTTCCAAGGTTTTGAATATGTTGTACTTTTTTTTCTTTGGTTCTGTAGTAAATAGAGTTTCCTCCACCGTGATTCATTGCCATCCTAAACATTACATCACTTTCCCCGACCTCAAGCTTTTTATCATATTGATAAACCCCCAATTTGCCGTCTGACACCAATTCAAATTCCAATTGCGAATAGGCCTCGTAGAGCTTCTCAATCATAGCCTGGTGTTTGGTCGCCTTTGAATCATCATCAGACTTCACCCCAATCTTATAAACAACCTTTAGCTTTTCTTCTCCAGATTGTGCAAATGATTCGACATAATGACCAAAGACTATCAAATAAAGAATTATAAAATACTTTTTTTTCATTTCAAACTTTTATAAGGGGTGGTTTCCCACCCCTTTTTAGATATTGATTTCATGTACTATACCTAGTGATTGGCACAATATTTTACCAAACTGTTGTAATCTGCATTGTAATCATCGGCAGACATACAGCCTATTTCGTTTTCAACTATTTCGAGTACTCCAGCAGCCCACTCACCGCAAGTTTGAAACTCTTCTTCGTAAGAATCATTCGCTGAAAGCACCAACGAGAACATAAATAATAATCCAAAAATTGCTTTTTTCATTTTCAAAAAATTTAATAGGTTAAGAAATCGGTTTTACCTACTTCAAGATTTGCGCAAAAAATTGTAAGACTTAGCGTGAGGCTATGTAAAGTTTATCTTTCAATGTCTATTAAATTGAGTTGAATTGATGGATGCGCCTTTTGAGTTGATGGATGGTGGTTTTCAATTGATGGATGACAATCTGCATACTTAAACAAATTGCAAAAAAAGAATGCCTATTTAAAAAGGCATTTTTTCATTAAATCCGAAGCTTTGATGCTATGCAATCCGTATAGTTCTAAATAATATTGATTAAAAATTATCTTTCTCTATTACCGCTTAAATTTCTCTCTCAATTTATCAAATTCCTCTTGGGTAGTTGTAATTCCCTTTTTAGGTTTAATTATGTTATAATCGGATTGATTTAATGAAATTTCAGTTGCTCGATAGGTACGTTTATCATCTGTTAATTCCAAAATCACCCCTGGTAAACCAAAAAAGCCTGATGGCCCATATGGATATGGGATTTCTGGGCAGTACCATGCAATCACATCCTTCTTAAAGCTACCGACATCATTTACAACTGTATATTGCGTTGTTGCCTGATAGCATTTATATTTTCCAACTGTTTTTGAACTTTTCGAAAGCTCCCAATCAGGCTTTTTGATTGGAATAAGAAAAGTTTCTCCATAGGCTACTTCTTGTTTTAGAAACTCCTCAGTTTCTAAGTTGTAATAGAACTTTTTCATACCGCCCAACATTACTTTGGCAATCTTGGTTTGAAAATCATTGGTGCCCATCCTATCCTTTATTTCAAAAAAAGCCTCTTTCCTGTTGAAGGTCAATTCAAAATCCATTGGATTATTTTTGATGGCTTTATTCATCGCATTATACTGCTGGTTTACCGTTTCTGATTTTTCGTTTAATCTGAAGGTCGAAGAAGCTTGATATATAATCTTACCTGTTTGTGCTTTTGTAGAAAGCCCCATTGCAAAAAAGAATAATATATTTAAGTGTAGAATGACTTTCTTTTTCATAGCTTTCACAGGTTTTTACCATCTCTTACCTAGTTGCTCCTTTACCTTATCCCCTTCCTTTTTGTATTCTTCCGCTGTTATGGTTTCGATATCTTGAGGCCAATCTATTTTTACCTCTTTTTTGGGGTTAAGCTCAATTTTGTCAGCGGTGTAGGTGGCTATGGGCAATTTTAATTCCAAGATTAGGCCAGGAAGGTTTCCCACATAATCCACCGGACCAAAAGAAACAGGGATTTCGGGGGTGTACCAGGCTATAGTATCTTCATTTAACCCTGTGTTGGATTTATCAAGAATTGCTTTATAGCACAAGAACTTTCCAATTTGTTTCTGCTCTTTGGTCAATGTCCAATCTTGTTTTCCTACTTCTGAACCTACATTGTATTTCCTATCTTCATAATAGGTCTGCAATATTTGTTCGCTGTTAGTTAAGTTCGTAAAATAAGTTCCCTTAGAAGTAAGATACTTAACAAACTCGTCTAGTTCTTTATAACCCGAAATACTAAGCCCTCTCTGGTGTTGAAAAACACTTTTTTCTTGGTAGAATAATAATTCCAATTGAATATTCTTGGCAGCATCGGCAGTCATTTTATATATTCGCTCCAATTGTGGAGATACTTTTTTCCCTTTTACCCCGCCATCATAAAAATCTTGCATGCTTACATTGTAAAGGATTTTTCCACTTGTGATTTGAGCAGCTATTTGATTGATTCCAAATAGAGCAATAATTATATATGTAAGACTATATTTTTTCATAAAGAATATTATGACAACCCCATCCACATTTTAATGTTTAGCCCTCTTCATCTTTTCCAACAGCATTTCCCTTGCTTTATCCTCTAGTTCACTTTCCGTAATTTTGTGACCTCCAGTTGGTTTTTTAATTTTCATTTTTTCTCCCTGATCAAAAAGTTTCAGTTCTTTCGCAACAATTTTACTATTGCCATCTTCCAACTCTAAAATCAAACCCGGTAATGAATTATATTTTTCCGGACCAAAAGGAATGTTGAGCTCAGGGGAGTACCAAGCTGTGATCAAACTTTCTTTAGAATTGTTGTTGATATCTTTATATTGGATTTTTAAATGTGCTTTCAGGCATTCATACCCTAAGATTTTTTTCTTCTCTTTAAGCAAGTTCCAATTTGGATTTAAGGGTGATTCAACCAACATTGTTTCGCCCAAAAATTCTTTTTTATGGATTGCTTCTTTGGATTTCAGATTGAAGTAAAATTCTCCTTTAAAGCTTCCTAGATTTAATTTTGAGAGTGCGCTTTTATCCGAATCATTCGATAATGATTTAATTTTTGTGTAATGAGATTCATTTTTTGAAAAGGTCAAAACATACCTCGTATCCTTTAGTTCATTATTCAGTTTTTCTAAAAACGCCTTTTCTTGAGCATCCGAACCAGTTTTGTTTAACCTATTTTTTATATCCTCAAAATTTGAATTTTTCGCATAAATGACCTCACCCGAAATGTTTTGGGAAACACCCAAAAAACATTGCACGAAAAGAAAAAAAATTAGAAAAAATGTCTTTAACATAAAGCTTTCTTTTCGGGCCTCGAATTCGAGGCCCGAATTTTCAAAATTCACTTGTTAAAACTTCGAAATTTTGAAGAACTCTTTTGCCTTTTTCTCTACTATACTATCATATTGTTTTTCAGTAACCAGTATTCCATTTTCTTTTTCGATATGAAAAGGAGGCTCTTTTTTTACATGAAAATCAATCTCTTTGGCCTCTAGACTGATTTTGCCGTTGTCTAATTCCAAAATAATCCCTGGGAGGCCAAAATAACCTGCTGGACCATAAAAACCTGGCAAGTCGGGGGAAAACCAAGCAACAACATCATATGTAAAAACACCTTTTGGATTAATTATTGTATCAACTGTAGTGGCCTTTATACATTTATATTTATATACATACTTAAAATCCTTAGGATGTATTTGCCAATTTTTGGGTTTTGTTTTAACCTTAAAATATGTTCCCGAAAACTCCCGTATGTTTATATAGGTGGAGTCTTTCTGGTTTATATAAAAAGTTCCTTTCGTTCCCCCAAATGATGAAGCAAAATTTCGTGTTGCCTTTGATCTAGAGCCCTTTTTTAATGATTTTTTTTCTTGAAAAAGAGAATAATCTTCGGATATTTTTAAAACATACATTAAGTTTTTCACATCTTCGGATATGATTTCATTAAACTTAGATATCATACTTTTAGCTTTGCTAGATTTGGTTGAATCAATCAATTTATCCGTTTTTTTGGTATAATAAATACTTATTGGAGCTTGAGATTGTGGAAGTACTCTTTGATATATGGCAAAACTAACAATCAAAAAAAAGATATTAACTGATGGCTTTAATTTCATTTTTAAGTGTTGGAAATCAATTTAATAGAGATGTGAGACAGTTTAGTAAAAATGCCTTATCAATTAAACGAATAAGGCATTCCATATTATTATTGATTAATATTGATAACGTCTACATCATCTGGATGGCTTCACATGTTTCGTAAACAGCATAGGCAGCATCATATGCTTCGCCGATTAACATATCCGATTCTAAAGCGGCTTCCAAGACCGCAGAAGCAACTTCATAACAATCAGCCGGGATATCGTATATCTTGCTAACTTCCACTTCGCTATTTTTAACTTCCAATGTTTTAGAATCAGAGAAATATTTTTTATTTGTCTCATTGCCAAAGGACAGACTAAAAGTCAACATGGCTAATAATAACAGTGTTTTCTTCATTTTCAAAAAGTTTAATAGGTTAATAAATAAGTTTTACTTACTTCAAGATTTGCGCAAAAATGTAAGATTGAGGTCAAGCTATGTAAAAATTATCTTTCAAAATCCTCTAAATCAATGGATGTCACTTTTGGGTTGATGGATGGAATTTTTGAATTGATGGATTGATGATTTTCAGTATTCTTCGGAAGAAAAAACGTGTTGAGAACTGGAAATCGACAAACCCCGTTAATTCGAGTGAAATCCGTCGGATTTTATATCGAGAATCGGGTTTTGGAAAAGAAAAATATAGAGCAGGTTTTTTAATCCCGCTCCAACGAAAAATCGGAATGTTCCTTTAATTGGGTATCCAATTCGGTTGAAAAGGCCTCCATTTCTTCGTTTGTGTAATTATATGCCTTCTGGAATTCCTCAAAAACTGCAGCCTTGTATTTACGAACGCTGTCGATATCAAAATAAAGTCGACCGGTTCTTCTAATGAAAAAGTCCAGTGGATTCAAGGCCATTTCGTGGCCAATGGCAAATTGAGCTTCGACCCTGATCATACGCTCTTTGGGTTTGTCGCCCTTTATATTGGCATATAACTCCAAAATAGATTCACTTTGTTTGCCATATGTGGTCACCAAATACCACGCATCATATTTGGCAAATCCATCGGTTGTGAGCTGTTCTTGCAGTTTGGAGATGTATTTCTTGACGTGTTTGAACTTTTTAAAATCGTTTCCACAAAGTGGAATTTTATCCGTGGTGCAATGCTCCAGTTTTACTTCATGGTCTTCCTCCATTTTTTTGGCGATACGGTTCACGGCTCGTTCGGCCATTTTTCGGTATCCCGTAAGTTTTCCTCCCGCAATACTGACCAATCCCGTATCAGAAGTGAAAATTTCATCCTTTCGGGATAATTCGGAGGCCGATTTCCCCTCTTCGTGAATCAGCGGTCGCAGTCCTGCCCAAGAGGAAATAATATCATCCAGTTCCAATTCAATGTCAGGGAACATATTGTTTACGGCCGAAATCAAATAGATGGCATCGGCAAGCTCTGTTGTCACATGGTCCTTATCGGAATTGTAATTGGTGTCGGTAGTACCAATGTAAGTGACTTTACCACGGGGTATGGCGAACATCATCCGTCCGTCGGGGATATCAAAATAAACGGATTGCTTTACGGGTAGTTTTTCCTTTGGAAATACCAAATGTACTCCCTTGGTCAAATGCAATCGCTTGCCTTTTTTGGACTGGTTCACGCTCCTAAGTTCGTCCACCCATGGGCCAGCAGCATTGATCACATATTTTGATGAAACACTGTACTCGTCCCCAAGTGCCTCGTCGGTAAACTTTACCCCAGCGACTTTTTCATCCTCATAAATAAAATCGGTTACCTTGGTATAGTTGAATATCTCCGCACCAAACTTTAAACTGGTTTTTAGATTTTCCATGGTCAGCCGGGCATCATCGGTCCGGTATTCGGCATAATAACCCGCACCGTTCAAAATCTTTTTGGGCAAGAGGGGCTCCAGTTTCATGGCCTCTTTTTTCTCCAACATCTGTCGTTTGTCATCCCCGGAAACCTGTGCCAAAATATCGTACACTTTTAGTCCGATGGACGTCAGCCATTTTCCATAGGAACCACCTTCGATCAATGGAAGCAACATTTTTTCCGGAAGCACCAAATGCGGGGCCAATTTATGTACAATGGCCCTTTCGGAACCTACTTCTTTCACCAACCAAAAGTCGAATTGCTTTAAGTATCGCAGTCCACCATGAATCAATTTGGTGGATTTGCTACTGGTGCCTGATGCAAAATCCCCTTTTTCCAGCAATAAAACCTTCATTCCGCGAGAAGAAGCATCTAACGCAATGCCTGCACCCGTGATTCCACCACCTATGATCACAAGGTCGTACCTGTCCTTGGCTATTTTTTGCAGTTTGTTCTTTCTGTCTACGTTGGAAAAAGCAATGTTCTCGCTCATGTTTCTATTTATTGAATTCGTATTCGCGTTCTACCCTGCAAATCCTGACCTTGTACCAGGAATACCATGTTTTTATACCGTTTCTCTGAGCCTGTTTATGGTCCATGTTTGCTTTCCAGTCGGCAATGGCTTCCAAACTTTCCCAGTAGCTCACCGTAATACCTATACCATCCCTTGCACTTTCAATATCCAAAAATCCCCGTTGTTTTCTGGCCAAGGTTTCCATTTCTTCCGCCATTTTAGCATACCCCTGGTCACCATCGGTTTTTAGGCTAGTAAAAATTACGGCGTAGTATGGTTTGGCAGGCTCCATTTAGGTGATGTATTCTTTTTCCAAGAAATAATTGACCAATGCTTCCTTCATTAAAACGGATTGTTCTCCTGCCTTGAGCGGTGGCAATTGTTCTTTCATTTTATAGTGAGGCCATCCATCATCATCGAAAAAATCAAAATCGTAGTACCCATAGGGTTCCAATAATCTACAGATGGCAATATGCATTAGATTGACCTTTTCATCTTTTTTGAACCTTCGGTGAAAACTTCCGAGTTCCTGTACTCCAACTAAATATACAATACCATCCAATTCCAATGGGTCGCCATCCGAAAATTGTGCGGATAGTTTCTCCACCAAAAACTCCCATCTTTCCTTTAATTGCTCGTCTCTGGACATGTGTTTTGCTATGAGTACCAAAGGTACAAATCAATATTCTATATTTGTTAAAACCCTTGTATGAGCTTTTTGGATATTATTATCGGTATTCTATTGGTCTGGGGCCTTTACAAAGGCTTAAAAAATGGCCTTTTTGTTGAGTTGGCGTCATTGATCGCACTTATCGCAGGAATTTACGGTGCCATCCATTTTTCGTACATAACCGGCGACTACCTTGCCGAGCGGTTTGATTGGAGTGACCAATACATCAAAATTGCAGCATTTCTGATTACTTTTTTTGCTATAATCATAGTAGTGAACTTGGCAGGAAAATTCCTGACCAAGATAGCCGATTTTGCCATGCTAGGACTCTTGAATAAAATCGCTGGCGGTATATTTGGAGCACTAAAAGTTGCCGTGATCTTGGGTGCTTTTCTGATTTTCTTCGAAAATCTTGCCTCCCCCCTTGGACTCATCAATAAGGAAACCAAAGAAGACTCCGTTTTCTATGAACCTATCAAAGAAATTGGGGCATTGGTATTTTCTTTCGTTTTTGATGAGCAAGAAAATAATCCTTCAGACCAAATGGAGACCTCCGAACAAATTATATAAACGGTACACTTTTACCGATGAGAGGCATTGGACTTTTCTTAAAATAATGTAGTTCATCCCAGCATTCTGTATTTCAACGTGATAATATACCCAAACATGGAGATTTTATCCGAAAGGAAAAAGTCTCCATTATTTTAGCAGGTGAGAACACAAGGGAACTTAGAACACTCCCGAAAACACCCCGGAAATGAAAAGATTATATGGCTATCTGCTGGTCGTAGTACTGGCTTTTGCCCTAACCGATTGTAGTACAACATCCCCTCAAGAAGAAGAACAGGTGTACACCGAGGCTGCCCTTGGCAACGAAAAAACTACTGTAGACCCAGTTGAAATGGAAAGTACATTGAGGAACTTGGTGAACGATTACAGAGTTTCAAAAGGACTTAATACATTGGGAAATAGTGCGCCGGCATACAAATATGCCGAAGAACATAATGACTATATGATTTCACACAATGAACTCAGTCATGATAATTTTGATTCCAGGGCATCCCAAATAGCAGAAGAGACCAATGCGATCAAAGTGTCCGAAAATGTGGCAAGGTACTATACTTCGGCAGCGAAAACCTTGGAAGGCTGGCTCAATAGCTCATCTCACAAAGAGGCAATGGAAGGTGAATTTACCCATACCTCTTTAAGTGTACAATTGGATAAGCAAGGTAGACCGTACTACACACAAATTTTTATCAAAGTACAATAATCCAAACAACAAAGATTTTGAGAGAGACCTGCCATATGGCGGGTCTTTTTATGAATCGCTATGTTGCCAGCAAGCTTTTTTTTACCTTTCGTAAAATCTTAGAACATGGCAATACAGGCACCTTTTAATCTTAATAAGTGGATTGATGAAAATCGAGAGACCTTAAAACCTCCTGTAGGAAATAGGAATCTTTACAAAGAATCCGGCGATTATATAGTTATGATCGTGGCTGGACCCAACGCACGAAAAGACTATCATTATAACGAAACTGAAGAACTTTTTTATCAGCTCGAAGGTAATATTGAGGTTCACATCCAGGAAGATGGTCAAAAAAAGACCATGAAGCTAGGGCCAGGGGATATGTACCTTCATCCAGCCAAAGTACCGCATTCCCCTGCACGCCAAGAAGGTTCCATTGGCCTAGTAGTAGAGCGAAAACGTGTAGATTTAGACGCAGAGGATGGACTACTTTGGTTTTGCGATAATTGTAACCATAAACTCTATGAAGTCTATTTTAAATTAAATGACATTGAGAAGGATTTCTTAGGTCATTTTAAGCACTTCTATGGTTCGAAAGAATTGCGTACCTGTGATAATTGTGGCACCGTTATGCCGGTTGATGAACGTTTTATGGCCAAAGAAAAATGATACTCATTTTAGCAAAAGTAATTATTGGAATTGTAGCGCTCCTCCACATCTATTTTCTATGGCTGGAAATGTTTGCTTGGACCACCAAGGCGAAAAAAGTGTTCCGTACATTCCCCGAAGAATTGTTCGAACCCACAAAAACGTTGGCGGCCAACCAAGGATTGTATAATGGCTTTTTGGCAGCAGGACTTATTTGGTCTCTTATCATTCCGGATCCGGTATGGCAAACATATGTGGCATTTTTCTTTTTGGGATGTGTTGCTGTTGCCGGTGTTTATGGAGCCCTAACAGCATCGAAAAAAATATTTACGGTGCAAGGTCTTCCGGCAATTCTGGGAATAATTCTCCTATTGGTTCATCAATTCCTGTAAACCGTTTATCCTCTTGGAGAATATTCGTAATATTGTAAAAATATAACAATACATCACTAAAAAGTTATAAATGTCAAAAACTGCAACTGCTTTTGGAATAGAAGAAGCCCTAAAAGAATTGGGCTTAAACGAAACAAATAATGGTACTTCTACCGGAAAAGATTGGTTTTCCAATGGAGATGTTATTGAATCCTACTCACCTGTTGATGGTGCACTCATTGGAAAGGTGAAAACCACCACCAAAGAAGATTACGAAAAAGTGATCAGCACGGCACAAGAAGGTTTTAAAAAATGGAGAACTATGCCCGCTCCTCAACGCGGTGAAGTAGTTCGTCAATTTAACGATGAGCTTCGCCGTTTAAAAGAACCTTTAGGCAAATTGGTTTCTTATGAAATGGGGAAAAGCTACCAAGAAGGTTTGGGCGAAGTACAAGAAATGATTGACATCTGTGACTTTGCAGTGGGCTTGTCACGCCAATTGCACGGACTTACCATGCACAGTGAGCGACCTGGCCATAGAATGTACGAACAGTACCATCCCCTTGGCGTTGTTGGTATTATTTCAGCCTTCAACTTTCCAGTGGCGGTTTGGTCTTGGAACACTGCCTTGGCTTGGGTTTGTGGTGATGCCTGTATTTGGAAAGGTTCTGAAAAGACCCCGATGACCTCTTTAGCCTGCCAAAACATAGCTGCTAGAGTATTCTCTGAAAATGGGGTGCCGGAAGGAATTTCCTGTTTGATTACAGGGGATTATACGGTGGGCGAGTTTATGACCAAGGATGATCGTGTTCCTTTAATTTCCGCTACCGGATCCATAAGAATGGGTAAAATAGTTGCCCAAGCCGTAGCCGCCAGATTGGGAAAATCCCTTTTGGAACTTGGTGGAAACAATGCGATCATAGTTACCCCGGATGCCAATATTAAAAACACAGTGATCGGTGCCGTATTTGGTGCGGTCGGCACTTGTGGTCAGCGCTGTACCTCAACACGTCGATTAATCGTGCATGAGGATGTATACGATAAGGTCAAAAATGCCATTGTTGACGCTTATAAGCAAATACGTATTGGAAATCCTTTGGATGAAAACAACCATGTTGGGCCACTAATCGATAAAGATGCCGTAAAGAATTACTTGAGTGCACTTGAGAAGGTTGAAGCCGAAGGTGGAAAAGTTTTGGTTGAAGGTGGTATATTGGAAGGTGAAGGCTACGAAAGTGGCTGCTATGTGAAACCTGCCATTGCAGAAGCAGAAAACCACTTCGAAATTGTTCAACACGAAACATTTGGTCCGGTTCTATATCTCTTGAAGTACAAAGGTGACCTACAAAATGCCTTGGATATGCAAAATGGTGTAAAACAGGGACTTTCCTCCGCAATAATGACCAACAACCTGCGTGAAGCTGAACGTTTCCTTTCCGTTGAAGGTTCCGATTGTGGTATCGCCAATGTGAATATTGGTACTTCAGGTGCTGAAATAGGTGGTGCCTTTGGTGGTGAAAAAGAAACCGGAGGTGGTAGAGAAAGCGGTTCTGATGCTTGGAAGATTTATATGCGCAGACAAACCAATACCATTAATTACACTACAGAACTGCCCTTGGCACAAGGTATCAAGTTCGACCTTTAAAAAGAAAAGCCGCCCATTTAGGATGAAACCTAAATGGGCAGTCTTTAAAACCAACTTAACTAACTCAAACTTAACTTAAAAACCCTATTCCAATGCCGGAACTTTGTCGGGAGAAACAGGGTTCTTTACCTAATATTTGGCCTAAATTTCATAATATTTTAGCGAGATATTAAACGGTATCTTACCAGTGGTCATAAAAAGTGTATGGTTGGTATCTTTTGTTCCATTTCCTGTTTTTTTAGTTTTTTCTTATTCATCGACCTTTTTCCCAATTGTCTCATTTTCTGATGTTTTAATTTAGAATTTTAAGATTTTTTTAATACTTTAAATGGGCAGTTTTTGCTGTTTAAATCTCTTAAACTATGGATTGGGAAGGTTCAACTATATGGTATTGGATTATTTTAGCTTTCACAGGAATTATTTCCGGAATCCTTGGTTACTTTTTTGGAAAATCCGATACTCCAACAATACCAGAAAAATCTGTTGAACTTAATGAGCTTGAGGTACAGAACGCCAAATTGAAATCTGATTTGGAGACCTGTCATAAACGACTCCAGACATACACTACAAAAACCAAAGAGCTTCAATTTGATAAGGATATAAAGCTTTCAGAAAGTACATCTTTCTCGTTCGATGCCGAACAAGCCAAAGTGGCATTTGGAAAGAGCATCAAAGAAAATGATCTAAAACTTGTTGAGGGTATTGGTCCAAAAATTGAAGGCCTGTTTCACGATTTTGGAATTAAGACTTGGAAAGAACTTGCTGAAACCTCAGCGGATAAATGTCAGGAAGTATTGGACTCCGGAGGAAAGCGCTATCGTATTCATGATCCTGCATCATGGCCCATGCAGGCGAAAATGGCTTACGAGGGCCATTGGCAACAATTATTTGATTGGCAAGAGAAACATCGTGCAGGGAAATACTGAACAGAAATGAATAGACCGACCTGTCTTTCTATAACTTTCCATTTGGCCCAATCTATTTAAAAACCCATTTATCTTATGAAAGTTGCATACACTTGAAACTACTATGTCCGCATTATAGAAACTTTTACCAACCATAGTTGTTCCATAAATGGGAAATCTATTAATTGGTCACCATATAGTTCTCTATTAAGAGGACTTCACCATAGCATCTTGAAAAACTCTAATTTCTTCCCTTCTCCCCAGGATAAAATGTATGTACGGGGTCACTTTGCCAGTATTCTTTGGTTTCCACATCCAGCATGGTCAATCCACCCATAAAAGCAGCCCCGGTATCAACATTCCAAACATTCGCTTTTCTCTGTGGGTTTACAAACCCATTTTTGGACAGCGGGGTGTGGCCAATAAAGACTTCTTTGTAATGGGTCAGACGTTTTGGAAATTTTGGGTCAGTAGGAGTCAATCCGGGATCAAGTGCAGTGACCAACTCCCATAAAGTTCGATCCCAGTAAAAGGATTGCTCAAAATATTCGTAGTCGACCCCCTTTAAATTGGTATATCCTGCGTGAAGGTACAACCTGTTATCTTCGGCCAAGTAATAGTTTTTCAATTCTTCATAGAACTTAAGGTGTATGTCCCATTTGTCCCTATCAGTATTTAAATAGGAAGCTCTTGTGGCAGCACCACCATGCGCTAACCATTGTGGGTTTTCTTTCTGGTCTTCTAGCCAAGCTCTGCAAAGCTCATCATGGTTTCCACGGATAAAAGTGCATTGGTATTCTTCTTTAAGAAGAATCAGAAAATCAACAGTTTCAACAGCAGTGCTCCAGGCATCCACATAATCACCCAAAAAAATAATATGATCTTGTGGAGTTACCTTAGCTTTGGCCATTAATTGTTCCAAAGCACGTACCCCAGAATGAATGTCGCCCACAACCAGTGTTCGCATAAAAAAGTTTTTGGCAATATTACACACAAATAGTTGGCCTGTGAAAAATCATAACGGCTTTATCACGTATTTAACTTGGAATTCAAATAAACCTAACTGATTTTTGGACGAGGTATAATTTTCTATGTACCTTAGAATATTTCGAAAAAACATGAAAAAAGTATACTGTATTGGTGAATTATTGATTGATTTTGTTGCTGAAAAGCAGGGAAACGATCTTTCCAAAGCGAACGAGTTTACCAAAAAAGCAGGAGGCGCACCGGCCAATGTGGCTTGTGCCATATCCAAATTGGGTGGAAATGGAATTTTTATTGGATGCGTAGGGAACGACCCATTTGGGAAATTTTTATTGGAAACATTGAAAAAAGAAGGGGTCGATATTTCATTGACCCAATTATCGGATACTTTTACCACACTTGCCTTTGTTTCTATCGCTGAGGATGGAGAACGAGACTTTGTTTTTAGTCGAGGTGCGGACAAGGAGCTCAAATACAATCCTGATTTAAGAAAGAATCTCCCAGGAAATATTCTTCACTTGGGAGCAGCAACCGCTTTGTTGGGCGGCCCTTTGGAAAAAACCTACACCAAATATCTTTTTGATGGCCTTACCAAGGACATGTTTATCAGTTTTGACCCAAATTTTAGAAGTGACCTTTGGAAAGAAGATGAAGAAACTTTCATTAAAAAATGCATGCCGTTTGTAGAAAAATCCCATTTGTGCAAGTTTAGCCACGAAGAGGCACAACTTATATCGGGAAAGGAAAACATCCAAGAAGCCTGTGATGAACTACATAGGGTCGGAACAAAAATTATTACCGTTACATTGGGTAAAGAAGGTACTCTACTAAGCATGAACGGCACCAAAAAGATAATTCCAAGTATACCTGTAAATCCCATTGATACCACTGGTGCCGGAGATGCATTTATTGGATGCTTACTATATCAAATTTCCGATTTGGGAAATTTTGACCCCGTATTCGAGGACTTCTCACTCGTTGAAAAAATGGTCGCCACGGCCAATAAGGCAGGAGCCATTACCACAACAAATTATGGGGCCATCGTAGCTTTGCCCACAAAAGACCAGCTCGAAAAGTAGATGAATCAAGCCAAGTTACATAGACTGCTCTCCCAAAAAGGGAAGGATGACCAAGAACAATTTAATCAACGGTTGGCCACTAACCTTACCTTGATTCAAAAACAGTTCTTCTCCCTCTACCCCGAAGAGCAGCACGAAAAACATTTTCAAAAGCTATTGAAGCTTCTTCCCAAGTTGTTTTTGACGCGACCAGAATCACTACGGGAGCAAGACTTGAAAAGGTTGCAATCGGGTAATTGGTACCAGTCCGAAAAACTTGTGGGAATGCAATTGTATGTAGAGCATTTCAACAAAGATTTAAAAGGCCTGCAAGAAAAAATACCTTACTTCAAAAAGCTTGGGGTCAACTTTTTACACCTGATGCCTATCACCACGCGACCCAAAGGAGAAAGTGATGGTGGCTATGCGGTGAACAGCTATCTGGAGGTGGACAAAAAATATGGTTCCAAAGAAGACTTACTGGAATTGACCACGGCATTTCGCAAAAATGGTATCTATTTGATGCTCGATTTTGTGGTCAACCATACCTCCAATGAATTTTCTTGGGCCCAAAAAGCCAAGAAAGGGGATAAAAAATATCAGGGCTACTACTACACCTATGAAGATTTTACCATCCCGGCCGAGTTTGAAAAAACCCTGCCCGAGGTATTCCCGGAAACATCCCCTGGCAATTTCACCTATATCCCTGAAATGGAAAAATGGGTGATGACGGTTTTCAATAGCTACCAATGGGACCTCAACTATACAAATCCCGAGGTGTTCTTGGAGATGCTCACCAATTTGGTAAAGCTAACGGATCTGGGGGTGGATGTGGTACGCTTTGATGCTCTGGCTTTCCTTTGGAAAAAAATCGGGACCATTTCACAAAACTTGCCCGAAGCGCACAATCTTATCTCTCTGTTCCGGATGTGCCTGCAAGTAGTGACCCCGGGCTCCATTCTTTTGGCCGAGGCCATTGTGGCCCCCACGGACATTGTAAAATATTTTGGGGAAGAAGAAAAAAAGGGCAACGAATGCGAAGTCGCCTACAACGCATCATTGATGGCACTTCTATGGAATTCCATTGCTACAAAAAAGACGCAATTGCTCTACAAGAGTTTGATGCATGTCCCTTCCAAACCTAAAGATTGCACATGGATCAATTACATCCGTTGTCATGATGATATTGGACTGGGATATGAGAACCACCTCATCCAAGAATTGGGGTGGAACCCAGAAATGCACCGAAAATTTTTACTGGACTACTATTGCCAACGATTGGATTGGTCGCCAGCGATGGGAATGCTTTTTATGTACAATCCAAAAACAGGCGATGGCCGAATCACAGGGAGCGCAGCATCTTTACTAGGCCTTGAAAAGGCCATCAAAACCAAAAATGATGACCTATTGGAAGAGTCGGTGCGTAAAATTATCATGTTGCACGGCATCACATTAGCTTTTGGGGGAATCCCGCTGATTTACGCTGGCGACGAAATAGGAACGCTGAACGACTATTCTTTCCAAAATGATGTATCCAAAAAAGGGGACAGCCGATGGGTGAACCGACCCTTACAGGATTGGGAAACCATTTCAAGTTTAGATAATCAAGATTCGCCTCAATCAACAATATTTCATGCGCTTCAAAAACTCATCCAAATTAGAAAGGAGAACACTGTTTTTGCGGACCACAACAATCTTGAGCTATACCATACAGGGAATGACCATATTTTTTCTTTTGAAAGAACCCAAGATCAAAAAGGGTTGTTGGTCATCTGCAATTTTGATGAAAACGCTCAGGTCATCGATAGTAGTTGGATCAAAAAACTGGGGTATTTCAGTAAAGGGGAACCACTGGATTTGGTATCTGGCGAAAAAGTGGAGCTTAATAGTGCACTTTTGGAAATAATGCCCTACCAAATGCTTTGGCTCATGAAATCCTAGGCGTACCTCACCTTTCTCAAAATTCGTTGTGACTCCTTCAAAGATTGATACACATGTGTGTCGTACGCTTTCAACAGTGCTCTGGAATTGTCCATTTTGTCCTTCGCCTCTTCAAAGCCATTTAAGTAGCAAATAAGATAGGTTGCTGGTAAATGGGTGATATCCGTATGCTCGGCATCGGTCAGTGGAATATGGTTTTCCAGTTTTTTGAGCAGTGCATTATTGGTGTTGTACACATGATACAACGTTTTTTTATCAAACTGTGGCGGTTCAAAGATGAGTTTGCTGTTGATGGTGTATTTGCCATTGTCCGAAAATGTGATCGTCATTTCTTCCAAGGGGTAATATTTTTGCTGCGAGCCCAATCCCAATTGCACATACTCCAATGTTTTGAAGGAATCGTCGTCGTAATCAATAGTGATTTCATCCAGAGCGGAGTAAAATAATTTTACCTGTTCATTGATCAGTTCTATATCCACTCTGGAGTAATAGACTTTTCCTTTTATCTTCTTTTTATTGCCAGCCCAACAAACCACAAATTGTTCTTTGAACACTTTGTAATCACTGGTTAAGTCGGGATGTCTGGTGTTAAAGAAATTGATAACGGCATCCAGCGTATATTCAATGTTGTTCCGAGCATGCTGCTCAATAGTGGCCACTTTTTCGGAATTGATGTCCTTCAACTCAATATCAAAAGCTTTGGGCAAACTGATGCTTCCTTCACGAAAGAAAACGGCACCTCCGTAGTACTTCCAAATATTTTTACGTAGGGCACAGACCTTACCGTTGGATCTTATGGTGACCAAGCCGACCACCTTACCTTCTGGCAAATGGGGAAAAGGAATGTTTTCATAGGAAATCAGGGGAGGGTTGTCCAGATAGGCATTGACTAGGTTCTGGATTTTGCTGTCATCAAAAAAATCGACACCAACAATCGTATTGTCCTCATCCTCAACACCGATAACAATAAAAGAATTGTTTTTGGGATTACTGTTGGCCAAAGCGCATACATGCTTTAAAAACTTTGCCTTGCCTTCTTTTTCACCAATGGATATAAAACGCTTTTTGTCGTAAAAACTATTCTCGTCGTTGTGGGCCAATAAGTTTTTTACGAGTAGGCGTTTATTGATCATATTTTAGAGTTTCGAGATTTGAAAAGCGAATGAAAAATTCGTCATTTCGAGTGGTTTTTTGAACCCAAGTTCAAAAAAATGTATCGAGAATAGAATTTTTAATCGTACAAACCTTGTTCTCGATACTTTTTCATTCTGAAAAAACTCGAACTGACGGTTTTTACATTTTTTCATTTCAATCCCTGCCCATCAATTATAAATCCTTTTTATTAACAATTGTGCTGCTGGCCTGTGCGGTGGGCATTACCACAAGGTCGGCAATGTTCACATGATAGGGCCGGGTAACCACAAACAGAATAATGTCTGCAATATCCTCTGGTTTTAAGGGTTGAAAGCCTTTGTACACATTGGATGCTCTTTCAGAATCCCCCTTAAAGCGAACATCGCTGAATTCTGTTTCCACCAAACCTGGATTAACGGCCCCCACTCGAATGCCATAGGCATTTAAATCTATTCTCATACCCTGGTTGATGGCATCCACTGCATGCTTGCTGGCACAATACACATTTCCATTTGGGTAAACTTCCTTGCCTGCCGTGGAACCAATATTGATGATATGGCCCGATTTCCGCTCCACCATTTTGGGGATTATCGCCTTGGACATATAAAGCAATCCTTTTACATTGATGTCCAACATGGCATCCCAATCATCTGGGCTGCCTTTATCAATAGGGTCTAAACCGTGGGCATTCCCTGCATTGTTGACCAAAATATCAATCTCTGAAAATTCTTCAGGCAAACTTTCTATTGCGGAGAACACGTCTTCTCGATTTCTCACATCAAAGTTCAGCGTGAAAATAGCGGTGTCCCTGCCCAGCTCATTTTGAAGTTGTTCCAGACGTTCCTGTCTGCGACCACAGAGAATCAAATCAAAGCCTTGCTTTGCAAAAAGTTCGGCAGTTGCCTTTCCTATTCCACTTGTGGCTCCTGTTATTAGTGCTGTTTTTCCCATTACAGTTTTTTTCTACGGAACATCGTGTCCTTGACTAGCCACCAAAAGGGAAAACCAATCCTGAAGTTCCAAATCTATTTTTGCGGCCGCGGCCGATTGTTCAATTCTATCTTTGTTAGTGGTTCCGATGACAGGATGCACCATGGCTGGGTGTTTTAAAATCCATGCTAAGAGCAACTGGCTTTCGGTTGCGTTGTACTTCTCCATAAGGTCAGGCATAACTTCTTTGATCCGTTCAACCTGTTCATCGGTTTCCCTGAAAAAGCTTCCCAACGGACTCCATGCCATTGCCATTCTTTTATTGGCGATGCAGTCATCAAAAGTACCATCGTACATAGGGTCGTGGTGCGTTACGGAAAACTCGACCTGGTTTCCTTCAACAGGAATCACATTGTTGAGCATCGCCACTTGTGAAGTTGTAAAATTGGACACTCCAAATTGTTTTATTTTGCCACTTTGCAGCAAATGTTGGGCTGCTTCTGCCATTTCATCCGGTTGCATTAAGGGACTTGGGCGGTGCATCAAGAAAAAGTCCAAATAATCCGTCTTTAACTTTTTCAAGGATTCTTCGGCAGACCAAATAATATAATCTTTGTCGTATTGGTAGTGGTTGATCTTGTTATCTCTTCCACGGGTCAATTGAATTCCGCATTTGGTAATCAGCTGAATGTCCTGCCTTTTGATTCCACTATCCCCGAATGCGGCTCCAAAATCACTCTCCGTCGAATAGCTGCCGTAAATATCGGCATGATCAAAAGTAGTAAGGCCACATTCGATGCTATGTTGCATCAATTCAACCATTTCTTTTTTGGAAAGTTTTTTTCCCCAACTTCCCCAGGTCATTGCTCCCGATATAATGCGGGAAAATTTCGTTGTCTGTTCCATATGCGCTGAAAGTATAAAATTAAACCCTTAAATCCTTCATAAAACTAGGGGTTTAGCGTTTTTTTTAACCATTAATTAACAGGCAGGTTTTAAATAAATTTTCATTTTGCACACCTTAGTAAAAACACCGACCTTAACACCAAACAATAAAAGTATATAATGGAAGAAAACACTACTATTGATATTAGTGCTGTGAATGAGAAAATTGCCCAAGAAAGCGCTTTTATTGACCTTTTGACGGTTGAAATGAACAAAGCAATAGTTGGGCAGACCCACATGGTAGAACGTCTATTGATCGGACTACTTGGAAAAGGGCACATTCTGCTTGAGGGTGTTCCCGGGCTTGCAAAAACTTTGGCCATCAACACCTTGGCAAAAGCCGTTAAAGGAAGTTTTAGCAGAATACAGTTTACTCCAGATCTTTTGCCTGCCGATGTTATCGGTACGCTGATCTACAATATCAAAGAGAACGATTTCTCCATTAAAAAAGGGCCCATCTTTGCCAACTTTGTTTTGGCAGATGAGATCAACAGGGCTCCGGCAAAAGTACAATCCGCACTTTTGGAGGCCATGCAGGAAAAGCAAGTGACCATCGGCGACGAAACCTTTATTTTGGACAAGCCATTTTTGGTAATGGCCACACAGAACCCCGTGGAACAGGAAGGAACTTATCCGCTTCCTGAAGCACAGGTGGACCGTTTTATGCTGAAAACGGTAATTGATTATCCAAAACTCAACGAGGAGCAGCTCATTATCCGTCAAAACCTTAAGGGTGAAACAGAACCTATTAAGGCAGTTGTCTCCTTAGAGCAAATCCTAAGAGCACAGGATACCGTTCGTGAGGTTTACATGGACGAAAAAATCGAAAAATATATACTCGACCTCATCTTCGCAACGCGATACCCAGAAAAATACAACTTGGAAAGCTTAAAGCCACTCATCAGTTTTGGTGCCTCTCCAAGGGGGAGTATCAACTTGGCCAACGCGTCCAAGTGTTATGCGTTCATCAAACGAAGAGGTTATGTGGTTCCCGAAGATGTTAGGGCCGTTGTGCACGATGTACTGCGCCACCGTATCGGAATCACTTATGAGGCCGAGGCAGAAAATATTACTTCCGAAGAAATCATCAACAAGATTGTAAACGAGGTAGAAGTGCCTTAGCGGTTCAATGTTTATCGGAATAAGTAGCAATACTTTAACCAACCCGAAAACCTATTTTTTTTGAACCAAATGGATACAAAGGAACTACTAAAAAAAGTACGCAAAATTGAAATTAAGACCCGACGTCTTTCCGACCATATTTTTGGTGGGGAATACCACTCTACCTTCAAAGGTCGGGGGATGACCTTCAGTGAGGTACGCCAGTATCAGTTTGGTGACGATGTGCGAAGCATCGACTGGAACGTGACCGCACGCTATAACGAACCTTTTGTAAAGGTTTTTGAAGAAGAGCGCGAGCTTACCATGATGCTTATGGTGGATGTGAGTGGGTCAGAGCTTTTTGGTACTTCAAACCAGTTCAAAAAAGAAATTATCACTGAAATCTCCGCTACGCTTGCCTTTTCTGCACTTCAGAATAACGATAAAGTAGGCGTGATCTTATTTTCCGATGAGGTGGAACTTTTTATCCCACCCAAAAAAGGAAAAAGCCATGTACTTCGAATCATTAGGGAATTATTGGAATTCCATCCTAAAAGTAGCGAAACCAATCTTGCAGAAGCTCTAAAGTTCCTTACCAACGTGATGAAGAAAAAAGCCATTGTCTTTGTGCTTTCGGATTTTATAGCGGATGACTACGAAAACACCCTTCGCATTGTGGGCAATAAACATGATGTAACGGGAATACGGGTTTATGATGAACGTGAGGAAACCATCCCTAACTTGGGAATGGTGCAAATGCAAGATGCTGAAACGGGTGAGGTTAGATTGGTAAATACTCAATCCAAACAAGTAAGATCAGCTTATGGACAACATTACAAAGATAAAGTCGCATACTTCACCAATTCGTTCAATAAATCTGGGTGCGGTGTAATCAATTGTCGAGCGGACGAAAGTTATGTGAAAAAGCTATTGGGCTATTTTAAACGAAGAGGATAATGCGAAAGAACGGTCAACATAAAACAATTAGCATAAAAAGGGTCCAATCCATTTTGGGCACTTTATTGTTACTGATGCTTTTGCCTACGGTCGGTTTTTCGCAAACAGAACCCAAAGTGGATGCAGAAGTGGATACCTTGACCATCAAAATCGGGGAACAGATCAAATATAAGATCACGGTTGAAGCAGATTCCACCGATGTTGTTTTCTTTCCCGAAGGACAAACCTTTTCCCCGCTTGAGACGGTAGAGGCAATAATGGCCGATACGCTCAAAAATGATGACAAGGTCATTCTTCAAAAAATATATTCACTTACACAGTTTGATAGTGGTGCATACACCATTCCTCCGCAGAGAATCGCCATCAACGAGCAGCCTTTTTTTACAGATTCCTTCCAAGTGAAGGTCGCCGATGTGGCCGTGGACACCACCAAACAGAAGATGTACGACATCAAACCTCTTATCGAGGTAGAAAGAAGTACGGCCGATATGTGGATTACCGCCCTTTTGATTCTCTTAGGACTGATTGTGATCGGCGGATTGGTCTACTGGTTCTTTTTACGTAAAAAACCTTTGACCGAGGAAGAAAAAGTAGCCTTACTCCCTCCCTACGACCGAGCGCTGATCGAACTTAAAAAATTGGAAAATTCCAAGTACCTGATTCAAGATGAGTACAAACAATACTATTCCGAGTTAACCGACATTGTTCGTTCTTATTTGGAAGAAGATGTGCATGTATCCGCAATGGAGAGTACGACTTCGGAGCTGATCACCAAATTGGAAATGTTGCGCGATGCGGGGGAACTCAAATTGGATGATGACACGTTGCACCAATTTCAGAAAATATTACAGACAGCCGATTTGGTGAAATTTGCCAAAAACAAACCGGCCACATCTATTGCCGAACAAGATAGAAAACTGGTCGAGGAAATTGTGACCAAAACCCATGAAGGCCTTCCAGAACCAACAGAAGAAGATTTATTGTTGGATGAAGAGTATCTTGAAGAATTGGCCAAGAAAAAACAACGTAAAAGAATTTATTGGGCCGCAGCCATATTTGCGGGAATCATAGTTATTGGTACAATATCCTCGGTGGCATATTTTGGCGCTAAAAAAGTACGGGACACGGTTTTTGGATACCCTACCAAAGACCTCTTGGAAGGGGAATGGGTGGCAAGCTCCTATGGTTTTCCTCCTATTCAACTGGAAACCCCGGATGTTCTATTACGCCAAGAGCCGGAACTTCCAAAAGAAACCAAAGACCTGATCAAGGAGCTTCAAGCTTTTTCTTACGGAAGTTACGTGGGCATTTTTTCGATAAGTACCAGTTCCATCACTTTTAAAGAGCAAGAAAAAGAGCCCCAATTTGATGCTGTTATCGGTTCAACCCTGACCAATTTTGAGCAACTTGGACTAAAAAATATCATAACCAAGCAAGAGGAATTTGTAACCCAATCCGGTGTAAAGGGAGTGAAGACTTTTGGCACTGGAACTTTGGAAAGGCCCAATGGTGATTCCAAAAAGGCAAAGTACAATATTCTTTCTTTCGGGGGCAAAGGTTTTATACAACAAGTCGTAATCACTTGGGAAGAGGGTGATGAATATGCGGAACAGATCGTGGACCGAATTTTAAACAGTTTAGACGTAAAAACACAGGCATAGATGTTTGAGAATATAGAATTTGCAAATCCTGAATTTTTCTGGCTGCTTTTGTTGCTGCCATTGGCTTTGCTATGGTATTTTTTCAAACACAAGAATGAAATGGCCTCCTTGCGCATTTCGAGCATCAAAGGATTTACAGTGAAGAGTTGGGCGTCAAAATTAAAACCTGTTCTTTTTGGAATCCGATTATTGGCATTGGCCGCAATCATCACCGCATTGGCGCGGCCCCAAACGGAGGATATTTCAACACGTACAAAAACCACTAAGGGTATAGACATTGTAATGGCCATCGATGTTTCCTCCAGTATGTTGGCACGTGACCTTAAGCCGGACCGATTGACCGCTTTAAAAGAAGTTGCGGCCGACTTTATCGAAGGTCGCCCAAACGACCGAATCGGTTTGGTAAGCTATGCCGCCGAGAGTTATACCAAAACCCCTATTACCAGTGACAAAGCGATTGTGTTGAACTCTTTGGAGGAAATCACATATGGTGTTTTGGAAGACGGTACCGCCATAGGAATGGGACTGGCCACATCGGTCAACCGCTTAAAAGAAAGCAAGGCCATCAGTAAAGTTATCATTCTTTTAACGGACGGTGTCAATAATTCTGGCTTTATTGAGCCTAGAACCGCTGCCGACCTAGCCGTTGAATTTGGAATAAAAACATACACAATTGGTATCGGTACCAATGGAAATGCCTTGTCCCCCATAGCTTATAATAGGGATGGTTCCTATAGATATGGAATGCGACAAGTGGAGATTGATGAAGAATTACTGGAAGAGATCGCAGAAGTAACTGGAGGAAAATATTTCCGTGCCACCGATAACGAGTCTCTCGAAGCGATTTATGACGAGATCAACAAATTGGAAAAAACAGAAATAGAAGAATTTAAATATTATAAATACGAGGAAAAATTCAGGCCGTTGATATTCTTGGCCGGAATTTTATTGCTGTTGGAATGGGGATTGAGAAATTCCATATTTAAAAGTTTTATTTAGCAAATGATTCAGTTTGACGAAAAAATATATTTCTACCTCCTGGCCTTAATTCCAGTTATGGCCTTGGCGTTCTTTTTTCTTCAAATCTGGAAGAGAAAGACACAAAAGCGTTTTGCAGACTTATCCCTATTAAAGCGACTGGCTCCCAATAAATCCAACTTTAAGTCTGCCCTTAAGTTAGTATTCCTTTTGGCCGGACTATCCTTTTTGATATTGGGGTTGGTTAATCCTAAAATTGGCACAAAATTGGAAACAGTCAAGCGAGAAGGCGTGGACATTGTATTCGCCATCGATGTTTCCAAAAGTATGTTGGCAGAGGATATTGCACCCAACCGTTTGGAAAAATCCAAGCGAATAGTGTCGGAAATTATCAACCAATTGGCCAGTGACCGAATCGGAATAATTGCCTATGCGGGACAGGCCTATCCGCAATTGCCGATTACCACGGATTATGGTGCAGCTAAAATGTTCCTGCAGAGCATGAACACCGATATGCTCTCCTCACAAGGAACAGCCATAAATGCCGCAATAGATTTGGCCAGTACTTATTACGATGATTCCCAACAGACAAACAGGGTGCTTTTTATTGTTTCTGATGGTGAGGACCACTCAGAAAGCTCTACGATCAACGCCGTTGAAAAGGCCACACAAAATGGTATCCGCATCTACACCATAGGAGTTGGAAAAGCAAAAGGAGCCCCCATTCCCATCAAAAGAAATGGAATTGTTGAAAGTTTAAAAAAGGACAACCAAGGTGAGGTTGTCATCACCAAACTTAACGAAAACGTATTGACAGAGATTGCCGACCGGGGCAATGGTGAATATATTGATGGCTCTAACACGGAAAATGCCGTGGAGTACATCAAAGAAGAGCTGAACCGAATGGACAAAACAGAATTTGAAGCCAAGCAATTTGCGGAGTACAAAGACCAATTTCAATGGTTCCTAGCCGCTGGCTTTTTATTTCTATTTTTGGACATCTTCGTTTTGGATAGAAAAACACAATGGTTGAAAAAACTTAATCTTTTTAATGAACATGATGAATAAGATGAAGTTGACATTGGGACTGTTGCTATGTTTTGGGGTCGTCCAAGCGCAGGACGATATTGCCGAACAAGCGAACAAGGAAGCTGAAAAAGCACTGCAAGCCTCTACAGACCTTACTTATGAAGCTAACGAGGAACTTACCTCGAACGATTTTATTACCGCTGAGGCAGATTACCGAAGGGCCATATCCAAGAGCAATAAAAATGCCGCTGCAAGATTTAACCTAGGAAACGCCTACTACAACCGGGAGAGTTTTGGAGAAGCCTTTGGAAGGTACAAGCAAGCAGGAGATGCAACAGAAGACAAAGGGGAAAAGCACAAGGCCTTTCACAATATGGGCAATGTGTTCATGAAAAACAAAGAATATGAAAAAGCAGTGGAAGCATATAAACAGGCTCTCCGCAGCAACCCTAATGACGACGAGACACGTTACAATCTAGCTTTGGCCAAAAAGATGTTGGAAAAACAACAGGACGAACAAAAGAACGACCAAAACAAGGATAACCAAGACAAAAAAGATCAAGAGAACGAAGACAAGGATAAAAACCAAGACCAGAACAACGAAGGAGGGGACAACGAGAAAAAAGACGAAGGAGAACAAAAAGAGGACGAAAACAAGGACAAAGGTGATCAAGGGGAAAATGGAGACGATAAACCCGAAGAAAATCAAAAAGGAGATGGAGATGAGAAAAAGGAACAAGAGAAAAAGCCTAATGAAGGTGACCAGCCCCAAGATCAAAAACAACAGCCTAAACCCAACCAACTTTCAAAACAGCAAATTCAGAATCTGCTAGAGGCAATGCAGAACGAAGAAAAAAAGGTTCAGGAAAAAATGGAAGCTCGTAAAGTTCGAGGCAAAAAAATTAAAAACGAGAAGGACTGGTAATGAAACTGTTGAAGGGCAACATATTGTTTATTTTGGGAATGTTCCTATTAATGGGGCTACATTCTTACGCCCAAGACGATTCGGAACAAGTTACGTTCACCTTGAACTTGAGCAAAGAGGAATTGGGATTGAACGAACGTCTTCGTGTGGATTTTACCATGAACAAAGATGGCGACAATTTTAAACCGCCACAATTCGAAAATTTCAAAGTGGTAATGGGTCCTTCTCAGTCCATTAGCTCATCTTGGGTAAATGGAAAGCGCAGCTTTTCCAAGACCTATACTTATATTTTAGTACCGACGGCCAGAGGTAGTTTTACCATAAACCAAGCTACCATAGAGATTGAAGGTCAAACATACAAGACAACACCAAAAAAGGTTGAAGTGACCGCTGCGGTGGACAAGCCAAATTCTCAAAAAACGGTGGATGATGTGGCTGACGAAAGTCTCCATTTAGTAGCAGAGGTATCTAAAGGCAACCCCTATCTTAACGAAGCTGTTACGGTAATTTACAAGTTGTACGTAAGTCCAAATATAAGTGTAACCAATTATCGCCCTTTGGACAATCCTACATATAACAATTTTTGGAGTCAGGACATTCCCGTGACCAAACACACTGCCCAAAACGGAACCTATCAAGGTAAGCCATATCGGTATGTAGTGTTAAAACGAGTGGTGCTTTATCCCCAAAAAGCTGGTCAGTTGGATATTGAACCTCTATCTCTGGAAATTTTTGTGGACGTACCTACCAATAGAAGAGACTTTTTTGGTGGTCGAATTTATACCCAAACCAGTAAAACAGTTTCGGCTGGTAGTAGAACAATCAATGTAAAACCATTACCAGAAGCAGGAAAACCTGAAGATTTTAGTGGAGCTGTTGGCGATTTTGATTTTTCGGTAACGACCAGCAAAACACAATTAAATGCTTCGGAATCGCTTCAAGCGAAAGTTGAAGTGTCCGGAAAGGGAAATTTGAAATTATTTCAACTTCCAGAACCTGAACTCCCTAGTTCATTGGAGGTTTATGATCCCGAATACGAAGAGGATATTAGAACCTATAGCAGTGGTATGGAGGGCAAAGTGGCTAATAACTATACCATTGTGCCATCTTTTCGGGGAAAATATCCTATCCCCAGCATATCCTTTAGCTACTTTAACCCGAGTAAAGGTAGCTATGAGACCATTAATTCGGAAGAAATCAATATTGAGGTAATAGAAGGGCCAACAGGTGGTTCAGAGAATATTGCAAACCCAGCTGCCAACAAGCAATTGGTTGTTCCAACAGGGGAACAGTTTCATTTTATCAACATAAACCCCAACCTGAGTCCGGTTATTGTAAAGCATTTTTTTGGTTCCAGGCTCTTTTTTATTTTGTTGCTTGCCCCACTTTTATTGATTCCCATAGCAATTTTGGTTTTCAAGAAAAGAGAGGCTATAGCCAGTGATGTCGTTGGCAATAAAATAAAACAGGCCAATAAACTGGCTAGAAAATATCTGTCCACGGCAAAAAAAGAACTTGGAAACAAAGAGGCTTTTTATGTTGCTCTGGAAAAAGGACTTCACAATTACTTAAAGGCCAAGTTACATATCGAAACATCTGAATTCAGTAAGGATAAAATAACCCAGATTCTCTCGGAAAAAGGTGTTCAAGAAATTGACATTGAAGGGTTTATTGGATTATTGACGAGTTGTGAAATGGCTCGTTACAGTCCCTTTTCCAATGTTCAGATGCAACAGGATTATGAGAAAGCCAGCGAAGTAATTTCTAATTTGGACAAACAGTTATGAGCATGAAAAAGATAGTCCTTTTACTGATTTTCCTTTCGTTCTCTTTTGGGTTTGCCCAAAACGAAACCCTTTTCAATGAAGCCACTGAACTATATAACAATGGTGAATATTCCGCTGCCATAGAAAACTACGATCAAATACTGGAAAACGGCGAACATTCAGCCTCACTGTATTTTAATTTGGGAAATTGCTATTACAAACTTAATTCCATAGGTCCCAGCATTTACTATTACGAAAAAGCATTGGTTTTAAGTCCGAATAACCAAGAAATCAAGAATAATTTAAGGTTTGCCCAAAATATGAGGTTAGATGCCATTGAGGAAGTTCCAAGAACGGAAATCTCCAAAATCTACAAATCCGTTACAGGTTTGTTCTCTTATGATGGATGGGCCTATTTGGCAGTTGCTTTGGTGTTTTTATTTGTTTTGGCCTACATGGCCTATTACTTTGTAAGGCCTGCCAATCAAAAGAGAGCCGCCTTCATCTCAAGTATCTTTTCATTGGTTATGGGAGTCTTTTGCATTTTGATGGCCTATCTTAACTTTCAACAATACAAAAACAACGACCCTGCCATAGTTTTTGAAAAGGAGGTAAGTGTCAACTCAGAACCGAATGCCAATAGCAATACCGTATTTACCATTCACGAAGGAACCAAAGTAAATGTTTTGGACGAACTTGACGATTGGAAAAAGATTCGTATCGCCGATGGGCAAACCGGGTGGCTTAGAGGCGACAATGTGAAGAAAATCAAGGACTTTTAAGAAAAAAGACCCTCTCCTTCTCTATAATTCTTTATTTTTAATCAAATTTTATTCTGTGCTCAAAGCAACGTTTTTTTCAATCATATCTTTTTTGTTGGTATTATCCATATCAATATCACCGATTATTCCCCTATTGGATAAAGAATTGGGAAAGACCATGATTCTTGGTGCGGCGGAAGAAGAAAAAAGCAATAAAAAGGAAGAGACAGAAAAAAAGTTTGATGAAATGGATGCCTTTTTCAAGTATTTTCTAGAATTGGCCAACCATCAAGTTAATCAAAAAGCACAGTTGGATTTTTTAGGATATATATTCCCAACTTCTGATTACACAGTAGAAATCTTAGACCCACCTCCCCGAAAGTTGGTTTAAAACTCAAGTTTTATTCAAATCAATTTTAACCTTCTTCTATAAAAATCTAACCAATATATAGAAGAACAAACTTATACAACATTATGTTCAAGCATATAAAAAATGACTTACCTGCCAGTATTGTGGTCTTTTTTGTGGCACTCCCTCTTTGTTTGGGTATTGCCTTAGCCAGTGGCGCCCCATTATTCTCGGGACTTATTGCAGGTATTATCGGGGGAATCGTTGTAGGCGCACTGAGTGGTTCCCAAATAGGCGTAAGCGGTCCAGCCGCTGGACTTGCCGCCATTGTACTTACTGCCATTGGCACTCTAGGAGGATACCAAAACTTTCTGGTTGCCGTAGTTTTGGGAGGTATTATCCAACTTATTTTCGGATTCTTAAAAGCCGGGGTTATTGCCTATTATTTCCCTTCATCTGTAATTAAAGGAATGCTTACCGGTATTGGTATCATTATCATTCTAAAACAAATACCGCATTTTTTTGGGTATGATGCTGACCCAGAGGGAGACTGGGCCTTTTTCCAGGTAGATGGCGAAAACACCTTTAGTGAAATCATCAATTCCATTAACTACATAAGTCCTGGGGCAACCCTAATCGCCATAATTGGCTTGGCCATACTAATTTTATGGAGTACGGTACTTACCAAAAAATCAAAAATATTTGAACTTGTTCAAGGTCCTCTGGTTGCCGTGGTCTTGGGTATAATTTACTTTTCGGTTACCCAGGGTAATGACACCTGGGGCATTTCGGCCGAACATTTGGTAAAAGTACCTGTTCCAGATAGTTTCGAATCATTCATGGGCTTTTTTAGTTTTCCAAACTTTTCCGCCATCAGCAATCCAGATGTCTGGGTGACCGGTTTTACCATTGCCTTGGTTGCCAGTTTGGAAACCCTGCTCTGTGTGGAAGCAACGGATAAATTAGATCCTGAAAAAAGAACAACGCCGACCAACCGTGAACTTAGGGCACAAGGAGTTGGAAATATGCTTTCGGGTCTGGTTGGTGGTCTACCGGTAACCCAGGTAATTGTGCGTAGTTCCGCCAATATTCAATCCGGAGGTAAAACTAAAGCGTCTGCAATCATCCATGGGTTTTTTCTTTTAGGTTCGGTTATTCTCATCCCTACCTTACTTAATATGATTCCATTATCTGTTTTAGCTGCCATACTTTTTATTGTGGGGTACAAGCTTGCGAAACCAAGCTTGTTCAAAACCATGTACCAAGCAGGGTGGAAGCAATTTGTACCTTTTGTGGTAACCGTGGTAGGTATTGTTTTTACCGACCTTTTAGTTGGGATCAGTCTGGGTCTTGGAGTAGGAATTGTAGTTGTTCTTATAAAAAGTTACCAAAACTCCCACTTCCTGCATATTGAAGACAAGAGCAATGGAGCCCATAAAATAAAAATGACGTTGGCCGAAGAGGTTACCTTTTTCAATAAAGGTGCAATCTTAAAAGAGCTGGATAGTCTACCTGAAAATTCCTATCTTGAATTGGACGTTAGAAAAACCCGCTTCCTTGATAATGACATTGTGGAAATCTTAGAGGATTTTTCAGATAAAGCAAAGAATAGAAACATAGATATAAAAATTATCTCCGAAAAAGGTGAGGTTGAAAATCCTGATAGTTATATAGAGTTTTTTAATCTGACACCTAAGAAATCGGCTTAAAATATACATATGAAAGCACATACTAAAGAAACGCAATCGACGATGACGCCAGAAAAGGCCATCCAATTTTTAAAGGAAGGCAATGAGCGTTTTCAACAAAATTTAAAAGCAAACAGGAACCTTTTGGAACAGGTGAACGATACCAAGGATGGTCAATTTCCATTTGCTACTATTTTAAGCTGTATCGATTCAAGGGTTTCGGCCGAGCTGGTTTTTGACCAAGGGCTTGGAGATATTTTTAGCATAAGAATAGCTGGAAATTTTGTTAACGAAGATATATTGGGCAGTATGGAGTTTGCTTGTAAATTGGCAGGTACCAAAGCTGTTGTAGTTCTCGGGCATACCAGCTGTGGTGCTGTTAAGGGAGCTTGTGACCATGCTCGTTTGGGAAACCTAACTGCTCTGATAAACAAGATAGAACCTGCGGTATCCGCTGTAACGGAACCCAAGGACGAATCTTTGAGAAACTCTAAAAACTTGGATTTTGTGGATGCCGTCTCTGTTAAAAATGTTGAGATGACATTGGAAAATATCAGAAAGCAAAGTGAGGTGCTGAAAGATATGGAAGAGAGTGGCGAAATTGCCATAGTTGGTGCCATGTACGACATCTCGGATGGTAAAGTGACTTTTCTCTAAAAAAACAACATTGTATCATAAATGCCAGTGGGTAGAATCCACTGGCATTTTGTATTTATTATATTGCTATATTCAAACTGCGCATTAACAACCATTACATGTTTAAACATTTAAAGGGAGATTTGTTTGGAGGTATCACGGCGGGCATTGTCGCCTTGCCGTTAGCTCTGGCTTTTGGTGTAAGCTCTGGCTTAGGACCAAGTGCTGGATTATACGGGGCAATTTTTATAAGCTTTTTTGCAGCTCTTTTTGGAGGAACCGACACACAAATCTCTGGTCCCACAGCCCCTATGACAGCTGTGAGCATGGTAGTTATTGCAGGAATCATAGCTATTAATGATGGTGATATCAATAAGGCACTCCCAGCTATTCTTACTGTTTTCTTATTGGCGGGTATTATGCAGATTGGTTTGGGCCTATTAGGTATGGGAAAGTATATAAAGTACATCCCATATCCTGTAGTTTCCGGTTTTATGACTGCTATTGGGGTTATTATTCTGGTCACTCAAATATTGCCTGCAGTTGGGTATTATCCAAAAGAGGACGAAGCATACGTCAATCAATTTATGCCGGAAGCGGAAGAAGAAATTTTAGAAAATATTCTTAAAGAGGAAGCCGGTGAAGGTATTTTGGTTTTGGAGGATTTTGCAGAAACTATAGAACGAGCTGAAAAGATTACCCATGCAGATATGTTAAAAGAGGCTGGCACTCTGGCTTCAAAAGAAGCTTCAGGGGTTGTTGGCACATTTAAAGTACTCCCTCGGGCACTGAAAAATATTGATTGGTTGGAATTGGCTCTGGCCTTGGCCACCATAATCATAATTTATGGGTTTAAAAGAATAACAACAGCTATTCCCAGTACTTTGGTGGCCTTGATCGTTGTTTCCGGAGTTGCTTACGGATTTGGATGGGAGTACAGACCTATTGAACAGATTCCGAGCGGGTTGCCCATTCCCAATTTGGCCATTTTCACCACATTTAAATTTGAATCCGTTAGCCCATATATATTTACGGCACTAACTCTGGCATTATTAGGCGCTATAGACTCTTTATTAACCTCTGTAGTAGCGGACAACATGACCCAAACCAAACATAAGCCCAACAAAGAATTGGTAGGACAGGGCATTGGAAATGGTATAGCGGCGATTTTTGGTGGAATTCCAGGTGCCGGGGCCACCATTAGAACAGTGGTGAACATAAATTCTGGTGGAAAAACAAAGCTGTCCGGTATGATTACAGGGTTACTCTTACTGATAATTTTATTGGCCTTGGGACCCGTGGCCTCACAAATACCAGCCGCAGTTTTAGCAGGTATTTTGGTAACCGTGGGAATCGGCGTAATGGATTACAGGGGCTTAAAAGCCATTCCACACTTGCCAAAAGACATAAAAATAGGTCCCTTGAAGCTTAGTTCCGAAGTGATTATTATGTTGGTTGTGCTTGTGCTTTCCTCCATATGGAATTTAGTATACGCAGTGGGAATAGGCCTAGTAATAGCTTCTTTAATGTTCATGAAAAAAATTGGCGATTTAACAGCACAGCGTTCAAATGTGAAAGCTTTACGGGAGGAAGCTTGGTCAGATGAAAAAAACATACCTCAAAAAATAAAAGATGAGGTCTTTATAAAGCACATAAAAGGGCCATTGTTTTTTGGCTCTACCAACGAATTTCAACAACTGGCATCACAAATACCGGAAAATGCATCTACAGTGATTATACGAATGGGTAGAATGCAGTATATGGATCAAACGGGGCTTTATGCCATGGAAGATGTTTTACAAGACTTGAAACGGAAGGACATTCTAATACTATTGGTAAATATTTTGGATCAACCCAAGTATATGCTGGAGCGAATAGATATTATTCCCGATCTCATCCCAGAAGAACATATCTTCAAGAATTTTAAATCATGTTTGGAATGGGTAGATATAACTTTAAATTCCTCGGAAAAATAAAAGTATCTGATGTCTCTAAATGACTTCCCGCAAGACTCTGGCCCAATTTATTTAGAAACCGCTGAAGGCAGCTTTCCTGTAGAGCCATTCAACACATATAGCAATCTTATCTTTTTGGTCCTGATTATCCATTGGGGAATAAAAGTGTACCGCAGCCCAAAACAACATCAGTTTTTAGCTTGGGTGCTTCCCGTTATAGGAATCAGTTATGTGGGCGGCACGGTTTACCATGCCACGCGCAGCCATGAGTTTTGGCTTCGCTTGGATTGGATGCCAATCATGTTACTCTGTGCAGCTTTGGTCATCTATTTTATCTTTAAGCTCGTCAACTCTTGGTGGCAACGAATAACTTTGATCATAGCCATACTCGGAGCCTCCTTTTTACTTCGGATACTTCCTATTCCCTCTGGGATGAGAATATCTCTTGGCTATGTGATTACCGCAGCAACCATTCTTGTTCCCATTGCGTGGTATTTAATAAAAACCAAAGGAAAAAATATAGGTTTGGTCGTAACGGCATTCTTCATTTTTGCCATCGCTATTTTCTTTAGAAGTATTGACCTCCATCAAGATTTCTTTCCCATGGGCACCCATTGGCTATGGCATTTATTGGGTGGAATCGTAGTACATTTCCTAATTGCCTATATATTCAAGGACAATTTGCTAAATTTGTCCGCCAATAGCGTAAGCAGTTATGATTGATACCATAAAGGAACACATCGCCGAAGTAGAAAAGTTTACTTCGAACTCAATGGAAGAAATTGAAGCTTTCCGAATCAAGTATTTGGGAAAAAAAGGGCTTTTGAACAGTTTCTTTGCCGAATTTAAAAATGTGCCCAACGAGCAAAAAAAGGATTTCGGCAAGGTTGTCAATCAATTGAAAAATGCCGCCACCGATAAAGTCAACGAGCTTAAGGAAGCTTTGGAAAACCAGACCGAAGCTGCTGGCAAATATGGTGACTTGACTCGACCTGGAGAGCCTATTGAAATTGGTTCTCGACATCCTATTTCCATTGTAAAAAACCAAATCATAGATATTTTCTCCAGAATTGGTTTCAATGTATCGGAAGGGCCTGAAGTGGAAGATGACTGGCACAATTTTACAGCATTGAACCTTCCTGAGTACCACCCTGCACGGGATATGCAGGATACGTTTTTCATTCAGACCGACCCGGATATCCTTTTACGTACGCATACCTCATCGGTACAGGTACGCTATATGGAGGCCAATAAACCGCCCATCAGGACCATTTCTCCTGGAAGGGTGTACAGGAACGAGGCCATCTCCGCACGTTCACACTGTTTTTTTCATCAAGTGGAAGGCTTGTATGTGGACAAAAATGTATCCTTTGCGGATTTGAAGCAGACCTTGCAATATTTCACTTCGGAAATGTTCGGTAAGTCAAAAATTAGATTACGCCCATCCTACTTTCCATTTACGGAGCCTAGCGCGGAAGTTGATGTGTACTGGGGCTTGGAGACCGAGACAGATTACCGTATGACCAAGGGCACTGGTTGGTTGGAAATCATGGGATGTGGTATGGTAGACCCCAACGTGTTAAAGAATTGCGGCATAGACCCAGAGGTATATTCCGGATTTGCTTTTGGTATGGGTATAGACCGTATTGCTTTATTGCTCCATCAAATTTCTGACATCCGCTTGCTTAGCGAGAATGATGTTCGTTTCTTGGAACAGTTCAAAAGTGCATTGTAACCCAAGTCATGAAAAAGGATATTGAAATTCCTGTTGCCAAGGATGTACATGTTGCCATAGTTCGTGAGTGGAACGATGAATTTCTGTCCAAAGATTGGAATGCCTATCTAATAAACAATAGGGCAGATGCCATTGAGATGACCATTGTGGTTTCCAAAGGATTTGATGATGACACAAAAACCTCCACAATGCGACATGGCATTGGGGTTGTTGAAGCGAAGTCCTTTAAAAAAATTGAGTTTCTACAAGAAGAAGTACTCGCGCTCAACAATGAATTCTTTGTTACCTTCTTTGCCGAGAACAAGCTTTTTGAAAAAAGGTTCCTATTTCCCAAACATTCCATTTCGGAAAACCGTCTTTCCAATATCCCAATTATAGATAAGGAAGGGATTCTTCCCCAAGATTGATTAATATTTTCCTGTGGTAAATATTCTTTTAACAAAAATTTAGTTCTGGTTAGTTCGGTTTGTTCCGAACCAATTGTAAGTTTGCGTTTTCAAAATCCATTCTATGGAATATTCGAAGGAAGAAATCATTGAAACACTAGGGGTGCACTTGGAGCAGGAACATAACCTGCCACCATTGGCTGCCCGTATTTATGCCATTTTAATCTTAACGGACCAAGACGGACTCTCCTTTGAGGACTGCTTGGAAAAAAGAGGGGCCAGTAAAAGCTCCACTTCCACCTCTTTGAACCTTTTGTTGAACATGGGGGTAATCACCTATTTCACTAAACCCGGTGATAGAAGAAGGTACTTTAAAACGGCAAAGAAGAAGACATTTTTTCTCTCCAAGCTTCAAGAAAACCTGAACCGCGTTGAAAGTGAAAAGCACATAATCACGCTAGTCATGGACTATCATAAAAAGTATAGTCCCAAAAAGTATGAAGAAGGACAGGTAAGAACCAAAGTTTATCTGGACTACGTCAACGAGAACGAGAAGATTTTAAAAAAATCCATCGAGAAACTAGAATCAATTTTAAAAGAGTAATCACTCCAACAACCATAAACGTAACAAAGCAAGTTCGTACATGAAAACAATCAAATCAATCTTAATATCAACAGGCGTACTTTTGATTTTGTCCTGTGGGGGTAAAAATCAGCAGCAAGCTGCAGCAGGTCCCCAGACTCCATCACTTAAAGTAAGTACCCTGGAAAAGGAGGACATCACCATATATAATTCATATTCCACCAACATTCAAGGAAAACAAAATGTGGAAATATGGCCCAAAGTTTCGGGCTTTGTCCAAAACATTTATGTGGAAGAGGGCCAAAAAGTGAAGAAGGGACAATTGTTGTTCAAACTGGAAACACAAACACTTTCACAGGACGCTGAAGCAGCCAAGGCTGCCGTAAATGTTGCCCAGGTAGAAGTGGACAAACTGGTGCCTCTTGTAGAAAAAAACATCATCAGTGAAATACAATTGGAAACTGCCAAAGCCCAATTGGAACAGGCCAAAAGCAACTACAGCAGTATTACCGCCAACATTGGCTACTCAAATATCGTTAGTCCCGTAAATGGGTACATCGGAGAGATTCCTTACAAAGTAGGGGCTTTGGTGAGCAGTACCATGGGCGAACCATTGACCGTGGTTTCCGATATAAGTAGTATCCGCGCCTATTTTTCCATGACCGAAAAGGAACTATTGGAAATGAAAAGCGAAATGGCCGATAACGGCTCTACAGTTTCGTCCCAAAATACACCCGAAGTGGAATTGGTGATGATAAATGGCGAGACCTATCCACAGAAAGGAAAAATTGCCATGGTCAACAATATCATCAACCCGACTACTGGAAGTGTAACACTTCGGGCCGATTTTGACAATCCACAATTATTATTGAGTTCGGGAAGTACTGGAACTATAAAAGTCCCATCCACCTACGAAGACGTTTTTGTCATCTCCCAATTCGTAACTGTGGACCTGCAGGGCACTAAAATGGTGTATGTACTGAATGATGACAATACGGTTAAAACTGTACCCTTGAACATCGTGGCCCAAACCGATAAGAAATTCATCATACAAGAAGGTTTGGAAGAAGGAAGCACTATTGTTACCGAAGGTGTATCCAAACTGAAGGATGGACAGACCATTAATCCAGTACAACAATAATTACCATCAATCACTTATAGAACGAATTATATATGTTCCAAAAATTTATAGATCGTCCTGTACTCTCCACAGTAATATCCGTAATCATTGTGATTTTGGGTATTCTAGGTCTGAGTACACTACCCGTAGAACAATATCCTGAGATTGCCCCACCAACTGTACAGGTAAACGCCAACTATACCGGTGCGAATGCTGAAACTGTACTCAAAAGTGTTGTTATTCCATTGGAAGAGCAAATCAACGGTGTGGAGGGCATGACCTACATGACCTCATCCGCCAGTAATGATGGTACGGCCAACATCAGTGTGTTTTTCGAGCTTGGTGTTGACCCGGATATTGCGGCGGTAAACGTACAGAACAGGGTCGCACGGGCCAATAGCCTATTACCGCAAGAAGTTATAAACACAGGGGTTACCACCCAAAAAGCACAGAACAGTGCATTGTTATTTTTCTCTATTTTCTCCGAAAACGAGGATTACGATGCCACCTTTGTGGAAAACTACGCCAAGATCAACCTGGTTCCCCAATTACAACGAATCAAAGGGGTTGGTAATGTAAACGTGTTCGGGTCCAAGGATTATTCCATGCGTATTTGGATCTCCCCCGATAAAATGGCCGCCTATGATTTAGTGCCTGCCGATATTCAAGCGGCGTTGCGCGAACAAAATACCGAAGCGGCAACCGGTAAGATCGGAGAGAACGCCGATGGTATTTTTGAATATGTAATGAAATACAAAGGGCGTTTGTCCGAAGTAAAGGAATACGAAAATATTATTCTTAGAACTACCGATGATGGTGGTTTCCTTCGCCTAAAAGATGTGGCCGACATAGAGTTGGGTGCATTGAGCTATGTAAGGAAAAATTCTGGTATGGGGAACCCCGGTGTTGCTGTGGGGGTTTACCAAACCTCAGGGTCCAATGCTAACGATATCATCGACGAGATTGAAACTATTTTAGAGGGGTCAAAAGCGGATTTCCCCAAGGGATTGGATTATGTTATCCCTTTCAACTCCAAAGATTTTTTGGATGCTTCCATAGATCACGTGGTACAAACCTTGATCGAGGCATTTATCCTGGTATTTATCGTGGTGTTCCTGTTCCTTCAGGATTTTAGGTCCACATTGATTCCGGCCATTGCCGTACCCGTGGCCATTGTAGGTACTTTCTTCTTCCTCCAATTGTTCGGGTATTCCATCAACATGTTAACGCTTTTCGCCATGATCTTGGCTATTGGTATTGTTGTGGATGATGCCATAGTGGTGGTCGAAGCAGTGCATGCCAAACTGGAAGATGGAGCGGATTCGGCAAAAACCGCCACCAAAAATGCGATGAGTGAAATCTCGGGAGCTATTATCTCCATTACGTTGGTCATGTCAGCGGTATTTATTCCCGTTTCCTTTATTCAAGGTTCCTCCGGAGTGTTCTACCAACAGTTTGGTATTACCCTGGCTGTAGCCATTTTGATTTCGGCCGTAAACGCTTTAACCTTGAGTCCCGCTTTGGCAGCATTGTTTTTAAAGCCTCATGATCCTGAAAAAGGCAAAAAGTCAAATTTCTTGGCCCGTTTCTTTAGGGCTTTCAATGTCGGCTTTACTGCCATGACCAATAAATACACCAACACTATTGGCACCCTGGTAAAACGAAAATGGATCACCCTGGCACTCCTATTGGGCTTTGGTGTTCTGGCCGTTTTCCTATTTCGTTCCACACCATCCGGTTTTGTGCCCGATGAGGACCGCGGGATGATTTTTGTAAATGTAAGCATGCCCCCGGGTACTACTATTGAAAAAACAGAGGAGACCATCATGAAGTTGGATTCCATTTATGAGTCCATGGATATTATTGAATCCAGAATGAGCGTAGCAGGGTTTAGTTTATTGAGCCGTGTAAGTGCAGGGTCCTACGCATTCTCGATTATGAAATTGAAAGACTGGAGCCAGAGAGATGCGGATTCCTTGTCAGTGGACGCCACCATGCAACGATTGTACGGAATAACGGCAGGTTTCAATGATGCGGAGATCATCTACTTTACACCTCCAAGTATACAAGGGTTTGGTACCAGTTCCGGTTTCGAAGTGCAGCTTCAGAGCAAGACTGGTGAAGACTGGAACTCCATAAATGATGTGAAGAACCAGTTTTTGGGAGCCTTAAATGCTAGACCTGAAGTTCAATATGCCATTTCCCAGTTCGATCCAGGGTTCCCTCAGTACAACTTGGACATCGATATGGAAAAGGTAAAAATGGCCGGATTGACAGCGACCGATATTTTTAATGCGCTCCAAGGTTATTACGGAGGTATCTATGCTACCGATTTTAATAGGTTCGGAAAGCAATACCGTGTAATGATTCAGGCTAAACCCGAAGACAGGTCGAATGAAAACTCCTTAAACCACATTTTTGTTAGAAATGCCAATGGGGAATCCGTTGCGGTAAGTCAGTTTGTGGACCTCAAAAAAATATACGGTCCAGAAGTCGTGCAGCGATTCAATTTATTGAGTTCCGTAAAAATAACAGGGGTTCCCAATCCAGGCTATAGTACAGGAGATGCCATTAACGCGATTGAGGAAGTGGCTGCGCAAGTATTGCCAAACTCCTATACCTACGATTATTCTGGATTGACCAGGGAAGAAAGCAACGCAGGTTCACAGACAATCCTCATTTTTATTTTGAGTTTAGTCTTCGTTTACTTCCTGTTGAGTGCACAGTATGAAAGTTATATTTTACCGCTTTCCATATTGTTTTCTCTACCGTTCGGTATCGCCGGAGCTATTCTTTTTATCAATGTAGCGGGTTTACAGAACAATATTTATTTCCAGATTGCACTGATCATGTTAATTGGTCTGTTGGCCAAAAATGCCATTTTGATCGTAGAGTTTGCCCTTCAGCGCAGAAAAGCAGGTTTATCCCTTTTTGATGCTGCAGCATCCGGTGCACGTGCAAGGCTTCGCCCTATTTTAATGACGTCCTTTGCTTTCATTTTTGGTCTCTTGCCTTTAGCACTCTCTTCCGGAATCGGTGCTATTGGAAACCGCTCCATTGGGGTGAGCGCAGTAGGGGGAATGCTAGTAGGTACTATTTTGGGTGTATTTGTTATACCAGTGCTGTTTGTAGTTTTCCAAGCACTGCAGGAACGTATTTCAGGCAAACCAGAAATAATTCAACAGACAAACAATGCCTAATTATTCATTGATCGAACAAAGTATATCATCCATGAAAATTAAATCCACATATAAACTGCTCTTGGTACTTTCGGCCGCACTTTTGTTACAATCCTGTTTTGTGGCCAAAAACTACTCAAGACCCGAAATAGAGACAAAAAATCTCTACCGAACCGATAATTTGCCACAGGACAGCATTTCCATGGCAGATGTATCTTGGAGAGACCTCTTCAACGACGAGCAACTAAAATCCTACATTGAGCAAGGCTTGGAAAACAACATAGACATCCGGATTGCACTACAAAATGTTGTGGCCGCGGAAGCTTATGTAAAACAAGGCAAGGCAGGATATTTCCCAACCTTGTCCGGGACTACCAGTTTTACTAGGACCAAAAATTCTGAAAACAGTCAGTTTGGTAGCTTTTTCACTAGACCTTTGGAACAGTACGAATTGTCCGGAAGCCTTTCTTGGGAAGCCGATATTTGGGGTAAGATCAGAAGTAACAAGCGAGCGTTTAGTGCCTCTTATTTGCAGAGTGCTTCTGCCCACCAAGCAGTAAAAACCAACTTGATTGCCAACATCGCCTCAACTTATTACCAATTGTTGGCTTTGGACAAACAGTTGGAAGTTTCCAAACAAACCTTGGAAGCCAGAAAGAACAGTTTGGAGACGACGGTTGCTCTAAAAGACGCAGGACAAGTTACCGAAGTTGCCGTAAAGCAAACAGAAGCCCAGGTGCATACCACGGAAATCATCGTAATCGATCTTGAAAACAATATCAAATTATTGGAAAATGCTTTTAGCATCCTCTTGGGAGAGGCACCACAAAAAATTGAACGGGGCAGTCTGGACAATCAGTCCATTGATACTGAATTGCGCACGGGTGTTCCTTATTTGTTGTTGGCCAATCGCCCCGATGTGATGCAGGCAGAATACGGTCTTATCAATGCTTTTGAATTGACCAATGTGGCCAAAAGCAGTCTGTACCCATCATTGAGTTTATCTGCTTCGGGAGGTTTTCAAAGCTTGGAGTTTGATAATTGGTTGGACGCCAGTTCACTATTTTCCAGTTTAGTCGGGTCCTTGACCCAACCCATATTTAGCGGTAGGCGGCTCCGCACCCAAATGGAAGTGGCCAAAGCACAGCAACAACAAGCCTTGTTGAACTACAAACAAGCCTTGCTTACCGCAGGTAGGGAAGTTAGTGATGCGCTTTACACTTACGATGCAGAAACCAAAAAATTGAAGGCTCGTTCCAAGGAGCTGGAAGCTTACACAACAGCGGAGGAGTATTCCGAAGAATTGCTGAACAACGGTTTGGCCAACTATTTGGAGGTTTTGACAGCTCGACAAAATGCATTAAGTTCCGAACTAAACTATGTGGATTCCCAATATGCACAACTGAGTGCTATTGTAGAATTGTACAGAGCCTTGGGCGGAGGTTGGAAATAAAAAATGATAGAGGGTAAAAAAGAAATACTGGCTTATGCCATAGAGAATTTCACCAAATTCGGAAGCAAGCGTTTCTCCATGGACGAACTGGCCAAAAGCCTTGGTGTTTCCAAAAAAACGCTCTATAAACATTTTGGAAGTAAGGAAATCTTGGTACAGGAAAGCTTGTCCTATTATTTTGGTAAAATCCGTGCGAATATCGACGGATACATGCTCAAAAACCCAAACGAGGAACAGCCACTTATCACAATAATTTATATTTACAGACAAGCGTTGATGACTTTCCAAGAAATCAGCCCTTCCTTTCTCCATGGGCTCAATAAATACTACCCTAAAGCCTATGAGGTATATTCACAGCTAAAGCATGATGTTGTTTGGGAGATTGTATGTCCATTGCTTAAAAAAGCGCAGGCGTTGGAACAGGTTAGGAAGAATGTGAAAGTAGAGCTGGTTTGCTCGTTATTTTTAGCCAGAATGGAAGAAACCGTATATTCGAGAGCCAATTTGTTTGATGAATACAGTATTCACGAATTGCTAGATCATATCATTATCAATAATCTACGGGGCATTCTCACGTTGGCATATCTTCAAAAAAGCCCCCTCCAATAGTAGTCGCTGCTAACAATTTTTTAAAGAAATCCCTTCAATTTTAATGAATTCTTCTTTAAACACCTGATTTTTACGTTTTTAGTGTTGTTTTTAGCAAAATGATCGCGTAGTTTTAATTTCTTCTAAAAACAAAAACCAATGGGAACTACAACTAACATCAACAGACGCGATTGGATAAGAAAAAGTGTACTTACTGCCGGTGGTGCAATGGCACTGCCATATATCGGATTAGCTGAAAAACCAAAGGCTCCTTTAACACTGGATGCGCAAGGAAATGCAGTTTACAGTCCGTTCTTTAAGGAATACCTGCCAAAACCTGAAGACGCTCTTCCGGAATTGGCAGCAAAATTAAATGCCAACGAGAACCCTTATGGTCCATCTCCAATGGCTTTGGAGGCATTTAAAAATTCTGCTTCCGGAGGAAACAGATACGCATGGAAAGAACTTTTCCAGCTAGTGGACAAAATAGCTGATTTTGAAGGTGTTGAAAGTAAAAACGTAATGATGGGCCCAGGGTCTTCCGACCTATTGGAAAAAACAGCCATGGTTTTCTTCATGAACGGAGGAAATGTTGTTTCCGCCGACCCAGCATATATGTCACTAATTCAAGTTGCCGAATCTGTTGGTGCAACATGGAAACCAGTACCATTAAAAGATGATTGGTCTCACGACCTAAAGGCAATGGAAGAAGCCATTGACGACGAAACAAAATTGGTTTATATCTGTAACCCGAATAACCCCACTGGTTCTATGACCGACCATGAAGAATTGGTTGATTTCTGTTCAAGAGTATCGGAAAAAGTTCCCGTGTTTGTGGACGAAGCTTACTTATGGTTCTTGGACGAAGGAGCCAAAAAGAGTATGGTGTCCTTGGTGAACGAAGGCAAAGATGTAATCATTGCTAGAACATTTTCCAAAATCCACGGAATGGCAGGACTTCGAGTTGGATATATTGTCGCTTTGGAAGAAACCTTGGGAAGACTACAAAAAATCACACGTGGTGGAATGGGAATCACCTTGCCATCCGTATACGCTGCTATGGCTGCCATGGATGACGATGCCTTCATTGAAAAATCCCGTAACCTAAATGCCGAGTGCCGAGAATACGTGTATAAAAGTCTAGAGAAAATGGGCATCACTTCTTATGTCCCCTCTTCTACAAGTTTTATCATATTCCCTATTGAAATGGAGGGTAGAGCATTTTTAGAGCAAATGACCGAGTTAAAGGTGGGGGTTCGTGCTTTCCAATTCATGGACCAAAACTGGTGCCGTGTAAGTATGGGAACCATGGACGAAATGAAAACATTTACCGCCGCACTCAATAAAGTGTTGGTATAGTGGATGTAGGAATTCAAAAAACCATTGTATTTCTTTTTTTCATCTTCATTGGAATTTTACTTAAAGTAAAGTTCAAGTCCAAAGAAGAGATAACTGGAATAAAAAAGGTGATTCTTAACCTAGCATTGCCAGCAACCATATTTATTGCGCTGTTGGGAATAAAGGTAGAATTGCACTTATTGGTATTGCCCCTATTGGCCCTTGGACTTAATCTATTGTTGTTTTTTGCAATGCCTTTTATTCTACCTCTAATGGGTATTGGTAAAGGAACTTCGGAGTACAGGACCGCAAAACTATTGGTGCCATCACTGGCTCCTGGATTGTCATCATTTCCATTTATCTTGGAATTTTTAGGTGAGGATTATTTGGCAAAAGCTGCTATGTCCGATTTGGGAAATAAAGTTTTCGTGCTCTTCTTTTTATATCTAGTGGCCATGAACTGGCATTATAGCCTTCAATCCAGTGAAAAGAAAAATGGTGGAACCAAACTAAAGCCGTTGATCAAAGCAATGGTGTCGGAACCGGTAAATATATTTATAGGGGCAGCTCTTTTGTTATTGGCCTTTGGCTTAAGCATGGACTCCCTTCCATTTTTTATGAGCGAGACCTTGGAGAAACTCAGTTTGATCATGACTCCTTTGGTGCTATTATTTATTGGGTTGGCCGTTAAAATTAAAAGGAAACAGTTTTTCCAGATTTTTTCATTGTTGTGTACCCGTGCGGGCTTGGTACTATTGATTTCGGGAATTTTTGTCGCCGTAACAGGCATCGACGCACGAAACGAAATTCTGCTCACCATGGCCTTTGGCCTAAGTGCCTGTAGTTTTTGGCCGTATGCACATATCGCCGCGGTAGACAGCATGGAAATGGACAAGAATTCCAAAAAGAAAACCTTTAGCAGTGATTTTGGCGTGGCCATTCTGGCTTTATCCTTCCCACTATCCACCATGTTGATCTTGGCAACACTGAACAGCGGGTCTTTCTTTGTAAACCCCTTTAATATTTTCATTACGGCAATCGTGCTCTTGGCAGTTGGATTTGCCATTCCTTTGATCAGCGGTGTCAGCAAAAAAAAATGGTCGGAGCAACAATTGATAGATCATGAGATAAATTCTGCTGCCGCAGAGAAAGCTGCCTAGACACTTTTAAGAAAAGTTAGTTCTAAATCCCTACTTTTAAAGAAACTAGGAAATCATGAAACAACCGCTCATAGCCATATATTTCATTTTTTTTACTGGAGTCCTATCTGCTCAACAGACCAATCTTACAGTAAATCAAGACCGACTTGAAGACAGGATATTTGAACTTGCCGAATTCGGCCTTCAAGAGAATGGAGAAACAGAGCGGGTCGCTTTTAGCGATGCGGATATTGAGGCCCGTAACTGGGTTATCAAAACCCTAAAGGGTTTTGGCATGCAAGTTAAGGTCGATGCTGCTGGAAACATTATAGGTACCAGAGAGGGAACAGATCCATCTAAAAAGCCCATTGCATTTGGCTCACATATCGATCGAGTTCCCAATGGCGGAAATTACGATGGCTGTGTAGGCTCCATGGCCGCCTTGGAAATTGTTGAAACCCTGAACGAGAACAACATCAAAACTGATCATCCTTTGGAAGTAATCATTTTTCCGAATGAAGAAGGAGGTGTTATGGGAAGCAGGGCCATGGCGGGCAACCTGGGCAAAGCTGCACTTGGTGTGGTCAATTCCACAGGCTATTCCATGGGTGAAGGAATTATGAGAATTGGTGGAGATACCACAAAGCTCAAAGAAGCCAAGCGCGGAAAAGGCAACCTGGCCGCCTTTCTCGAACTTCATATTGAACAGGGCGGCAAGCTCGAAAAAGAAAATCTGGACATTGGCGTAGTAGAAGGCATTGTTGGCCTCAATTGGTGGGATGTTGTATTCACTGGTTTCGCCAACCATGCAGGCACCACCCCCATGAACGCCAGACAGGATGCCCTTTTAGCTGCTGCCAAATATATTATTGCAGTAAACGAAATTACCAATAGTTTTGAGGGAACACAGGTAGGAACGGTAGGTCGAATAAAGGCGGAGCCTGGAGCTCCAAACGTTATCCCTGGAAAGGTCACCGCCAGTTTAGAAATCCGTGACCTATCTTCAGAAGTTATTGAAAAAGTATATCAAGCAATAAAGCAAAAAACGGAGGAGATAGCTGAAGCCTCCAATGTGTCCGTTGAATTTTTGCCATTGGACACGACTGCTGAACCTGCTTTGACAGATACTAGTATCCAAAAAGAAATCGAGTCTTCTGCAAAGGCACTAGGGCTAAGTTATCAATATATGCCCAGCGGTGCCGGCCATGATGCACAGGATATCTCAAGATTCGCACCAGTTGGGATGATTTTTGTGCCGAGCCAAGGAGGCATCAGTCACTCGCCCAAGGAATTTACATCAGTAGAAGATATGGCCAATGGTGCAAATGTACTTTTGCATTCCATTTTGGCTTTGGATAAAAAATTGGATTGATATTTTTATTAATCAGCGGATAAAATTATACTCCTCGTCGCATTGGCAATAAGCGAGATACTTATCCAGTAGGTGGCCAAAATCAATACGCCAGAAAGGTAAAAAGGGGTCTTGAATTTGGCAATTGCCAATAGCGTATCCGAAAGCATAAAGAACAAAACAGCCATTGCCATCAAAACATGTGCATTGTTCCTTTGACGCAGGTACAAACCCACCCCTTGCCATGCCATAAACGTGATAATCAATACATAAATGGATACCGGCAACAGGAAATCGCCCAAGCCTGGCCTTAACCAAAAGAACAATGCACCAGCGATACCAAAAAGAATCAAAAAGGAAATCCAGTCTTTGTAAAATCCCTTGTACTGGATAAATGAAATAGCAAATATGATGTGGGCCATTAAAAATGCCACTAGGCCTAGTAAAAAATAATCTTCAAAAAGTAACAGTACATCCCCAAGCAAACAAAACACCAAGGCAATGGTGACCATTCTACCTAATTTATCTTTGTTCTTATTTGAAATAAAAACCAGCAAAGCGATTACCAAAATAGTGGTCAATGGCTTTAATAACATAAAAAGCTGTCGGTCGCTATAATGCCCAAAGTATATGGCCAAACATGCGGAAACAAGTATCAAAATATTGATTGCCCACCTTTTTTTATCTGTTTTGGCTACCATTCCTTAAACGGTTTTTTGCTTAATTGGGAATTATAATATTCCACTTGGCCTGTAATTTCTTTACCCAGCCAATCCGGTTTATCAAAACGCTCTTCTTCGTGTTTGAGTTCAACTTCTGCCAAAACAAGCCCTTTGTTTTCGCCCAAAAACTCATCCACTTCAAATAAATGATTCCCAAAAGGCACTTCAAATCGCATTTTTTCCAAAATTCCCGCTTCGCAGAGATCGATTAAATTGGTCGCTTCGGATGCACTGATTTCGGTTTCCCACTCAAATCGTGTGGTGCCTGATTCGTTGCTAGGCCCTTTGACGGTCAAAAAGCCTTTCTCTCCCTTAATTCTCACCCTAACGGTTCTGTCCGGGTCAGTGTTCAAGAATCCCTGAACAATTCGAGTCTGGGATGTTGCCTTCTGCTTATACGCATCCGACTTGACTAAAAACTTTCGTTCTATTTCCAAATGTTCCATCAAACTAAATATACCCTAAATTTGAAAATGGACTTTGATTTTCCCCTAAGAAAAATTATTCATGTGGACATGGATGCCTTTTATGCCTCCGTGGAACAGCATGATAACCCTGAGCTCAAGGGGAAACCGATTGCCGTTGGAGGAGGTTCCAAACGTGGCGTGGTCTCTGCTGCCAGCTACGAAGCACGAAAATTTGGGGTACGAAGTGCCATGGCAGGTGCCATTGCTCGTAGAAATTGCCCCGACCTCATCTTTGTAAAACCTCGTTTTGATCGTTACAAAGAGGTCTCCATGCAAATTCGGAGTATTTTTTACGAATACACTGAACTAGTGGAGCCCCTTTCCTTGGATGAAGCCTATTTGGATGTAACAGAAAATAAAAAAGGGAACCCTTCGGCCACATTGATTGCGAAAGAAATACGTCAAAAAATATTTGATAAAACAGGTTTGACCGCTTCTGCGGGAATATCCATAAACAAGTTTATAGCCAAGGTTGCAAGCGATTACAACAAGCCCAACGGACAGAAAACAGTAAACCCGGAAGAAGTAATTGACTTTTTGGAAAACTTGGATATTCGAAAATTTTATGGTGTGGGCAAGGTCACTGCCGAAAAAATGTATCGATTAGGAATTTTTACGGGAAAAGACCTCAAAGAAAAGTCCTTGGAGTTCTTGAACCAGCATTTTGGAAAAGGGGGAAGTCATTATTACAATGTGGTACGAGGAATACATTTGAGTAGTGTTAAGCCGCATCGTATTCCGAAATCCGTCGGTGCAGAGCGAACATTTTCCGAGAACCTGAGCAGTGAGATCTTTATGCTGGAGAAATTGGAAAACATTGCCAGCGAACTGGAAAGAAGACTTCAAAAATCGAAAATTGCTGGAAAAACGATTACCCTGAAAATAAAATACAGTGACTTTACCTTACAGACCCGGAGCAAAACCCTTCCTTATTTTATTGCCAGCAAAGATTTGATTTTGGAAACGGCCAAAGAACTTTTGTATCAATCCACTTTAGAAAACTCAGTAAGGCTCTTGGGGATTTCGTTGGCCAACCTAAATACGGAAAAGGAAAAAGAACAGCCTAAAAAAGAGTCTGTACTGGTTCAGCTCAAGTTTGATTTTTAAAAGAAAATGCCTCCCTTTCGGGAGGCCCATTATTATTTAATTCTTGATGTCCGTTTCCATTGGTTTTACCGCAGGTTTCTTAGGGTTACCATCAGCATCGATTTCTATGATATTGTCAAAACCGAGTTCATCCAACTTGTTGATAATTTCAGCCCTATCACCAACCATAAACCAGTTTACCTTTTCTGGTTGTACCACTTCGTTACTAACTTTTCTAATATCATCTACGGATAGGTTTCTTACGTTTTGATCATATTTTTGATAGTAATCGTCCGGCAAATCATATCTGATTAAATTTCTAACCGAAGTGTTAACCGAGCTATTGGTTTCCCATTGACCGGGGAGTTTCAGTACCTGATTGGTCTTCACTTTCTCCAGTTCTTCGCTGGTTGCAGGCCTTGTAGAAGTAAATTCGGATATTTCCTTTCTAATCTCCGTAACGGATTCCGCTGTTTTATCGGTTTGTACCGGTGCATAAACGATAAATGGACGGTCTTCTTTGGAGCCTAGTACAAATCCTCCAGCGCCGTAGGACCAGTGCTTATCTTCCCTCAGGTTCATATTGATTCGGGAAGTAAAATCACCTCCAAGAATATTTACCATTTGCTCCATCGCTATTTCGTTAACATCCCCATACTTCTCGGTCAAATGTCCCGCCAAAATCACTGATTGTTGGGATTCGGGCCTGTTCATTAAATACAATGTATTCTTGGAATTGGTTTTGGGCTCGTTAAACGCAATGGTCGGCACATCTCCTCTCTTCCATTTGCCCAGTGTTTTTTCCAATTTGGATTTCAATTCGCTCATATCGACATCCCCGGTAACAATTAAAGTGGAATTGTTGGGCTTGAACCATGTATTGTAAAAATCCACCACATCTTCCCTGGTCAATTTTGAAACCGTGTCCTCGTATCCTGTTCCTGTGTATGGACTACTATATGGATGGTCTTCGCCGTAAAGGTACTTGTTCATGACTCTCAAGGCCATGGTGATGGGCTGCGACTTTTCTTGTTTTATACTATTGATCTGCTCTTTTTGCAAACGCTCAAATTCCTTTTCAGGGAAAACAGGGTTGAGCACTACATCCATGAACAAGTCCAAGCTGGCATCCAAACTTGGTTTTAGGGTGCTCATGTACACGTTGGATTCATCCTGACTTGAAAAGGTATTCAATGACGCTCCCAACAATTGAAGTTGTTCGTTTATTTCCAAGGAAGTCTTGTCCTTGGTTCCTTCGTCCATCAAATTCATGGCCAAATTGGCTGTTCCGGGACTGGATAAATAATCAGTTTTGTAGCCTGCATCCGCAACTAAATTGATAATAACCGTAGGTACTCCTTTGCGTTGGGCCAAAACTACATTAAGTCCATTGGATAGCTGGGTACGCTGAAGTTCTGGAAATTTGGAGCTTTTTGGCGCCCCCAATTCTGGCAGCTTGCTTCTGTCAACAGTGGATTCTACGATGTCATATTCTGGAAATGGTCGACAGATTAAAATATGCTTGCCTTTAGTGAGCCATTTTTCAGCTGTCTTCCGAAGATCTTCGACTGTCGCTTCTTCCACGTACTCCAATTTTGTTTTGTAGTAAGATGCATCACCATGATATGTTTGATTGGATGCGAGAATATCGGAAACTCCTCCAAAGCCACCTATTCGCTCCATACCTTTTATAAAATTGGCGAAGTAATTCGCTTTTACTCTTTTAAGTTCTTCTTCGGTAGGGCCTTCTTTGATGAACCTTTCGATTTCGGCCTCAAGCTCTTTTTCTAATTTTGCGGGGTCTTCACCTTGCTTTACGTTCAACCACGTAATAAACTGACTAGCAATCTCACTGGATGCCTGAAAAGAAACAGCAGCACTGGCCGATTGATCTTGGTATATGAATTTTTGATACAATCTTGAATTTTTTCCACTTGTCAAGATCGCAGAAATCAAATCAAAATGGAGGTCTTCCCTGAATCCAAATGGAGGCGTGTTCCATGCAAAAAGTACTCTGGTCTCTGGAACACGATCCTCATATTCTTGACGAGAATCATAAATTTTGTTGGGAATGTTAACCTCTTGGCGTTCCACAGTTGGACCCGAAGGAATGTCCCCAAAATATTTGATAACCTTTTGATGTGCTTCCTCAGCATCAACATCCCCTGCTATGGCAACAACGGCATTGGCGGCACCATAATAAGATTTAAACCAATCCTGTACATCCTCCAAAGAAGCGGCGTTCAAATCCTCCATTTCTCCAATAACTGTCCATGAATAGGGGTGTCCTTTGGGATACATGGCCTTGGTCAAATAGTCCCACTGCATTCCATACGGTTGGTTTTCGCCTTGTCGTTTCTCGTTTTGCACTACACCTCGTTGCTCATCAAGCTTTTCCTGATCAATGGCGCCCAACAAATGCCCCATACGATCAGACTCTAAGAACAGAACTTGATCTAAAGCGGAAACTGGAACATTTTGGAAGTAGTTGGTCCGGTCTGTGTTGGTTGTTCCATTCAGGTCGGTTCCTCCTATACTTTCCAAAGCTTGGAAATAATCCGTGTTATAGTTTTCACTTCCATTAAACATTAAATGCTCGAATAAATGGGCAAATCCACTTTTTCCTGGTTTTTCATTTTTAGATCCTACATGGTACCAAACATTTACGGCAGCAATAGGTGCTTTGTGGTCTTCATAAACCAAAAGAGTAAGGCCATTTTTTAAAGTGTACGTTTTGTAATCGATGTTAATATCATCTGCTTTAAACTGAAATTCTTGCCCAAAACCAATGGGAGAACATAATAGGCCCATAAACAAAGCCAGAAGTAACTTTTTCATTTAGATAGTGTTTTAATTTGATTGATAATATTGAATATTACAATATAGCAAATTGTTGTCAACAAACGCTATTTTAAACAGTTAGCTTAAGAAAAGGATTTCATTCCCAATGGGAAACACCTTGTTATGTTGCAAAAAAGATGGTTTTTTATCACACAGCTATGGGTTTAATTGCTCCGCCCAATAATTCTTTATTACTTTGTAATACCATTGACCACCATTAACTATATTCTTTCTCATTTTTATGCAACGAAATGAATTGCACGAGCATATTATATCCTCAGCGGGAAATCTTTTCTATTCCCAAGGATATAATTCTACCGGGGTAAACGAAATCATAAATAAATGTAATATAGCCAAAGCAACGCTGTACAGCCATTTTAAATCCAAAGAGGATATTTGCGTGGCTTATCTAAATCAGCGACATAGTGGTTTTATGAACAGGCTTAGGAGCTATGTTGGCCAAAGACAATCGGGAAGGAACCAGCTTATGGCAATCTTTGACCTCTTAAGGGATATGTATCTAGAGGAAAACTTTCAAGGGTGCTGGGGACTCAAAACGTTGGGGGAATTATCTCCGGACCAAACCACTGTTCTTAATGTGATCCAGCAACAGAAAAAAGAACTGCTCTTGTATTTAGGCGAGGTTGTTGGCGATAATATTTCCAATTTATCCAAAGCGGAAACTGAAAAAATTTCGGGAGGACTCTATCTTTTATATGAAAGTGCCGTTACCGAGAGTCATCTATATAAAAATGACTGGCCAATTTTCATGGCAAAAAGTATAGCCCCGTCTCTTTTTAAGGATGCTGAAATCCTATAAAAAAAGCCCCTCCAATAAGGAGAGGCTTTTGAACTATTAATTTTATTTGATTAGGCTTCCACAGCTTCCAAAGGTTGTGCCACTGGGAAATCCACTGGGACTTTTGTAGTGCTGTGAATGTAGTTGGAGATGGTCTTATCGCCAACCAAGACTATGGTATCAATCAGGTTTTCCTTGGTCCAACCAGCTGCAAAGAAATCATCTACGATTTTCTGATCTGTTGCTCCTCTGTTTTCTGTAATGTTCTTGGCCAACTTCGCCAAAGCATTCAGTTTCCCGTCAAAAGAGGCTTTTCCCGCTCTTAATTCCAGAATCTGCTCCTCTGTAAATCCGTTCATTTTCCCAATGGCGGTATGTGCGGATAAGCAATAAATACAGTTATTTACCTGGCTAACAGCCAAATGCACCACCTCTTTTTCCTTTGCTTTCAATGAAGTTTTGGCATTGGAAAGGCTCAAATAATTGCCCAAGGCATTTTCGGAGTGGGCATAGGTCGCAAACAGGTTAGGTACGAATCCTACCGCTTTTTCCAAGTTGTCAAAAATGGCCTGATTGGCAGTGCTCACTTCTTCTCTTTTAGGTACATTGATTGTGCTCATGATTATAAATTGTTTTTAAATGGATTAATACGTTTGTACAAAGGGTTGTTCTGCATCACAATAAAAATCGTGATGGTATTTTTGCTCACAATGCTCCGAAACCGGTACAGTTTGCGAAGCGGATTTTTGTGATGTTCTAAAAATCTCAATGAGATTGAAAATGGATTTTTCCGTGGCTTTCATCTTTTATCTGTTTTTTTAATTACAGGGCAAAGATGCCTCGAAAAGGAGGGTGGATGTTAGGAAGGATTTCCCGACGGCTTGACAAATTTTCCCTTAGGCTACCAAAAGAAGGTTTTCTCTATATTCCGATGGGGTCATCTGGGTCATTTTTTTGAAAAAACGACTAAAATGTGCAGGGTCAGTAAAACCCAGTTCAAAAGCGATTTCCTGATTTTGCTTATCGGTAAAGTTGATGAGTCGCTTCGCCTCCAGTGCAACTCTTTCCAAAATAATATGTTGGGGCGACTTCTGATTGTATATGGAAAAAAGGTTAGAGAGTGTTTTGGGAGATTTGTGCAACAACTCTGCATAATCGCTCACCTTTCTCTTTGTTTTGTAATGTATATCCACCAAAAAGTTAAATCTCCTAATCGTATCTATTTGATCGTTGCCCAGCGTTTTAACAATAAGCTGCTCTTTTGCTAAACGGGTACTCATAATAATCATCCTTTTAAGGAGCATTTGAAGCATGTCGCCTTGAATATTATCTGGGGTGGAAAACTCTTCAATAAACATATCGTGCAACAAATTGAACTTGTTCAATTGATTTTCGGGAATTGTGATGATGGGAATGTCCTGGGTTCCAAAAAACAGGATCCCGTTACAAGAAACTTCGCTATCATGATCGGATATACAATAAAACTCTCTATTGAAAAGGATTGCCGAAAGAGGCAACTGTGTTTCGGAATAACTAATATGCTGCAAATAGGTGACCGTTATAATCTGGTTGGGCAACAATTCCAAATCCATTCCATCTATTTGAAGCGTAATCGGGCAATTATTTCTGTTCCACAAAAATTTGATGGTCTTGGATGTGACCGAAAATCTTGCTTGGTCTCTTTTAATGTCGTCCGTAAATCCTAAAATAGCCCCTAATTTGGAATCTTTGTATTCGTGTTTCATGGATAAATTGTTCGATTGCTTAACAAATAGTCCATCTTTAATGCGCATACTTACAACAGAATGTAATTTGGTGCTACATAAAAACACAGGGCAAATAAAAAGGCGTACATATCTAAATGCACGCCTTTTGAAAATAAATTTATGTGGAACTGTTAAAAATTACAGCTCTCTATCTCGGTCACTCTCAAGGTGTTCACCATACCTTTTTCCTTAATTGGCATAGCCGCCAAACTTACCAGCATGTCCCCTACTTGCAAGAAACCTTTTTTACAGGCTATCTGGTTCACATCCTCTATGGTTTGATCTGTGGATACAAACTTATCATAGTAAAATGCTTTTACACCCCAAAGAAGGTTAAGTTGAGTCAATATTCTTTTGTTTGATGTAAACACAAGTATGTGGGCTGCGGGTCTCCAGGCTGAAATCTGAAATGCCGTATATCCACTATTTGTTAGTGTAGAAATGGCTTTTGCTGAAATTTCGTTGGCCATTAGGGCAGCATGGTAACAAACGGATTTTGTGATGTATCGATTTGTTCGGATATGTGGAGGTGTCTGAGGTACTTGAATCAAGCTTGATCCTTCTACACTGGATACAATACTGGCCATTTTTTCAATAACCTGAACTGGATAATTACCAACCGAGGTTTCCCCCGAAAGCATCACAGCATCCGCACCATCCATAACGGAGTTGGCAACGTCATTCACCTCAGCACGAGTAGGTGTTAAACTGGTAATCATGGTTTCCATCATCTGGGTGGCAATGATTACCGGAATTCTCCCTTTTTTGGCACTCAACACCAATTTTTTCTGAACCAAAGGAACTTCTTGTGCAGGAATCTCCACGCCCAAATCGCCACGGGCCACCATAAGTCCGTCCGAAGCCTTTACGATTTCCTCAATGTTTTCAAGTGCCTCTGGCTTTTCAATTTTTGAGATCACTGGAATTTTATTTTCCGTGTGCTCCTTGATCAAATTATGAAGATCGTATAAATCTTGCGCATGTCGTACAAAGGACAAGGCTATCCAATCCACATCCTGGCCGATGGCAAAAATGGCATCTTTAATGTCTTTTTTGGTAAGGGCCGGTAAGGAAATATCCGTATTGGGCAGGTTTACTCCCTTTTTTGATTTTAGTGGACCTCCTTGAATTACCGTGGCAACCACTTCGTCTTCACTATTGGTGGACTTTACTTCAAAAATCAGTTTACCATCATCAAGCAAAATACGCTCTCCTGCTTTGACGTCTTTTGGAAAACTTTGGTAGTTCATGTATACTCTTTCGGCAGTTCCTTCAAAAGGTTCTCCCGTTACAAAGGTAACTTCGTCACCAGGAGCAACAATGGCCTCTCCTCCCATAACCCCAACTCTTAGTTTGGGGCCTTGTAAATCGGCAAGTATGGCGGTATTGATTTCCAACTCCTCATTAAGTTCCCTTATCATTTTAATTCGCTCAGCAACATCCTCATAGGAAGCATGGGAAAAGTTAATTCTAAAAACATCCACACCTGCCAAGATCATGTCCTTTAGAACTTCCTTTTTACTGGTGGCTGGACCCAGGGTTGCTACAATTTTAGTCTTCTTTCTAGTTGGCATTGTTAAAAGATTAAATTTCTTTTTGATTTCAAATTTTGTGTGTCCACCGGATATGCTGTTATCACCTTGGATATCAGATTAATGAATTTGATTTTTTGAAAAAACATGGTTTCATCAGTTGCATCGACTTTCAAAAAATAATCCACTTCTTTACGTTCTTTCACCAAATGATCGGTTCTTCTGGACATATTGTTCGCGAACAATCCTTCCGAAGGTATCTCCTCCTCAACTTCACATTTGTTAGAAATCAGTGTCCAATACACGTCGTTTATTTCATCATCCCAATCGAATACGGAGAAAGACATATTTTCATTAAGATGAAGGTCTTTTCTCATACGTTTTAGATACAGACCACAGGCAGAATTTATGGCATAAGTCATGGCATAATCCTCCATATCACTGTGTATGGCGATGAGTGAAAAACCATCATCATATAAGTCTGCCGATATCTTGTGCGTTGTCAACATACCCATAACACGAACGGTAAATATAGGCTTAATCCTTATGAATGCCTAGTTAATACAAAACAATACACTTATAAAACAAGCGAAAACGTTTGAGTTTACTATTATTTAAAGTTACTGATTCTCAATCTTGTTCTGTAATGCAAAATAGGCTCGTTTGGATGCTTTTTCTTCCGCCTTTTTCTTAGAAGTGGCCCTTGCCTTTGCCAACATTCTGTCCCCAATGGTTAGTTTTACGGCAAAATGTTTGAGCTCATCGTTCCCGGTATCTTCATAAACATCGTAGTTGAACGGTTTCTTCTCTTTTTGGCACCATTCTATCACTAAGCTCTTGTAACTGATGACCTTGCCCTCGAGTTGTTCAATGTCCACATAGGGCTCTATGACTCGTTCATCAATAAATTTTTCACAAAAATTGTATCCTCTGTCCAAATAGATGGCACCAACAAGCGCCTCGAAAACATTTCCATGAATATTCTCCCCAAAATGTGCTTTGGGAATCCTGCTTTCAACATACTTCAGCAATCCCAAATCCTTGCCCAGTTCGTTCAAGTGCTTTCGACTGACCACCTTGGAGCGCATTTTGGTGAGATAACCCTCATCACCTTCGGGCACCTCGTTGTACAAATATTTGGAAATGATGGTACCCAGCATGGAATCGCCTAAAAACTCCAACCGTTCGTAGTTTACAGGGTTGCCTTCCTCATCTTTTTTGTTCATGGACCGATGTAGGAATGCTGTTTTGTAGATTTCCAAGTTCTTGGGTTTAAACCCAAGTATTCTTTTCATTCCCAAAAAAAAATCCCCATCCGTGCTTGGATGGGAATTGAATATTTTGGAAGTAAGTTTCATGTTACAAAACTACCCTATTTTTTTGAATAGTACACAAGCATTGTGTCCTCCAAAGCCAAAGGTATTGCTCATGGCAACCTTTACTTCTCGCTCTTGCGCCTTGTTCAAAGTCAAATTCAGTGATGGATCTATCTCCTCGTCCACAACGCTATGGTTAATGGTGGGCGGTACAAGATTGTGCTCCATTGCCAAAATAGATGCTATGGCTTCAATGGCTCCAGCTGCTCCCAATAAGTGTCCGGTCATGGACTTGGTAGAGTTGATGTTGATATTCTTGGCATGGTCGCCAAATACTTTGGAAATAGCTTTGAGTTCCGCTACATCCCCAAGAGGCGTAGAGGTTCCATGTGTATTTATGGCATCAACGTCTTCAGGTTTGAGTCCGGCGTTCTGCAAGCAGTTTTCCATCACCTTTACCACCCCGATTCCCTCTGGGTGCGGTGCGGTCATGTGGTAGGCGTCACTAGACAATCCTCCTCCCAAGACCTCGGCATATATTTTTGCGCCACGCGCTTTGGCATGTTCGTATTCCTCAAGAATCAAAGCTCCACCGCCTTCTCCCAATACAAATCCATCTCGTGTAGCATCGAACGGTCTGGACGCGGTTTCGGGGCTTTCATTTCTTGTGGATAGTGCATGCATGGCATTGAATCCACCCATACCTGCGATGGTCACGGCAGCTTCACTACCTCCTGTTACGATTACGTCGCAATGTCCTAATCTAATATAGTTGAGCGCGTCGATCATTGCATTGGCCGAAGAGGCACATGCAGAAACCGTGGTGTAGTTAGGTCCCATAAAACCATGTTTTATGGAAATGTTGCCAGGTGCGATATCCGCAATCATTTTAGGAATAAAGAATGGATTGAAACGAGGGGTGCCATCACCTTCGGCATACCCAATCACTTCATTCTGAAAAGTTTCCAATCCGCCTATACCTGCTCCCCATACAACACCTACCCTAAACTTGTCCACTACGTTCAAGTCTATTCCAGAATCGGCTATAGCCTCATCCGAAGATACCAAAGCATATTGGGCAAACCGATCCAGTTTTCTGGCTTCCTTACGATCAAAGAAATCAGCAGGATTGTAGCCCTTAAGCTCACAAGCAAACTTGGTCTTAAATTTTTCGGTATCGAAATAAGTAATGGGGGCAGAACCGCTCTTACCGGTCCGTAGTCCTTCCCAATAAGCTTCCAAATTGTTACCTATGGGCGTTAACGCTCCCATTCCGGTAACCACAACTCGCTTTAACTGCATTGAACTATTTTTTTACCCTTTAGACGTAAATTATAAAAAAAATTATCCATGTGATAATAACCACATGGATAATTTATAATCTTTAGCGATATATCATATAATTACTTAGCTTCTTCTATATAGCTAATGGCCTGACCAACAGTGGCGATGTTCTCTGCTTGATCATCTGGTATCTGAATATCAAATTCTTTCTCAAACTCCATGATAAGTTCAACAGTGTCCAAGGAATCCGCTCCTAAGTCGTTGGTAAAGCTAGCTTCTGCAACTACTTCATTTTCATCTACACCTAGTTTATCAACGATGATAGCCTTTACTCTTGATGCAATGTCTGACATAATTATTGTGGTTTTAAAAATTTAAATCGTTGGCAAAAATATAAAACTTTGGATTAAATACA
>NZ_CAMYIC010000018.1 GCF_947258355.1 uncultured Allomuricauda sp.
ATAAAAGTCCTTTTGTTTATGATTACTCTTCCTTTCCTTGTTGGTCAAGGATTATAATTTGTATTTTTCAAAAAAATAAGGACGTTAATGTCGAAGAAAAAGAAGAGAGCTGGTAGTCAGCGAAAGAATGAGATAACGAAGGGCATTTTTACCGTACTTGAAAAAGAACTGTCCAAAACCTTCAATTACAAGCAAATAGCTTCAAAATTAGGTATTACCGATACCCAAGATAGGAACCTTTTAATCAAACGTTTAGGTCAGTTAAAGGCAAGTGAACGAATTGTGGAGCCAGAAAGGGGCAAGTACCAAAAGAAGCCATCACTCCATACTTATTTTACGGGTAGAGTAGATTTAACCACTAGTGGGAACGCCTACATTGTTGTTGATGAATTGGATGACGACATATTTGTACAGAACAATAATTTAAACGGTGCTTTCCATGGTGATACGGTCGAGGTATTTATAAAGCCTAGAAAAAAGAGCAAGAAGATGGAAGGGGAGATTGCCAAGGTGCTCGAACGTAAAAAAACTTCTTATGTAGGTATTGTGGACAAACAAAAAAGCTTTGCTTTTGTTCGCCCAACCGATTCCAGGATGTACACCGATATTTTTATTCCACCTGAAAAATTAAAAAAGGCGAACGATGGCGACAAGGTATTGGTAAATCTTGGCGATTGGCCGGATGATGCCGATTCACCTTATGGAGAAATTGTGGAAGTACTGGGCAGGCCAGGGGAACATAATACCGAAATACATGCCATTTTAGCCGAGTATGGACTCCCACATGAGTTTCCTTATGAAGTGGAACAGTTTGCCAAAACCTTGGATACCAGTATAAAAGAATCTGAAATAGCCAAGCGTAGGGATATGCGGGATGTGCTCACTTTTACCATAGATCCAAAGGACGCCAAGGATTTTGATGATGCACTTTCCTTTCAAAAGTTGGAAAATGGAAATTATGAGATAGGTATCCATATTGCCGATGTGTCGCATTATGTGCAGCCCAATACTATTTTGGAAGAAGAGGCATATGATCGGGCCACTTCTGTGTATTTGGTGGACCGTGTGGTTCCCATGTTGCCGGAGGTGCTGTCCAATAAAGCGTGTTCACTAAGACCTAATGAAGAAAAATATACGTTTTCTGCCATTTTTGAAATGGATGATAATGCTCGATTGGTAAAACAATGGTTTGGAAGAACAGCCATTAATTCGAATGAACGTTTTGCTTATGAAGAAGCTCAGCATATTATTGAAACGGAACAAAACAAAATTCCAAAAGAAGTATCCATTAGGGAAACAGCTTACTCTGTCTCGGATGATATAAAAGAGGCTGTTTTGACCTTTGATAGATTGGCCAAGATTATGCGACAGGCCCGAATGGATGCTGGCGCTATTTCGTTCGATAAAATCGAAGTGAAGTTTCATTTATCTGAAGACAATGAACCTGTAGGTGTTTTTTTTAAAGAAGCCAAGGATGCCAATAAGTTGATTGAGGAATTTATGCTGTTGGCCAATAGAAAAGTGGCCGAGTATATAGGTAAGCAAAAGAAAACATTTGTGTATCGGGTTCACGACAAGCCCAATGAGGATAAATTAATGGCCTTGAACGGGGTTATTTCCAGATTTGGACATAGTATCAACCTTAAGGATAGTAAGACCATTAATCAATCTTTGAATAAGTTATTGGAAGATGTAAAAGGTAAAAAAGAACAGAACCTTGTGGATACTTTGGCTATTCGAAGTATGAGCAAGGCCATTTATACTACGGAGAATATTGGGCACTATGGACTTGGTTTTGAATATTACACCCATTTTACTTCGCCAATTCGACGATATCCTGATGTGATGGTGCATCGTTTGTTGCAGCATTATCTGGATAAGGAGAAAACACCTAAAGCTGAGCCGTACGAGGAAAAGTGTAAACATTCTTCCGATATGGAATTGCTAGCTGCCAATGCAGAACGGGATTCTATTAAGTACATGCAGATCAAATTTATGGAAGACCATAAGGACCAAGAGTTTTTGGGCGTAATATCCGGTGTTACCGAATGGGGCATCTACGTTGAAATTGTGGAGAACAAGTGTGAGGGTATGATTCGTATCCGAGACATCAAGGATGATTATTATATTTTTGATGAACGCCAATATGCCATAATCGGTGAAAGAACCAAACGAATGTACCAGTTGGGCGATGAAGTTTATGTAATGGTAAAGAGTACGGATTTAGTCAAACGGCATTTGGACTTTTCGTTGATCGGTAAAAAGAAATAATACTATTTTGGAATAAAATTTGTTATCCTATTGAGAACCAAATTTTTATAACATGAAAGTAATTACGATTGTTATATTGTTGCTATCGCTTCAGTACATTGAGGCCCAAGAGGCAACCGTAACCCAAAACCTACAAAAGTTCACCGAAGTAAAGGGATTTGATGGTATTTCCATTAATCTTATCAAATCCAACGAAAACAAGGCGGTGATCACGGGAGCCAATACCACCAATGTGGCCATTGTGAATAACGATGGTGTATTGAAAATCCGAATGGAAATCGTTAAGATATTCAGTGGTTATAGAACCTATGTTGATCTATATCATTCTGAAGAATTATTGGTGATCGATGTTAATGAAGATGCAAGAATATCATCCGATGACACTTATGTGCAAGAAGTTTTGGAACTTAAAGCACAGGAAGGAGGAGAATTGGAAATAAATTGTGAGGTGGACCAACTCTTGATCAAGGCGGTTTCAGGAGGTGAGATATTTGCTGGTGGTTTTGCCAATACACAAGACATAATCATTAATACAGGTGGTGCCTATAACGGAAGAACATTTGAAACAAAATTCACTACTATAAGTGTAAACGCCGGGGGTAATGCAGAAATCTATGCAACCGATTATGTAAAGGCCAATGTAAAGGCTGGTGGAGAAGTACTGGTGTACGGAGATCCAAAGACAATGGACGAGCATACCCTTTTCGGAGGAAAGATAAAAAGAGTAAAGTAAAAAATGATTGAAGATATCCAAGCGGCAATCCCTTTGGGATTTTTGTTGAGCTTTATGATTGGACCTGTTTTCTTTGTGTTATTGGAAACAAGTGCCACCAAGGGCTTTAGGGCAGGCGTGAGTTTGGATATTGGGGTGATTTTTGCAGATATTGTTTTTTTGCTCATCGCTTATTTCAGTAGTTTCCAGTTATTGGAAAACTTAAGTAACGAACCAGGACTGTTTGTGTTCGGAGGAATGATTTTGTTAGTCTACGGAATCTTTCTATTTGTAAAGAAAGCAAAGAAAAAATCCAATGTAAAGGCATCCAAGGGAACCTATCTGGGTTTATTGGTAAAAGGCTTTCTATTAAACTTCATCAATATAGGTGTACTTGTTTTTTGGTTGGGTCTGATCATTGTAGTAGGGCCAAGTTTGGAGAACAATCCCAATAGGATGATGGTATTTTTCAGTACCGTACTACTCGTCTATTTTGGCACCGATCTACTAAAAATTATTTTGGCAAAACAATTGAAACGTTATTTAACGCAAGAACGCATCGTGCTCATAAAAAAGGGATTGGGCATTGTATTGATTATCTGCGGAATAGTATTGATTACCAAAGGATTTTTACCCAAGGATAAATTTGATATTCAGGAAAGAATCGAAAAAATGGATAACCTATAAACAAAAAACCCAGCATTAATGCTGGGTTTTGAGGCATCGAGCGGATTCGAACCGCTGTACAAGCTTTTGCAGAGCTCTGCCTAGCCACTCGGCCACGATGCCAATCGGATTGCAAAGCTAAAAATATTTTATGAATATTTAGATTGAAAAATAATCTAAATGGGATTGAACAGTACTTTTATAAAAGTACTTCTTTGAGGCATCGGGTGGACTCGAACCACCATAAAAATCCTTGCGGGATTTTGTCTATCCAATTCGACCACAATGCCGTATAAATTATTTACTTCAAAAATATAAAAAGAATAAGATAATCAGTTGGTTAGCTACAATGTTTCAACGACTAATTCTGAGTTTTACCGAAACACTCTCTACATCACCTCCTATGGGCGGATTTATTTTCGAAACTTCCACTTCCACTTCCGTTACTTCCGCTATTTCACTGAATATGCGATCAATGATTCTTTTTGCTACGTGTTCCAGGAGATTGGAACGAACCGTCATTTCTTCTTTTATGATGTTGTTTAAATGGACATAGTCCACTGTTTCACTAAGTTGGTCGGAAACAGCAGGTTTGGAAAGGTCGGCGGTGACTTCTAAATCGACCCTATAATCGCTACCAATGAGCATTTCCTCCTTTAAACACCCATGGTTGGAATGTATTCTAACGTTCTTTAACCTTATTTTACCCAAAATCCTGAATTAACAAAGGGCAAAAGTAGGTAAAAGCAGTTAACATTAGTACATGCATCTACAGTTACTGATTCCTTGGAAGAGATCCATACCAACGGTAAGTACATGGGTACCGGTACTATAACCCAATATTTCGTTGGTAATCACTTGATAGGAATAACCAAAATAGAAATTACTCTTTTTAAAACCGGCCAAAGGGGCAATATAAAGGGGCTCTCCTAATTGATCGTTCAAAAAACGATAGGTGAGGCCCACATAATAGTAATCTTCAAAGTCGCGGAAACGGAATTTGGCATTCAAATCGGTAACTGATCGACCATCGCTCTCGAACCACTGAAAGAATACAGATGGCTCAATTTCCAATTTGCTGTTCTTGCTCTTGGAAAAACTATAACCGGTGTACACATAATAGTTTCTCAACTTATTGGGCTCTATACGTATAATATCGGTATTAAAGTTGGATAGATCCTTGTTGAGTACGTTACCTGCATTAAGGCTAAAATAGAATTTATCCTTTCTGTAAAGCACACCAAGGTCAAAGTTATGGTTGGTAGTAGCTTTGTCATCTGTTGGCAATTGCCCATTATTGGCTTCAAATTGCTCTACATCTATCCTAAACTGGTTAAAGTTGTAGGAGATACCAAAGGATAAAAAGATATCATCGTACCTGTCCAAGGTAAGGTGGTGTGCAAAAGATACTCTAGCCCCCCTTTGTCTCGTATATCCGTTACTATCGTTATACAGAAGCATACCCACACCAGACCTATTGCCAATCCTAGCATCGGCGGCCAAGGTTTGAGTATCTGGAGCATCTTCTATACCCACCCATTGTGTTAGGCCATTTAAACGGACTTTTATGTGGTCTCCTATACCAGCATAGGTTGGAGACATTAAAAATGGATTATCCGCTATATATTGGGATAATTGGGGTACGGTCAACTCCTGTCCCCTGGCACAAAGTGCCAAGGAAACAAATAGGATAGTTGAATATACTTTTTTTAACATGGGGTCAAAGTAGGTTAAGTGTTATTGTCGATACAGTGTAAAGTGTCCAACAAACTCTCTGTCGTCCAATTCACCGTTTAAGCGAACCACATACCAGTAATCTCCGGTCGGTAAAGGTTTTCCATCGTAATTTCCATCCCAACCCTGAGAATCTCGTGTCATCTTTTCCACTACTCTACCATAACGATCGTAAATTGTAATTAGTACGTCTGGGAAACCTTCTATGTTATCCGGAATCCAAATATCGTTAAGGCCATCACCATCTGGGGTGAAGAAGTTAGGGAACTCTACATCTATGAACTCCATAAATATCTCAGCAGTAGCTTCACAACCATTCTGATCTATCACGGTCACTGTATAGGTATCCGTTCTGTTGATGTAGAAGGTATTATCGGTTCCGTTATCATGATCATTAAAGTAGAAGGTATAATCTTCCACACCACCCTCAGCAACTGCTGTAATCTCGTTGATGTTGTTGTTCTCCAACGTCAATGTCAGCGGTTCAAATGCTTCGATGGTGAAGTCATAGGTCGTCATACATCCATTGGCATGTGCGATGGTCAAGTAATGATCACCTGGTGTCATATTGGTAAAGTCTGCCGTTAATTGCATATCTGCTGGATCTGTTGAATCCAAGGCATACATTAGGTCATCTACAATGGATTCATCCTCCAATACAATTTCCAAGTAGTTATCGGGTATAAATTCGGTACACTCATATATTGGTGTTACGGTAGCCGCTAGATTTACACCTGGCTCTATTTCCACAACAACATTGGTTTCGCAACCTTGGGCATCCCTTACGAACACAACATGGGTTCCTGCGGTTAAATCTTGGAACAAGAACTGGTCTTGTACGAAGTTTTCGTCTGCGCTGGAATTTAAACTTGTTTGATATGGCGCGGTTCCTCCAGAAATTTGAAGCTCGAACGAGCCATCTCCACTTTCAAAACAAACTTCGTCCATAATATTTATGGCTTCGGCCACAACAGGTTCTGGCTGTGTAATCTCAAATTGGAATGTGATGAAACATCCATTTACATCTTGAGCAATTACATCATAGATGCCGGGTTCTAGATCAGTAAATGTGTTCGTCGTATCAAACTGATCTAGATTAGGTGAAATAGCGTAAAGAATTTCACCGGTTCCACCCGACACTTCAACGGTAATGGTTCCGTCGTCCATTCCTGCACAAGTAATATTTGTAAACTCTTCTCTTTCTACAACCAATGGCTCTGGATCAACGATGGTGATCACAGGTGATACCTCAACGCAGTCCTCGCTTGTAACTCTTACATAGTAATCTCCAGCCATTAGTCCGCTAAAGGTTCCATTGGATTGTGGTCCATCCAGCAAATTGGTCAAGGCCGCATCGGTGAACAACTCATAGCTATAGTTGCCCAAACCTCCAGTAGCAGTAGCAATAATGGTTGCTGATGCTTCACCGGTACAGTTAATAAGGGCCGCTGATTCGTCGATTTCCAACATCAGTTCGGGTACCTCATCAACGGTTACTTGGTTGGATATCAATGCATCACAACCATTGGCATCACGCACATAGTATTGATAAGCACCTGGCCTAACATCGAAGGTATGGGTATCGCCACCACTCATTGCGTTGAATGAAACGCCATCTGTACTATAGAAATAAGGAGCTGTTCCACCAACTGCACTTAACATGATTTGAGCACCGTCATTACACGTCATACCGCTAACCTGTACGAGCGAAGCAACTACTTCGGTAGGTTCGGTGATGGTTACTTGTGGGGTTTCCACACCACAGTTCCATCCATCGGATACGGTAATACTATATATTCCAGCACCCAATCCTGTGAACGTATCACTACTTTGCTCTCCGGTAGTAAATACGATATTCGTACCTGTGGCATCGTAATAATTCAATTGATATACGTAGGAACCTTCTCCTCCTGTTACATTGTGGGCCCATACAGATGCACTTTCTGCTCCGTAGCATAATAGGTCTATTGGAGCAGCATCAATATCTGCGGTAATCGGAGTAGGTTCTAATAAGGTGATTCCCCTATCTTCAACACAACCGCCGTCATCTGTAACGCTTACTGTATAAACCCCTGCAGATAAACCGGTGAACACATAGCTGGCTACATCGTTCATGGTATACACTTGGGATGTAGTTGTGTTGGTCAAAACAATATCATAAGGTGCGTAACCTCCTGTTGGTGCTATCAAAATTTCACCCTGGTCGTTGGTACAAGTTACATTGGCCACTTCTTGTGGCGTGTAATCCAAGGCCGAACTCGGTGAAATAATGGTAATGGTATTCGAATCTTCGATACATTCCGGATAAGCTGTTTGTGAAACACGTACAAAATAGTTTCCACCTACCAATAATGGATCCGTAATGGACATTGGGTTGGTCGAAGTGTTTCCGCTTCCTGTTATTCCTGTGGTTGTACCATCAGCATTGAAAACTTCATAATTATATGGTCCACTATATCCGGTCACATCGATTTCCAATGTACCCGCATCACCAAAGCACATGGCCGGAGATGTAGCTGTGGCCACAACATCGATAAGATCGTATGGGGCAATGGTATGTACAGTTTCCACATAACAACCAGTAGTGTCGTTGGTTGCTCTAAACGTATAGCTTCCAGGTTCTGTCAACTCAAAAGTTGCTGTGGTTCCTGTTGATGCAGTCATTGATCCATATGGATTTCCGATTGGCAACAATTCAAATGTATAGGTATCACCACCGATGCTCTCTGTTACGGTCAAGGTTACAGTTTCCGGATTAACACAGGAAATAGCAACATCTTGATTTAGACCGAGTGTGAAAGTGTTCAATGGTTGAACATCGATGCTATCTGGATATTCACAACCATTGGCATCCCTTACGATATAGTTGATGGTTTGAACGGTTCCATCATCCACAACATTGAATGTTGCTACTGAAGTAAAGCCATTCCCTTCAAAACTATAGGAGTATGGAGCAGTGCCCCCAGTTGCGGATACTGTAACGGTTGCTTCGATTATAGAGTTACTTGGACTACATGCAAAATCTGTTGAGGTAGCAGTAGCATCTAATACTGCTGGCTCTCCCACAGTAACATCAAACGTATCTTCACAAGCTCTTGATGAAATTACCCTTGCCTGGTAATCTCCAGCTGGCAAGTTATCGAATACAGGGCTTGATTGTGCGAATCGGTAAGGATTTACCAAGTCGGACATTTGATAAAGCTCGTAGGTATATACTGGATCAACTACGGTAGCAGGATCCAATACCACGGTCAAACTTCCATCAGAACCGCCAAAACAGTTCACATCATCTATTAGTACATCATCTATAATTGGATCAACTTTGTCATCCAATTCCTGTGTTACCACATAAATACAAGGTGTCGCTGTATCATTATCGGTTACCGTGAAGGTGTAAACACCTGGTTGTGTAAGTCCTGTAAATACTCCTGTTGTATTGGAATCAGTTGTTGTTAAATCAGGATAAACCACATCAAAGGTCAGGTTGGAAGAACCACCAGATACATTTACTGTGATTTGACCCCCTGGATCAACAGTACAGTCAATAGGTTTAACCACGGTGGTATTAGCCGTCATGGCATCAGTTAGTACAACTGGACCAACGGTTGTGGTACAGGACCACTGATCAGCAATCAATACTTCGTAGGAACCAGCACCAAGACCTGTGAAAACATCACTAGTTTGTGGAGAACCTACATTAGATCCATTTCTAATCAATTGATAGGTATAGTTGCTTCCTTGTCCTCCTGTGGTTCCAACTACTTGGATTTCTCCCTGAAGGTCTGTACAATTTTCAACATTTACCTGTAAGGTGGCTGTAATTGGCAATGGGTCGGCAAGCGTTACCGTATCTACCAATTGCTCACAACCACTCGAATCGATTACCCATGCTTCATAAGTTCCAGCAGCTAGACCTGTAAAGTTTGGACTGGCCACATAATCACCAGGTCCTGTTGGTGAAGTAGTTCCTACATAGTAGGAGTATCCACCCCATCCACCGGCAACATTGGTAATCTGTACAGCTCCATCGTTACCAAGGCATGTAATATCGGTAACTACAGTAGCTCCAGTAATCGCAGCAGCAGGTCCAGCAATATTGAAGGACTCGCTGTATACACAAGCCGATCCCGGAGGATTGGTATCCGTAACTTCGATATAGTATGTACCGGCAGCCAAACCTGTGATGGTAAAACTTCCATCAGCATCGGAGCCGGTTGTCACCACATCATCACCCAAGTTGGTAGGTGTATTGTTGATATCGTAGTATAGGGTGTAGCTCGTGGCGCTTGCATAGGTTACACTGGAACCATCAACAAGATTTAATTCCACTTCGCCATTCGTATCTCCGTAACAAGTGATGTCCGTAGTATTTACCACATTTAAATCCAACACTTCAGGATCTGCTATTACATGGGATACGGTTATCATACATCCCGTTACCGTATTTCTTACTTCAAAATTATGTGTTCCCACACTCAATCCTGTAAAACTTCCAGATGCCTGGAACGTACCGGAAGGCAATTCCCTAAACTCATAGTTTGCGGGATTTGTGGTTGAGTTGGTAATGGATCCAATTGCAGTAATGGTGATATCCTCACCAGTTACACAGGTAGCAACAGCATCAACGGCTACCGTGGCATTGTCCAAACTATCAAATGGTGCGATTACAGCCGTGGTTGTTCCCAAACAACCGTTATCATCATACACATTGATGGTGTAGCTTCCACCATTAATATCGGTTTCCGTGTAAACAGGATTGCTTCCTGATTGAACTACTACGGAACCAGCATCATTGATGAATTCATAGATGACATAGTTTCCGCTACCTCCGGTTATAGAGGCCGTATCCACCGTAATGGTTGCATTATTTGTATTGTTACCTGCTGTACAGCCAAATTCAACTACACTTGCATTTACATTGGCAATAGGATCAGGCTCGTCGATAACAATATCAAAAATATCAACAAAACAGCTGTTAGAACCAACTCCACGTACACTATATGTGCCAGCAGGAAGGTTTTCAAAAGTATTGCCGTTCAACACAGCTCCAGCGGGCATCGGAGTTAAGGTATACATTATCGGATTTACTCCTGTATCCACCTCTGTAAGGGTAATGGTACCATCATCCGCTCCAAAGCAAGTTACATCTGTATGTGTTTCTGTAAAGCTTGGTAGTGGTGCATCCGGCACATCTACAGTAATTGTCTGTGAACAGTTCGGTGGTGCCGTTCCCATATCAAATACAATAACTTCATAACTTCCAGCAGCGGCAGCACCTGTCCATGTAAATGGATTGGATGGAAGAACCGCTCTTACTTGATCGTTCGCACCAGGTCCATCAATTACGTATTCATAGTTTCCAGAACCTGAGATTACTTCGATTTCAATCTCTGCATTGGCCGCAGCACCTGGCTCACAATCCAAAGCAACGGTTTGGATAGCCGTGAATTCCAATGGAGGATGTACATCGATTACATCGGTATCGGTACATCCATTGCTGTCAATAATGGCTACGTTATAGGTACCAGGCGATACATTGGTAAATATCCCACCATTGTCCAAATATGTTACTCCTCCATCCAATGAGTAGAATACTTGAGCAGCTGTGGTAGTTGCATTGATAGTTACTGTAATAGGAATGGAACAGCTATCAATAAGTACACTGTCAATAGTCGGGTTCGGAGTCAATGTTAAAGGAACAGATCCTAGGTTCACTCCACAGCCGAACTGATCTTCCATTGTAACATCGTAGTTTCCAGCAGGTGAGTTTTCAGGAATCTCGATTGGATTATCGGATGTTGAGGTAATGGTTGTAAAGCCAGCCGGTCCAGTTACAGTGTAGGTGTATATTCCTCCACCGCCCAATGGGTTTTGAATTTGGATAAGGCCTGGGGCGTTACAACTAATGTCTTGTAGCACAACAGGTGTTCCTGATAAAGGATCAAGCTCTTCCAGCAATAGGTTTTCTGTTGCTCCCACACAACTATCGTTGTTGGAGCCATCAACTTCTATTACTTCGATATAGTAGTTTCCAGCAGGAAGCCCAGTTAAAGTAATATCCTGAGGTGAAGTATAAGGAACTATTCCACTACTGTTAACCAAAACAGGAGAACCAGAACTCATATCGTAGAAATTCCATCTAAACTGGGATTCAAAAGGAGCTTGGTTATCCGTTACAGTATAAGTAATGGTACCATTGTTTAGTCCCGCACAACTTGGGGTGGATGTTGATGTGATTTCCAAGGGAACAGTAATCAGATCATTAACGTTCACGTTACTTTGTCTAACACATCCTCCGCTATCCCTTACATAGAACACATAGGTTCTACCAGGAACCAAACCGGTCCATTGGTACATACCATGACCAGCGGTTACTGGATTACCAAGATTGTCCACACTTCCACCTGGATTCCAAGTAGCAGTGGCTGGGTCAAAATTTGCTGGATCATCGGAATAGGCATATTCGTATCCTGGTGCACCTTCAGATCCTTGAACGGTAACTTGAAGTTCGTTACAATTCACAATCAATGCCGAAATGGTAATGTCCAAATCATCCAAAGGATAAGGAATAATAAAAGGTGGTAGGTCTGTTTGACAGATTGTATTTCCGAAACCATCTACGGTTCTCATGGATGGATAAACCGTATCACCCGAGTTATAGCCGGTGAACTGATCGGATACACCAGGTACGGAATTGTCTCCGATCCAAGTAGTACCTCCATCGTCACTAAACTCAATGGTTCCCAAAGTTGTAGGGTAACCGGAGAAACCAAAACCGAAATCACTGGCCAATCCAGTACAGGTAGCAGGGGTAATTCCGCTTACTACGCCCGTTAATTCATCGGGGTTGTTTATGGTTTGGGTATCGGTAATAATACATCCTGATGCATCGGTTACATTAATGGTATAATCTCCGGGCATTAGGTTATAGTAGGTTCTGCTAGAAACCAACACATTGGTGTCGGTTTGATTAGAGGCACCACCATTGTCCAAGTCAACTATTTCTATAGTATATGGAGCAACTCCAGAGGTAATATCCACCAATATATTTCCAGTACCATTATAACAGTCGGGGTCTGTTGGAGTATTGGTCATGGTCAATGGAACAGCAGGGTTTACCGTTACCGTTTCCATATACTCACAATAGGGTACTGTAGCAGAATTATCTCTTACATAAACATCAAAGGTACCCTCGTTACCGGCAGTAACGGTATATGTATTGGTTGCTGAGAACAATCCAGTTGGGTCTGTAGTAGGTGGAACAAAAGCGTATTCCAATGCTGGTGTTCCACCTGAAGCAGTAACAGTAATACTACCGTCGGCACAGGTTGACACATCCACAACATCCACAGAAGCCACTAAAGCATCTTCAATGGTCACTGTTTGTTGAGCGCCCGCACACCCATATTCATCGCGTACATCTATGGTATAGGTTCCAGCTGTTAAGCTTGAGAACGTATGTGTTGTTGCGGTTGATGGAGTCGGTGTGATCCATGGTCCGCCATTCAGACTAAATTGATAGTTTCCGTTTCCATCGGTTACATCTACCTGTATACTTCCATCATTGTTTCCACTGTAACAAGCAGTAGGCGTTGTTGTGAATACAATGGTAGCTGGAGGATCAACAGTGATAATGGTTGTGGTGTCCTCACACAAGTTAATATCCCTGGCACGTACTACATAATCACCAGCGGCAATACCAGTAAACACATTGGATGATTGGAAAGCCGTGATTACAGCACCCAAATCATCTTCCAATTGGTATTGGTATGTTGGCGTTCCTCCGGTAGCTGTAGCAGTAATTGTTGCGCCTCCGTTGGTACACGTAAGTTCGTTGGTGATGGATGCTGTGACATCCAACACATCGGGTTGTGTAAGTGTTTGATTCAATACCACAGCACAAGCAGGGTCTCTTAAATCAACAATATTGATGGTGTGTGCGCCGGCAGCGAGACCGGTTACAGTTATTGGACTTGCGAATTGGGCAGCAGAAACAGCCCCACCATCTACTTGGTAGGTAAAGCCGGTAGCAGGGTCAAAATTTTCTGCTTCAAAGGTTATGGTACCATCCGCAGCACTGTTACAAGTAAGATCGGTATATGCGGTGATAGCACCATCAAAGGCGTGACCATCCTCAACAGTAACATTAAGGGTTAATGAATCGGTACAAACCTCAGGAATTTGATATGCCTCGATGTCATCAATGGCAATATCGTTTCCGTTGACTACAGCGGAGTTTGTTCTAATAACAATATCCAAATTGCTGTTTGCACCTGGATTAAGATTAACGGAATAATTATGCCAATCGTTAACACCAGTGTTTTTAGGAATATTTCCTGTAGTCGTACTTGCGATAATAGTACCGCCTCCGTCTACTAATTGAATTTCTATGGATGGATCTCCTCCCCCGGTGCCGTTTCTTAATAAGTTGAAGGCATGAAGGGAAACAGTAATATCTCTGTTCGGAATAACTTCCACCCCGGTTTTTTGATATACAATTCCTCCAACACCGGCGACTCCTCCAACATTTATGGCAAGGAATCTTCCTCCGGCCAAACCGGTATGGTCATTAGGACTTAACCATGAACCATATGGGTTAACAATGGTTTGGGTTACAGAGTATTCCCCATCTTGAATATGTGTGTCGGTTCCAAAGCCACATGCACTAACACTACCATCTTGAGGCTCGTAGCAATAGGCCGGGTCTATCTCCGAAATACTTGTATTTGGTCCAACTCCAAAGTTTTCTGACAAAAGAACACTAGGGGAAGGAGCTAAATTACTTGTATAGTTTACAGTAATTGTATGATTGCCAACAGCTACATTGTTGAATACGTTGGATGTATCGGGTGTATTTGGTGAACCATCTATTTCATAAGTATAGTCAAAATCTGCACTATCCGGAGTTACAGTAATTGTTCCCTCGCCATCACATTCATAGTCAATTGTAGTAGTTGCGTTTGGTGGGGTCGGTTCTGGATCAATGGTTACCGTCATGGGATAGGTACACAAATTGGCGTCCCTAATGTAAAGGGTGTGTGTACCAGGCATTAAATATCCGATTGAACTAGCCCCATAATTAGAACCACCGTCAAAACTATATTCGTAAGGAGCTGTTCCACCAATGGCATTGGTAATACGCACCTCAGCACCCATTCCTGGATAACATTCTGCCAGTGCGGTCACTGCAGCCGACGCAGATAACGTCAAAGGCTCTGTTATGGTGTAAATCTCTGTTACCTCACAGTTGTTGGCATCCCTTACACGAACATTATAACTTCCTGCGGGCAGGTTTACAAAAGTGTTGGATGTTTGGTAGTTGGCTCCATTGTCTATACTGTACAAATAAGGTCCTTCTCCTCCAGTAGCTGTTATGGTAATTTGAGCTTGTGATTCACCACTACACAGGATGTCCGTGTTTGTGATGGATATGGCCAATGGGTCATCCTGAATGATAGTAATGTCGTAGTTGGCTTCACAATATCCTGAAGCTCCGTTGTTGTCCCTAACATATACATCATAATCACCGGCACTTGTTACCGTAACAGGGTTTGTTGCTGCAAAATCACCAGCTGTTGGTGTTACTCCGTCTGCAACTACAGCGTAAACGTAATTTCCGTCGCCACCAGCAGCGGTAATGGTAATATCGGTGTCCGTTGCGCAAGCAGTAATGTTCGGAGCTGATGCAACAACACTAAGTTCGGGGTCAATAGTAATGGCTGCTGAATCGGTACAGTCATTACCATCCCTAACGTCAATAGTATATGTTCCTGGGCCTAGACCAGTAAATGTATTACTGGAAACAAATGGACCTCCATTTAGGCTGTATTCATAATTTCCATCTCCTCCGGAAGTAACATTGGCGGTCAATGTCAATCCTGTGGCATCATCGTAGCAAATGTCGTTGGGAACAATATCCAACACAGGAGCTACGGCTTCAATAATAGTGAAGGTATCGGTAAATACGCAACCATTGGAGTCGGTTACTGTATAGGTATAGGTGCCACCTGTGGACAATCCACTGAACAAACCATTGGATTGCGGTCCAAAAGTTGCTGGTCCTGCAGTTATTTCATACGTATAACTTCCCCATCCACCCGCGGCGGCAATGTCTATGGAACCGTCTGCCACACAAGTTGGCTGCACAAGGGTAAAAGGTGCCGTAATTGCGGCAGGAGGTGCAGCAATAGTAACATCTGCAGTATCTGTACAGTTGGTAAAGTTATCAGTAACGGTAATGGTGTATGTGCCTTCGGCCAATCCTGTCAAGGAAATGGTGCCGTTGGTTTCAGCCGTTCCAGAGAAAGTAGCTGGTCCTGTTACCGAGTAATCATAATCGGTGTTAAAGTTAGATACGGTATATTGAATCTCTCCATCGCTATCACCAAAACACGTAATGTTGCTGATGAGCTGTCCGGTAACCGAAATTTCCGTAACTGGGGCAATAGTGAAATTTTCATTATAAAAACAACCATCGTTATCGGTAACCCTGAACATGTAAGTTCCTGGCGCCAAACCAGTAAACGTAGCATTGTTTCCATTGTTTACAGCGCTTCCGGCAGGTGAAATGATTTCATATACCAGATTGGGTGTGCCACCGGTTACAGATAAAGTAACATCGGAAACAAATGTGGGACACTGTGGATTGGTCGCTGAAAAATCGATATCCGTTGGAGGGTCCAAGGGATCTATAGTGATGGAATTGGTCACAAAAATACAACCGTTGGCATCTCTCACCGTAACGGTATAGGTTCCATCCGTTAGATTGTTAAAGGTTGGCGAAGCCCCAAAGGTAACCCCATCAATACTGTATTCATACGGAGCGGTTCCGCCCGTTACATTTTGTGCCTCGATAATAGCGTCTTGTAAACAAGTGTAATCCTGTGTCAAAACGGCATCTGCATCCAATGCGAATGATGGTGCCGAAATGGTGGAATATTCGAAATAGTCGCACGACGCACTACCTTTTCTTTGGTTGATGACCACTACATAGTCTCCATCTGTCAACCCGGGGAAATTTCCAGATGAATTAGTGGCCAAGGCATTGTTTAAATCATAATTGTCCTCGTCAAAACCTGTTGCATCAAACAAATAGTAAGTTAATTGATAACCATTGCTGCTAATGAGGTTAAAAGTAATTGCTCCGGTAGCATCACCATAGCAAAGTACATCGGTAACCGTTGTTGGATCGAAATCGGCCGCAGGTCTAAACTCAATGGTAACTGTATTTGAAATGTCATGACAGTTGTTTCTGTCCACGACCACGAAAGTATATTGTCCTGGGTCTAGAATGTCAAAAATCTGACTGGTTTGATAAGCGGAAGCTGGAATATCCTGTACTGATGGATATGAAATTTGGGTATTACCGTCTTCATCCACATAAGACCAAATCGCATAGGTGTGTGGAGTTTTACCACCAGTAGATTCCATTTGGATGTTCCCTTCCCTACAGGTAATATGCTGGGAAATCCTAGCGGTAAGCTCTAGGTCCGTAAGGTCTTGTATGGTAACTTGTTCGGTGTAATCACATCCATCGTCCGTGGTAACCGAAACATCATAAACACCATCGTTGAGGTTTACAAAAGTATAATTGTTATCGTTTGTAGGGCCATGGGTATCTACAACAGTACCTCCTTGTGAGATTTCATAATAATATTGGGCTTCGACATTAAGTACAGAGATTGCGATTTCTCCCAAACCATTACAGTCCGTATCCTGGGGAACCACATCCACTTGAAAATCCCTGCGCAATATCCCAATGTTGTCCAATATAAAAACACAACCATCGGTAACACCGGCCTGTCTCATTTCTACCATATAAGCACCATTGGTGTCAATGTCAAAACTTGGGCTGGATTGGTAAGGCTCAACAATTGTTCCTGTTGATTGATCTACAAGTTGAAACTCATAAGTCAAAGGCATGTTGGTCACCGTAATGTTTCCATCGGTATCACAAATGATATCACTAGAGGTGTACTGTGGATCTAATGGGTTTTTGTAGATATTAAAATAGAACCTGCTGAAACATCCATTTTGATAGTTGATCACTAAGCGGTATTGACCTGTATCTGAGGCCAAAAAGTCGTTTCCTGTATCAACGGTATTCCATGTACAACCTGTATTTGTATTGGCACACCCGTCAACGGCGGCACCACAACTAGCTTCATCCAATTGTTCCCATACAATGCTAGTGGCATCTGGAATATTAATTTGGATAAGCTCTGTGTCGTTAAGTCCGCATAGGAAAATTTCAGGCAATTCACTACCATCATTTGGACATATTTCAATATCCCCATCAATGGTGTTGGAAGTATCATTGATCAATGCCGTTATTGGGTTGGACTGTACCGAACCAAAAAGTTCTACGGTAATGATTTCTTGGAAATCCTTACATGGGTCGGCCACTTGTTTGTCCACAATGTAAGTTCCTATCTCGCTAACCAACATAGTACTTGGGTCATTGTCGGAATCACCGTCAGTAATTACGGTGTCTGTACCAACATCAATGGTATTGTTCCCGTTTTCATCTCGGTACCAAACATAGTTGTCGAAATTGTCACCTGCATCCAACAATACGTCATCACCACACAATTGTACGGTTCTGGTAAAGTTACAGGCGCTAAGATCGTCCAATAAGAAGTTAGTGGCCCCGGGCGTACCAAATCCACAACCATTAAATTCAGAAACTGAAGGGTCATCTGTAATCTGTGCGGAGTTGATGGCGCCTTGATATGTTGAATAGGCTAAATTTTGTATGATATCGGTACAGGCATCAACAAAATCGAAACAGTTTTCAGCAACCTGTACACGCATTCGGATGGTCCCAGCTGGATCTCCTTCTTCTATAATGTTGTCTGGTACGGTAAACAACACAGTCCTTGTTGCAGGATCATAGGTGTAGGTCACACCTGCTGGCATTGTTATACTCGACTCATCCAAGGTTACATTTATTGGGAGCACGTCTCGTATAGTGTAGTTTACAGCATCGTCGTTACCAACGTTTTGAAACGTAAGCACATAGTCCAAATATTGGCCTAGATTAACACCTTGTCCTGTAATATCGTTACCCCCAATGTCCTCAACTGTTTTGGCCAGATTCATTAAAGGTTCAATGATTTCCACATCCAAAGAGGTAAAGAAAATATCATATTTATCTTGTGATGATGATGCCCTTAAAGTAGCACCCGTTTCACTGTTCGGGATTACGGATTGACTTGGGTTAGGAATAGTGAAAAGGTCTACATCCCATCCCAAGGTGTTGATACTGTTTGGATTACGATTGGTTTGTATTACTCCCTCGTCGGTAATATTACTATTAAAAAAGTTGTTGGAAGGATTGGCTGTGTTCGATAAAGTCGTAAACGAACCATTACTGTCAGCTCTTATGGCCAATTGGTCCCCGCTGATCCTGTTGTCCCCTTCCAAGGCTGCAACACCAAGTTTTGCATTTACAGGAAAAGGTGCGGGCAATGTGGTAAACCCACTAAAAGGAATATCTACGGTTTCCCCTGACTTAATTCCAGCATAACCATCAAAAGTGGTAATGTATTTACCTGGAAGGGTCGGGTTTTCATAAACAACAACCAAAGACCAACCACCAGATACACCACCTTGTACGTTATCTCCGGAACTGGCCCTAACATTGGCCACAAAATATTCCCCATCCGGATTGGCAAGGCCTGTTAATATGGAGGTTACATCTTTGTAACATGCATAGGGAGCATAACTTCCAAAATCGGCATCTCCATCTCCATCAAATAGAATTTCATCAGCCGTGAGGTCCACATAAGAACCACCTGGAACCCGAAACTTAATTTCATCAAAATCACTGCTCCTATTGTTATCCCTGTATACGGCGGACCAGTATAGACCGGCATATCGGATCAAGGAACAGTCGGAATCCGGTACTGCAAGCGTTGCACTACTGGAGCTAAAAGTCGAAGGATCACCATCAATATCAATATATTGCATGTTGAGCCTATCGTTATATTCTGAACGCCAACCTGTAGAATTATATGGGTCTTCTGGATCATTGCCTCCTTCGTCCCTGTTTACAATGTTGTTGGCTATAAAAGTAAGGTCTCCTCGAAGTTCGTTTTCATAACGAACGTCGAAGTCGTTTTTTATTTGTGCCATACCTGTATACGCAAAGAATAGTATACAAATAGTTGTGCCCCATTTGAGTAGTCGTAAATTCATATGTTTGGGGTTAAATGGTTGTGTTTGGTTTTATTCGCATGATCCACATTTCGTCATCATACGAAGCGTTTAGTTTGGTATAGTAAGAGGTCAAGGCGTTGTTCCAGGTCTCGTGTCTTTTTAAATACACGTACCTGTTTTTGTCTGCTGGACTTACAAAGTAGCTCGCGTGCAAGCCTCTTGCATTCAGCTCCTTAACAAATTGTTTTGCACTTGATGAATTCTCAAAAACATTGGCAATAATGTAATATCCCTCAGGCAGCCCATCTCCGGATTGTGTTCTGAGCACTACATGTTGGCCTCCTTTCTGGCTTGATCGACTTGCAACATTTTTGGAAAGACTGTTGTTGCCATATTTGGAACTACTGTTATTCACTGTTCCAGTGTATCCAGCAATTGGAGAGTCTCCACCATTTACGTTCATAACCCATGCATCCCCTTGGTAAGTTCCGTTCAACTTGGTATGGTAAGCATCCAAAGCTTCTTTTTTGTCGCTAAAGTCACCGATGTATACGTAGTTAAGACCGTTCTTTGGGTTTTGGAAATAATCGGCTTCAATGCCTTGAGACCTTAGCTTTTCAATGAATGCATTTAGGTTGTTGGTATCTCTGAATACATTGGCAATCAAATAATGTCCACTTTCCACATTAGGTACTACGTGAGCTTTGAACCCAGTGGTCTTTTTGCTTTTTGTAGCTCTGTATGTATTGTCTTTTTTGGCCTTCGTGCTTGAGGCATAGGTTGCCTTTGTATTGTCCTTGGCTTCGTTTATCTTGATCACCTTTTTGGTTGAGGTGTTGTTGGATAGTCCGTGATTGGCCAAAGGCTGCTTTCTTCTTGTTACGATTTCAGCACTGTCCACATTAGCGAAGTAGACCTCCTTGGCTTTTTGTTCCAAGGCTGGGTTTTGTCCTCTGGTTTCGCGCTGAACCATTTTCATAACGGTCTCAAAACGCCTTTCCAAATCTTTTTTTCTGGTTGATTCAATGGAATCTTGACGCATCAACAGTTCATCAAGAATAGCATCGTTTTCGGCCAGCTTGTCTTTGAGTTGGGCAATTTCAAGGTCCTTATCGGTTAGGTTTAAGCTATCCTGCGGTACGTCTTCATCATTGGAAACCAATTCTTCTCCCTCTTTTTCCAACATAACTCGGTCCTCGGTAAGGTTTGGCGTAAAGGAATAAGCCAAAGAGATTTCGTGGGTAACGCCAAAGTTTTCAAATTCGTTCGACAACCCTTTTTCCACAGTATATCCTAGTGAAATATTTTTGGTCAAGTTGAAGCCCAGACCAGCAGAAGCGCCATAAAAATCATCGTAACCTGCTTGCACCCAACCTAATTTTGGAAGATCAAGAATCAAGTTTCCCCCAAGGGTTATCTCTTCCTCACCCACCTTACGGACCCTTGCCAAAGGCATAAGTCTGGCCTGCTCCATAATGCCTGTTCCATTTTCAAACTGATGGGTATATTGTAAATGACCAGAGTAGGTCTTCTCGTTGAAATCCGTAACAGACTCACTGGTTTTTAGATTATAATCGAATAGGTTTTCGGCAAAACCACCAATATCAAACCTCCCAATGGAAAAGTTGAATCCTGGTTGAAAGCTCACTAAGGAACTACTTTCCAAAGTGTTTAAAAAGGGATCTACCTCAACAGAATTCACCCTATCTTGGTTGAATGCACTCTGGTAATAGCTGACATTGGCTCCAAACGTGAATGTGCTTTTCGGACTTAAGCGAACACCATAGGCGTAGTTGGCATGAACACCAAAGTTGTTGAACAGTCCTTCTCTGTTTGTAAATAAGCTAAGACCAACCCCACTTCTATCACTAACTCTACCGCTATAGCTCAAGAAGTAAACCTGGTTGTTGTCATCAAAAGATACCGACTGGTTTCTATGAAAAAGGTTAATGTACGACTTGTCCTCCCTTACTGTGGAAAACGTAGGGTTCAGCAAGAACCTATTGAACTTTAAAAGGTTTTGGGAAGGGACATTATAGGGTACATAGGCTTCTTCTTCCTGCCCTCTCATTCCAGAGAAGGCAAGTAGCAAGATAGCAAGTAATAGTAGAGGTTTTTTGGTTTGCATTGCTGCTTATTTAATAACAGTGATGGTTCCTTGTTTTAGGCTTTTTCCACCTCGTGTGATCTTGTAATAGAAAATCATACTTTGCTTGTTGAAAGCTGTAGTGGATTGTGGCCAGTTGTTTTCATAGCCCGCTTGGCTAAACACTTGTTCTCCTCGCTCATTAAAAATGGTGACAAGAACATTTGGATCTCTGGAATATGTGTTCGGCAACACCCATAGATCGTTTATACCGTCGCCATTGGCGGTAATAACATTGGGTATCGCAAACATATCCCTGTAGGTAACAGTAATCACTTTGCTTACGGTACATGTTCCGAAAGAGGCAATCAACAGGTATTCCCCTTCTTCAGTAAAGTCATAATAACTACTGGAAGAAATGAGGTTGTTTCCTGCATCATACCATTCATAGGAATCTGCACCGCTAGCGGTAAGAGTTTGGGTCTCTCCCTCAATAATGATGAGGTCTTTGGGTTTGTCCAGAACCAATAATGATTCATCGAATGCAGTAATGGTTACTCCGTTGGAGACCAAAGGACATTCGTTGGAAGTGATAACAAGTTTATAGACACCTGTTTCGCTAACTGTAAAGCTTTCAGATGATGAATCAACTACGCTTCCATCTTTCTTCCATTCGAAAGATTCATTGGTCAAGTCTTTCGTAGTTTCAAGGACAATAGCTTCGCCTCCTTCACACAGTACAGTGCCATTGGCGGTAATCTGCAGTGTTTCGTTTGATGCAAGTTTTACCTGTAGGTTGTTGGAAGACGCTTCAAAAGCATCGATTGTTCCATACAAAGTGTATGTTCCATTTTGTTCTTGGTCGGAAATAGTGATTGTTTTGGATGTTTCTCCAGATACATCACCCCCATCCAGTTTCCATTGGTAGGTAAAAGAATTTTGTAGATTTTCGGTTACATCGGTAGTTGCACCAGTATCGCTTACTGCATTGATAGTGGTAAGGCTGAGGGTGGCATCAACACTCTCACAAGAGTTGTATGTTCCCACATAATCCACTACGAATTCAAAGGAATCCGGAGATACGACTATTGTTGTTTCAGATGCCACAGGAGCAGGTGTACATGCTCCACCATTATCGGTTACTTCAACGTAGTACTCTCCTACTTCACTTATTACTAAGGAGTTGCTTGTTGCGCCGGATATTGGTGAACCATTGTTGTACCATTGGTAGCTTGGGCTGTTAGCGGTAGTGCCAACAGATAATGTTTTTGTCTGTGAAGGAAGAAGTACAATATTTTCTTCGTTGTTGAGGGTAATATCAAAAGAACCTGAACTTGAAATGGTTACGGCTTCCGATAGCTCTTTACAAACTCCGGCACCGTCAATTTCAACGGCATAGGACCCTTCAAAACCAGCAATGCTTCCATTAACGGTGTAAGTGCTTCCGTCAACAGTAGGACCACTTACTACAACATCATCTTTATACCATGTATAGGTTAATCCCATGCCCGTTATGTTCGCCTCCAACATGTAGGTGTCGCCAGGGCAGACTTCTATATTGGCTGAACCGTTTATTGCTAGTCCAGAGCTTGTTCCGGTTGAGATTTCAATAGTATTGGATAAGGTATTTGCAGAGCCAGAGCAATCTCCATAATCCAATTCTACGTAGTACATACCAGGTTCAGAAACGGTGATGCTTTCTGATTTGGTTGCAAGCAATGTTCCGCTTCGATACCAATTATATATATAAGTTTCAGCATTGGAAATATTATGCGGCTTCAGGGTTACCGAACCACCTCCACAAAGTTGGATTAACCCACCAGAGGGTATGGTACCACTTCCGTTTTCACTTATTAGCAAAGGGGAATTGTAGTCTATAAAGTACATGGAGAAAGCCTCTGAAGCGGGACTTGTCTTTGCTGGACTTGTGCTTCGAACTCTCATTTTAAAGTTGTCGCCCCTCATGTTTGTGGGTAGGGCAAACTGGAATTCGAAGTCGAAAACCGTGTTTTTGTCGCTAACTCGTGCAAGTTCTACAGGAGAGGAAAAATATCCGTCTGAATCGGATAACTCAAGTACAAATTCGTTATCACTTTCCACCATTGGTGGATCCCATCTAAAGTTTACAAAGTATTCGTTAAAGCCACTAGAAGCACAAACCGCGGTCCATGCGGAGTTGCCCGCCAAGTTGGGGTTGTCTGCCGGCTCGGGTTGGTATAGTACTTGGGCTGTAGCACCAAAAGTACCAAGTAGCACGAAAGCCAAGGCTAGAACCAGAATGCTATAGGTTGAATTACTTTTCTTCATCACCGTTAGTTTTTAAGAGGTTATGGGCTAAATAGCCCTGTTAGTTTGTGCCCCTTAATTGTAATTCATTCCAAAAGACGGTGTTCAGGCATCTTTTGATCATATAGTATTCCAATAACAAATATGTCTCTAATTTCGACGAATGGAAAGATATTGTTGTAGGCTATACCAAAAGTGTTGTGAAATCGCCTACTTTGTATACACAGGAGCGTGAAAAATAGCTATCAACAGGGGATTTTACTACATTTGCGCATCAAATAATAGGTATGGCAGAAGAAGCTAGATCGCTCAATTTTATAGAACATATTGTTGAGGAGGACCTTACAAAGGGTTATACACAGAATGACTTAAGGTTTCGTTTTCCCCCGGAACCAAACGGGTATTTGCATATAGGGCATGCCAGCTCTATCTGCCTTAATTTTGGATTGGGCCTGCGCTATAATGCACCGGTAAACCTTCGTTTTGATGATACCAATCCTGCAAAGGAAGAAAAAGAGTATGTGGAGGCCATCAAAAAGGACGTCACATGGCTTGGATTTGAGTGGGATAAGGAATGTTATGCGTCTGATTACTTCCAACAATTGTACGATTGGGCCATTGAGTTGATAAAACAGGGAAAGGCCTATGTGGACAGCCAAACATCCGAGGAAATAGCTAGCCAAAAAGGTACACCCACGGAACCTGGAAAGGAAAGCCCATATAGAAATCGCTCCGTTGAAGAGAATTTGAAACTTTTCAAGGGAATGAAGGATGGCGAATTTAAGGATGGCCAGCACGTTTTACGGGCGAAGATTGATATGGCTTCTTCCAATATGTTGATGAGAGACCCTGTGATGTACCGGGTACTGCACAAAGCGCATCACCGCACAAATACCGATTGGTGTATTTACCCAATGTACGATTGGACCCATGGAGAAAGCGATTATATAGAACAAGTTTCCCACTCCCTTTGTACACTTGAGTTTTTACCGCACAGAGAGCTTTATGATTGGTTTTTGGACCAAGTGGTATCATCAGATAAATTACGTCCAAAACAGCGGGAATTTGCTCGGAGAAACCTGAGTCATACAGTAGTGAGCAAGCGTAAACTACTTCAATTGGTGGAAAAAGGAATTGTAACGGGTTGGGACGACCCGCGAATGCCCACAATATCTGGATTGCGAAGAAGAGGGTTTACTCCCGAATCCATTCGAAATTTTGCTGATACCATTGGAATTGCAAAAAGGGAAAATGTTGTTGATGTTTCACTGCTCGATTTTCACGTTAGGGAACACCTTAATAAAATTGCTCCCCGTGTTATGGGGGTGCTTAACCCTTTAAAAGTCGTCATTACCAATTACGAAGAAGATAAGGAAGAGTGGCTGGATGCAGAAAACAACCCTGAGGATGAATCCGCAGGTAGCAGAAAAGTCCCTTTTTCGAGAGAACTATATATTGAAACGGAAGATTTCCGCGAAGAAGCCAATCGCAAGTTTTTTAGGCTAAAACTCGGGGGAGAGGTACGTTTAAAGAATGGATATATTATAAAAGCTGAAAGCTGCACCAAAGATAGCGAGGGAAATATCACGGAAGTACAATGTACTTACGACCCCAAAAGTAAAAGTGGTTCCGGGACCGAAGAAAGTTTGCGAAAAGTAAAGGGAACTTTGCACTGGGTTTCCATTCCGCATGCCATCACTGCGGAGGTAAGGTTGTATGATCGACTTTTTACCGATGCTACTCCCGATAGTCATAAGGAAAAAGATTTCTTGGACTTTGTAAACCCCGATTCACTACAAAAGGTTACGGGTTATTTGGAGCCAAGCTTAAAGAATTCCAGGGTTGGAGACCAGGTTCAGTTTCAAAGATTGGGCTATTTTAATGTTGACAAAGATTCAACCCCAGAAAATCTTGTCTTCAACCGAACAGTTACCTTAAGGGATACATGGGCGAAATTGGAGCAAAAAAAATAGCATAAGAAATTCTTATTTTAAGCAGAACACGCATTGGATTAACTTATGAAAAACGGGCCTCTTAGGCTCGTTTTCTTTTTGTTTTGAATCTTGGACAACAGATTGGCCAAGCACACTTAAAAGGGCCGCCACAGCCTCTTATTTCTAATATTTTTCCAAAAATTAGCTTTTGCGTTAAGGTTTCCACTAATTGAATCAATATCTACGTATTTACGATTGTAGTTTTGGAATAATCCATAGGGTGATGATGTTTTGAATTCTGCAAAAGAACTCAAATGGATTTAATCGAAGTTTAATTTAAAATTTACAATATTATGTCAAATAACACTGGAAACGTATTAACCGCATTATTAACAGGAGCAGTAGTTGGTGCTGGAGTCGGAATTCTATATGCACCTGATAAAGGGAAGAAAACAAGAAAGAAAATCAAAAAAAGTGCTGTCAAGGCAAAAGACGATATCGCACAAAGCCTTACACACGCCAAAGAAGAGTTTAGCAAATCGGCGGACGCTAAAAAAGAAGAGTTTGAGGAAAAACTCGAGGACACCTTATCCAACATGAGTTATAAAGCTGATGATATATTAGTGGCACTGGAAAAGAAATTGGAAGACCTTAGAGAAAAGAACGCCCAACTACAGAAATAATATATGGCATTCGAAGAAATCAAAGAACAGATAAATCATGTGGAAGATGGAGTCCGGTCCTATGTAAAAAACAGTTTGGACTTTTATAGGCTACAAAGCTTCAAGTCCATGATGAAAGGCATCACCATGGCTACAAAAGTCCTTCTTATTGGTGGTGTGGGTTTTATTGCCCTCCTATTTCTTTCGTTGAGCGCAGCTTTTTGGTTAGGAACCATTCTGGGCAATACTTCCGAAGGTTTTTTGATAGTTGGAGGGTTCTATGTACTGGTCGGTATTATATTCTTTCTGCTTAAAAAGAAAATTGAAAAACCACTTCTTAAAAAGTTTTCTAAATTTTATTTTGATGAACTATGATTCAAACACAATACACATCATTTAACGAAATTGACCGTGACCTTAAAGTTTTAAAGTTGCAGCGGCAAATAGAAGAAGAAAAGGTGAAGTTGGCAATTCACAACACGAAAGAAGAGTTATATCCCACCAATATATTGAGTGGATTGGCTCCATTGATTCAAAAAGTGGCTATCACATTAATCGCCAAAAAAATAATGAAGAAACTAGATTAGTATATAGTCCTCAAGTTTTATATACTAAAAAAGGTTCCTGTAGAAAGGAGCCTTTTCTTTTTAATTGAGTTTAGATTAAGAATCCGAGTTCTTTTCGTCTTGTTTTCGTTTCATGGCCTCACCAATCTGGTTGCTTGCAGTAAATGACGCGACCATATTGTTCAGCATATCGCTTCCTGCCTGTGGAGAATTTGGCAATAGAATCAAATTGGTATCTGTTTCTTCGCCAATGGCCTGTAAGGTGTCATAATGTTGAGTAACCACTATTAAGGCAGATGCTTCCTGAGAGTTGATGCCCACTTTGTTCAACACTTCTACGGATTCTTCAAGACCACGGGCAATTTCTCTTCGCTGATCGGCAATACCTTGTCCTTGCAATCTTTTGCTTTCTGCCTCGGCCTTAGCTTTTTCAACAATAAGGATACGTTGAGCATCACCTTCAAATTGGGCTGCTATTTTTTCACGCTCTGAAGCATTGATACGGTTCATCGCCGCTTTTACCTGTGCATCGGGATCTATATCGGTCACCAAAGTTTTGATGATGTCATACCCATAATCCAACATCGCATCTTGCAGCTCCGTTTTAACAGCGATGGCTATGTCATCTTTTTTAACGAATACATCGTCTAATTTCATTTTCGGAACTTCGGCACGCACCACATCAAAAACATACGAAGTAATCTGATCATGTGGGTACTCTAGTTTATAAAAGGCCTCGTAAACCTTATCGGTGATTACTACATATTGTACGGAAACCTTGAGTTTAACAAAAACATCGTCCAAGGTTTTGGTTTCTACAATCACATCCAATTGTTGTATTTTAAGGCTCAACCGGCCAGCGATACGATCGACAATTGGAATTTTCATTTGCAGACCAGAGTTTCTGATACTGTGGAACTTACCAAAACGTTCTACAGCAACTGCGGTCTGTTGCTTTACAATAAAGAAAAACTTGAAAAGAATAATGAGTGCGACAAACGCAATAGGTATAAGAAAATAGTTGCCCATAGTGTTTAGATTTTATGTTAGAAATGGAAATTACGAAACTTGACTATAGTATTAGTAGTTAAATTTCGAATTATGTTACATTTCCGCCATTTTCTAAAGTTGGGCTATAGCTGTTTTGATGCGGGCTATACTTTCTTGTTTTCCGATGAGCCCCATGATGTCGAATAGGTGTGGACCCTTCATGTCGCCAACGATCACTAAACGGAGGGGAGGCATAACTTTTCCGAAGGAAAGCTCTTTTTCGGCTATCCAGGCCTTCACTTTTTCCTCAATTATTGATGATTTAAAATCCGGAACGGATTCAAGTAATGTGGCTAATTCTTGCATTATTTCAGGAGTTCCTTCCTTCCATTGTTTTTTGACCGCCTTTTCATTATATGAAGTGGGCGCTTGAAAGAAATAATCCGATAGTTCCCAAAAATCTTTTACAAAAGCTGCACGTTCTTTTATGGAAGAAACTACGTATTTTATATATGCAGGCTCTGCTGAAATGCCTTTTTTATCAAGCTCGACTGTGAACATCTCAGAAAGCTCATCGTCGCTTTTGATCTGTAGCCATTGCTGATTATACCAATTGTTTTTTTCTGGATCAAAGCGCGCTCCGGATTTGTTCACACGATCCAAAGTAAAGGTATTGACCAGTTCTTCCAGAGAGAATATTTCTTGCTCTGTGCCCGGGTTCCAACCCAATAGTGCCAAAAAGTTGACTACGGCCTCTGGGAAAAAACCTGCTTCGCGGTAACCTTCGGATTGGTTCCACGTGAGCGGAAAAACAGGAAAACCACCTTTTTCCCCATCACGTTTGCTCAACTTTCCTTTTCCCACAGGCTTCATGATCAAAGGCAAGTGGGCAAATTCCGGAGCATCCCAACCAAAAGCATCATATAACAAAGTATGCAATGCCAAAGAGGGCAACCATTCTTCACCACGAATAACATGGGTAATCTGCATCAAATGGTCATCAACAATATTGGCCAAATGATAAGTGGGCATACCATCGCTTTTGAACAATACTTTGTCATCGAGAATGTTCGTATCTATTTTTATTTCACCACGAATAATATCGTTTAGTTTTAACTCTTTGTTTTCGGGAGACTTAAAGCGAATTACATAATCTGCACCAGCAGCTATTTTATCTTTGACCTCTTCGTTGGAAAGGGAAAGTGAGTTGGTCAGTTTTAAACGATTGTGCCAATTGTAGATGAAGGTCTTCCCTTTTGCTTCATGATCTTTTCTGTGCTGATCTAATGTTTCAGGAGTGTCAAAAGCATAATAAGCCATTCCTTTTTCTACAAGTTTTAGCGCGTATGATTTGTATAATTGTTTGCGCTCGCTTTGTCTGTACGGTCCATAGTCTCCATCTTTTCCAGGTCCCTCATCAAAAGGAATTCCGCACCAGTTCAGGGCTTCAATAATATATTCTTCAGCTCCTTCAACAAAACGATTTTGGTCGGTATCCTCGATGCGAAGTACAAAATCACCACCGTTTTTTTTTGCGAACAAATAGTTGAACAAGGCGGTTCTAAGGCCACCAATATGTAGGGGCCCCGTAGGGCTTGGTGCAAATCGAACTCGTACTTTTTGACTCATAATACCGATTAATTAGGTAGCAAAGATACAGTGCCGTTAATGAAATGGAAAGTGTTTGTGTGTTGGGTTTTAAATGATTCCAACGTTTGTTGGGATTAAGGTTTAACATAATTTTTCTATGCAATTCCTATGGATCAGGTATTTTGGTAATAATAATAAAAGATTTTGAGCCCATATCAGGACATATTAGCTAAACTGGAAGGTTTTATCAAACGGTTTTACACTAAACAGTTGATAAAGGGAACATTCATGTTTTTAACCTTTGGCACACTTTTTTGGATTGCCATTACCTCTTTCGAGTATGTACTATGGCTTGATAATTCTTGGCGAAGGACCTTGTTTATTCTCTTTGTCATTGTTGAGGCTTACCTCCTGTATCGCTATGTTCTTGTACCGTTGTTGTATTTATTTAAAATACGGAAGGGGATTGACAATAAAGTTGCATCTAAATTAATTGGCAAACATTTTCCCGACGTGGATGACAAACTGTTGAACTTATTGGAGCTGTCTGAGAATCCTGAGAAGTCAGATTTGTTAATGGCAAGTATTGAACAAAGAGCTTCCAATTTGGGGCCGGTTCCTTTTGCTGAAGCTGTTAATTTCAAGGAAAGTTATTCGTACTCGAAGTACATCATCATACCAGCACTTCTTTTTGCTTTTATTTGGTTGGCCGGGGACATCGTTTCTTTTTTCAATTCGCACCAAAGGGTTATGCACTACGATATGGCGTATGAAAGACCTGCACCATTTACCTTCCAAGTTATGAATACGGATTTGGAGGTAATGGATAATGAAGCGTTGACCATTCAGGTAAAGACTGTTGGTGATGTTCGACCGGACAATGTGGAAATTGTGGTTAACGGGGAAGCCTTGTTGATGCAGAACCGTGGGTCGTTTTATGAGTATACTTTTCAACCGCCAGTTCAAGAAAGTAGTTTTTATTTAACAGCCAATGGATGGGATTCCAGTAGTTATTCCATAACTAGTTATAGAACCCCGACCTTGGTCGATTTTGAATTGGAATTGGAATATCCAAAGTATCTTGATCTTATGTCCGAGGTGATTACGGGAACGGGTAATGCTGAAGTACCGGAAGGGACTAAAGTTACTTGGAGGATTCAGGGGGATTATGTGGACAATATCAAAATGATTACTCTGGATTCGACACTTTCTTTTCAAAAGTCTGATAATCTTTTTTCAAACACAAAAAGACTCTTCAACGATTTTGACTATGAGTTGAGCACATCCAATAGTAAAGTGAAGGACTTTGAAAAATTAGCCTACCGACTTAGTGTGATTAAGGACGCTAAAGCTACGGTTCAAGTGGACCAGGTTTTGGATTCTTTGAACCCTAACGAATCCTATTATACAGGTCAGGCCGCAGATGATTATGGTCTGCGTGAGATTCGTTTAGTGTGTTACCCTTCGGATGATATAAACAATGTACAACGGATTTCTCTTGAACAACCTTATTCCAATGTTTATCAATTTTATTACACATTCCCCTCAGGTTTGGCATTGGAGCCAGGAAAACGATATAAATTGTTTTTTGAAGTGGTTGATAATGATGGAGTTAGAGGCGGTAAGGTGACCAAGAGCGAAGTTTTTAATGCGACTTTTTACGACAATAACCAGCTGAATAACAAGGAGTTAGATTTTCAAAACTCCACGCTGAATAAGATGGGAGAGTCTTTAAAGAATTTTAAGGAGCAGGAGGAAAAGTTATCTGACATCAACAATTTACAGAGGGAAGAAAAGTCCCTTAGTTTCGAGGACAAGAGCCAGATTAAGAATTTTTTGCAACAGCAAAAGATGCAAGAGGAATTGATGCAAAAGTTCAGTCAAGATTTGAACAAAAGTATTGATAAAAATTCGGAGGATACCGAAATGAAAAAGATGCTTCAAGAACGTTTGGAGCGTCAAGAAGCTGAAGCAAAAAAGAATGCTGAGTTACTTGAAGAGCTAAACAAGATTGCAGATAAAATTGACAAAGACGATTTGCAAAGACGATTGGAGGAATTGGGTAAGAATCAGGGAAAGAATACCCGCAATCTGGAGCAGATATTGGAGTTGACAAAACGCTATTATGTTACAGAAAAGACGTCCCAGATTTCTAAAGAACTTGATGAGATGGCTAAAAGGCAGGAGATATTATCTGAATTAAAGTTGGGGCAGGATTTTAGTGATAAGGAGCAGAAAAAGTTGAATGATGAGTTTGAGATGCTCGAAAAGGAGATTCTTGAGTTGGAGAAGGATAATGAAAAGCTCCAAAAGCCATTAGAGTTTGATGCTGATAAGAAGAAGACCGATGCCGTTAAGCAGGATCAACAAGAAGCCCTTGATGAGATTAACAAGCATCAAGGTATGGAAGAATCTTCCCAATCTGAGGAGAAACAACAAGCTGGAAACAATGCTTCCAAGAAACAGAAATCTGCAGCTCAAAAGATGCGAGAGATGAGCCAGTCCATGAAGTCGAGTGCCATGGGTGGCGGTGGAGAAACTGATGCGGAGGATGCCGAGATCCTGCGACAGATTTTAGACAATTTGGTAACATTCTCCTTTAAACAAGAGAATCTTTTTGATAACATTCAAAGTGCCGATGTAGACATTTCACAGTTCTCCAGAACCGTGAAGAATCAGCAGAACTTAAGGAGATTGTTCGAACATGTAGATGACAGTCTATTTGCCCTATCATTACGAAGAGCGGAGTTATCTGAGTTCGTTAATGAGCAAATTACGGAGGTGTATTATAATATCGATAAGTCCCTGGAAAGCATTGCCGAAAATCAAATCTACCAAGGAGCTTCGTATCAACAGTACGTAATTAATGCGACTAATTCTCTAGCTGACTTTTTGGCCAACATATTGGACAATATGCAACAAAACATGAGTCCTAGTCAAGGTAGCGGAGGAGAAGGTCAGGATTTCCAGTTACCGGATATCATCAAAGGACAACAGGGCATACAGGAAAAGATGAATAGCTCTGCTCAGCAAGGAAAACCATCAGAAGGACAGGGTGAGCAAAAGGGAGAGAATCAAGGCGGTCAGCAAGAAGGAGACAAAGGAAGCGAAGGCCAGGGTCAAAATGGACAAGAAGGAGAAAATGGAGGGAAAGGCAAACAGGGTTCTGGACAAAGTGACGGTGGTCAATCCAATGGAAACGGACTAGGCGAAATGGACCTCAATGAAGTGTATGAAATTTACAAAGAACAGCAGTTCCTTCGTGAAAATCTAGGGAAGCAGCTAGAGGATATGATGCGAGAATCTGACAAGAATCTGGCTCAAAAATTGATTCAGCAGATGGAGGATTTTGAGAATGATTTGTTGGAGAATGGAATCACAGAACGCACCCGAAACAAGGTCAACAATATTCAACACCAATTGATGAAATTGGAGAACGCTTCTATGGAACAAGGTAAAAAGAAGGAGCGAGAAAGTAACACAAACCAGAAGCAGTATACTAAACCCATAACAACCAAACCGGAACTACTTCAAGATTACCGGAATAGCATTGAAATATTAAATAGACAAGCATTACCTTTGCGGCAAAATTTTGAAAAGAAGGTAAAGGTTTATTTCGATAATGATTGAGTTTCATTTTAAAAGCGACTTGCTGTTAGAGGATAAATCCAATTATGCCGATTGGATAGATAAGATTATTGAATCAGAAGGATTTCAAACTGGTCAAGTTGATTTCATTTTTTGTACGGATGAATATTTGTTACAGCTCAATCAAGAGTATTTAAACCACGATACATTCACCGACATCATCACCTTTGATTACACCGACGACAAGACAATTTCAGGTGATATTTTTATATCCACAGACCGAGTCGAGGAGAACGCTAATGAATTTAAAGTCGATTCGCTAAACGAACTCCGTCGGGTAATGAGCCACGGGATTTTACATCTTGCGGGCTATGGGGATAAAAGCAAAGATGAGGTGAAATTGATGCGCGAAAAAGAGGATGAAAAGATAAAAATGTTCCACGTGGAACCATAGATATGTTTGAAAAGGAATATGATGTTATTGTTGTAGGAGGGGGTCACGCTGGTGCGGAAGCAACCGCCGCCGCCGCCAACATGGGGTCAAGCACTTTGTTGGTTACCATGAACCTTCAGACCATAGGACAAATGTCCTGCAACCCTGCCATGGGAGGAATCGCAAAAGGGCAAATTGTTCGTGAGATTGACGCGCTTGGCGGTTACAGTGGTGTTGTTACGGACAAGTCTGCCATTCAGTTTAAGATGCTGAATAAATCCAAAGGTCCTGCCATGTGGAGTCCACGGGCACAGAATGATCGTATGCGTTTTGCAGAAGAGTGGAGGATGGCTTTGGAGAAAACACCAAATGCAGATTTCTACCAAGAAATGGTGAGTGGTCTTTTGGTAGAAGGCGATAAGGTCGTAGGGGTAAGAACCAGTCTTGGTTTGGAAATAAGAGCTAAAGCTGTAGTTCTTACAAACGGGACTTTTTTGAATGGATTAATTCATATAGGAGAGAAACAATTAGGTGGAGGAAGAGCTGGAGAAAAAGCTGCTACGGGTATAACTGAACAACTCGTTGAGCTTGGTTTTGATAGTGGCAGAATGAAGACAGGAACACCCCCAAGGGTTGACGGAAGGTCGTTGGATTATTCCAAAATGATTCCTCAACCTGGCGATGATCATCCAGAGAAATTCTCTTATTTGAACACTCCTATACTTCAAACACAACGCGATTGCCACATGACCCACACAAGTAAATTGGTGCATGATTTACTTCGCGAAGGTTTTGAAAGGTCTCCAATGTTCAATGGTAGAATTCAAAGTATTGGACCAAGATATTGCCCGTCCATTGAGGATAAGATCAATCGTTTTGCTGATAAAGATTCGCACCAAATATTTGTAGAGCCAGAAGGGTGGAATACCGTTGAGGTTTATGTAAATGGCTTCTCTACTTCGTTGCCGGAAGATGTTCAATACAAAGCGTTGAAGTCAGTAAAAGGCTTCGAGCACGTCAAATTTTTTAGACCTGGATATGCAATTGAATATGACTATTTCCCACCAACACAATTAAAGCATACACTAGAAACCAAGTTGGTAAACAACCTGTATTTTGCTGGTCAAATTAATGGGACCACGGGTTATGAAGAAGCCGCGTCTCAAGGTTTGATGGCCGGTATAAATGCGCACTTAAAAATCAATGAAAAAGACTCCTTTATTCTAAAAAGGGATGAGGCCTATATCGGTGTTTTGGTCGATGATTTGATCACAAAGGGGACAGAAGAGCCCTATCGTATGTTCACTTCCAGAGCAGAATATCGAACACTGTTGCGCCAAGACAATGCCGATTTAAGATTGACTCCTAAGGGATATGAAATAGGTTTGGCCAAAGAAGAGCGTCTAAAACGGATGGAGGAGAAGATGAGAAAGTCAGATAATTTCATAGACTTTTTTAAAAAGACCAGCTTTACTACAGACGAGATTAATCCCATTTTAGAGTCTTTGAATTCTTCTTTGGTAAAGCAATCGGACAAGTTGTTCAAGGTGTTTTCTAGACCAAAGGTTACCATGAACCACATGCTTCAATTGGAATCGGTTTCCTATTTTGTAAAGCAAAATGAATTGGATACTGAGGTGCTTGAACAGGCGGAAATCCAAGTTAAGTATTCTGGTTATATCGAAAAAGAAAAGACCAACGCGGATAAACTACAGCGTTTAGAGAATGTCCGTATCCCCGACAATTTTGATTACTCTAAACTAAAATCTTTGTCCTATGAAGCAAGGGAAAAACTAGAGTCCATACAACCAGTCACCATATCCCAGGCATCTCGAATCAGTGGGGTTTCTCCTGCCGACATAAGTGTTCTTTTGGTGTATTTGGGCAGATAATTAATTAACTTGTTCCACGTGGAACAAGTGTCTTTTTGTTTTCATTTATATATAAGTGGCTCAGTTTTTGATTTCATTTTTTGCATAACACTATGCCAGATGAAACGAATTTTACCCGCATTTTTTATTATAGTTTTTTTAAGTTCATGTATCCCATTACGGATTGCCCCGAATATTAAAGACTATAAATTGACCCAAGGAAAACGATTTAAAAAAGGACTTCCCAAAAAGAACGTTTTTGTGTTTGAAGACCCTAAAGATGCGAATGAATTTTATGATTACATAAACACAAAGTTTCAACTCGATAATTATTATGTGGATGTACAAGTTCCGTTTTTGGTCCAAGGCAAAAGCTTTTATTTTTCGTTTTATGAAGTCGAAATTCCTACGAAGACCATTAACTTAATTCCGTTGGCCTTGGATGTTGCTTTAAATAAAGCTACAGATATGGACCCGGTTTTTGATGAGGCACATACATCACGAATAGGAAGTTGGTACATTGCCATAGAAGTTTTTAGTGATACTGAAAAGGATTGTTTAGCAGAAAATTCAATTTCAAGAGAAGAGGTTTTATCCTATCTTCGGGAATTGAAAAATGAATATTTGGCAACCGATAACTACAATGAAGTTGTTTTTAAAAACTAAAGATTTTTCTGTTTCAGGGGAGCAGTTCGAATTGCTTTGGGATGAAGAATTGGATATGCTTCTAACCAAACCGCAACCTCAGAACCTGGCACCATATTACGAAAGTGAGGACTATATATCCCATACGGACTCCAAAACCTCCTTTACAGACCGATTGTATCAGCTTGTTAAGGCAAAAAACCTTAAGAAAAAGATTCAATTAGTTGAAAATCAGGTAATTAACGCTAAAACCCTTCTGGATGTGGGGGCCGGAACAGGGGATTTTTTAATTACCGCCCAAAACTCAGGATTTACAGTCAAAGGGGTAGAGCCAAATGGTAAAGCGAGGAAACTTGCCGAACAAAAAGGCATACATCTTTTGTCAAGCTTAAAAGAGATATCCGGTCAAAAGTTTCAGGCCATAACGCTTTGGCATGTATTGGAACACCTTCCCAATCTTGACGAACAAATTAAAAACGTGGTCGATCTTTTAGAGGAGGGTGGCGTTTTGGTCATTGCGGTTCCCAACTTTAAATCGCATGATGCCAAACATTATAAATCCCACTGGGCTGCTTTTGATGTTCCTAGGCATCTTTGGCATTTTTCAAAAACATCTATTTCCAAACTTTTTGCTCCACATCAAATGGAGGTGACCAAAATAAAACCCATGTGGTTCGATGCTTTTTATGTATCCATGTTGTCAGAAAAATACAAGGGAAACAAATTCTATCTGATCAGTGCTTTTTTTGTTGGACTGTGGTCCAACATCAAGGCCATCTTTACTAAAGAGCATTCTTCTTTGATATACATACTTAAAAATGGGAAATAGGCCATTTTCACGGCCGCTGTTGCACGATTATGTCTTTAGTTGCACAACCCCACCAAACAAAAAAAATCTGCTTAAATCGCACCGTTTCTGAACGCCGTAAAAATAAACACGTCCAATAGTGTTGGAGGGTTTCTATAGAAAACCTTTATGGCTTCTGAGAAATTAACTTTCACATCACACAAACTTATTGACTACCATTCCAAAAGCTTTTCTATTTTTGCGCATCGATAAAAAGTAAAAGATGAAAAAATTAGTAGTGCTTGCGATTGCCATCACAACCATGGCATGTCAGCAAAACAAGATTGGATATGTGGATAGTGTTAAGATCATGGACGACTATCAGGAAAAAATTGACGTTGATGCCAGATATCAAAGCAAGGCTCAAGCCATAGCCCAAAAAAGGGACAGTATTTCCCAAGCGTTCCAAATGGAATTGCAACAATTTCAAACCAAGGCACAGAGCATGTCACAGCAAAGTGCACAAGAGGAGTATTCCCAACTTCAGCAAAGAGGACAACAAATAGGGCAGCAGCTGCAACAAGAGGAACAACAGCTTCAGCAAAAAGGCCAAGCCGAAATGGACACCTTGGTAAGAAAAGTTAAAAAAGAGATCAGAGCGTATGGTAAGGCCAACGGCTACACTTATATTTTGGGTGGGGGCGATGGTGGTTCCGTGATTTATGGAGACGATGCTAAAGACCTAACCAACGAAATCCTCAAGATTTTGAACGATAAGTACGAGAACTAAACTCGATAAAAGAACAGTTTGAAAAGGCCCACTCTAAAGAGTGGGTTTTTTGTTTTAAGCTCGCCTTCTTTTGAAGGCCAGAAACATAAAAATCCCAAAACCGATTTCTATGATTGAACCGGATAGAGCGGAAACGGCAGGAGACGCCTCCAAGAAAAACAGGACAAATGAAGCTGCACCCAACAATCCGCCTAAAATCCAATAGATTTTGACGCCATAAAGTGTATTGAATGTTAAATACCTTCCACCAATGATCAATAACATGCCTTGGAAAAACCAAGCATGGTTCTGTAAGGAAAGGAGTAGTGCCAAAGGAATGCACATCAACATAAAAACAGTTGTTTCCATGACCAGTTTGCCCAAAGGATTTTGTTTGGAATGACTTCCTTGAATGCCCGCCAGTTTGGCCAGTAACAACCCTAGAGGATGAATGAGCATACCGCCAAAAAACAAGGTCCAAATAGCAGTTTGTGAAGATACCCAAAGAGCCACCATTGCGGCCACCATCCAGACCATTCCTGAAGCTAAAATACCCACAGAGCCATTCGCATAACCTTTTCTTAAATCTGCTTGAGCAGTTGAAATGGAATTAATGGAAGAACCCTTGGTGTTGTGTAATTGTTCGTTCATTATTTGATTGAAAGATGATTATTTTTTGGATTTTTTCTTGTTGCCAATCATGACCAAAACCATAGCAATTATTAGTAAAATATTGGAAACCATGCCCCAAATTCCACTATTGCCATTTTTCAATTCCATCAGATTAATAATTAAAAGCACTAAACTGATTAAGATGAGCACTAAAGGAGCGATTGCTTTTTTTCCAAACATTCGGAGAAGTTTAAAGTTCAATATTAAGTTGCCTCCCCTCTTCTTTGGCTTTGTTGTCCATACCGGCACCCAAGGCAAGACCTATGGACAACCCAATGGGCAAGCCAATGCCCAAAAACGCCATATTACCTAGACTGAGACCCAATGCAGCTCCAATGGGAATTCCAAAGACAGTCATTCCAAGAACAAACCATGTTTTTCTGTAATAGTTTATAGGTACAATCTTTAATTTTTGAGCCAACAAACCAATGATTTTGGACTGCTCCTTTCGGATTTCATTGCGCAAGTTTTTACCGGTGTCCGTGACCGAATTAAGTTGGTTTATGTGCTTGTTGATGACAAGCTCGATTTCTTCGGGAATCTTCTTTGTTTTCACCTCAATGATCAACCGTTCAAATTGATTATAAGAATCCTTTGTTTTACCGGAAAGCTCTGTTCTTTGGATAGGCTCGAGAATCATTTTCTTTTTGGTTTTACTGCATCAAATACAACAAAAAAACAGTGGGAATAAAATAGACCACAATGGTTTGTGCACCCACATAATCTTTGGCGACCCTTTGCCCTAACAGTAACATTAACAAGGTTATTGCGGAAAGTATTGCCCCGTAATATCCATATTGGCTCTCCCCATCAATGGCAAACTGAAAAATGCCCACACCCGAAAGTATTCCCGAGAGCATTTCAAGCACTAAAACAATACTGAGTAAAGCTGGTACGGTTCCCTTGAAAATTGATTTGGAAAAATGACCGGTGAGCCAGCTTAGGTTGCCTTGCCAATCCAAAAGTTTATCTATTCCACTCTGTAAAAATGTAATGGTCAAAAACGCCAACAATAGAATTTCCGTGGCATTCGCGAATAAATTGTTCATGGTCAGTATTTAAATTAAGCGGCCTTGGTATGCAAGAGCCTAGTGAGCTTGATGGAAAGGTCGGTAAATATCAATTTGGAATTTCCGTTACGTTCCACGTGAAAAATCGCTTCTTCCAACTCCTTTACAATATCCAAAATATTGTTCTCATGTACAAAAGGGGCAAATTTCCTTAGATCAAAACCCTCCATATGTACTTTGGCATATACTAACTCGTCGGCATTATAATTGAGCAAAAGCGCTTGTCGCATCATGGTAAGGCAATAGTTAAGGAATTTTTTTTGCACTTCACGGCCCGTTTTGGCCACTTCCTCGCCCCATAAAATCAACTCTTGTATGGCTCCTTTATTGCCCTTGGCCTTAAAAGCGCTGCGTACCCATTGCACAAACCATCGTTCAAAAACCAAATCCTCCGAATCTTTGTTCAGCAGATCAAGTGCTTTGTTGAAATTGCCGTTGGCTTCCAGGGCAATGGTCAATGCTTCGGTCTGGGAAACACCTTTGAGCAGAAGCTCGTCGGTGATGACTTGCTCCGCCAAAGGAGGGAAGTTCAATATTTGGCAACGGGAACGAATCGTATTGATGATCTGTTCCTCATCTTCCGCCAAAAGAAGCAATATGGTTTTGTTCGGAGGCTCCTCAATGAGTTTCAAAAGCTTATTGGCTGCGGAAATGTTCATCTTTTCGGCCATCCAAACAATAAGTACCTTATAACCCCCTTCGTAGGATTTCAACGAGAGCTTTTTTACCATGTCCTGGGCTTCATCAACCCCTATCTGACCCTGTTTTTTTTCAATACCGATGTGTCTGTACCAATCAAACAAGTTGCCATAGGGCTGTTCTTTCACAAATTGTCTCCACTCTTCCAAATAATGGTCGCTTACCGCATGCGATTTTACTTTGTCCGAATTGGAAACGGGAAAGGCAAAATGAAGGTCTGGATGCGTCAAGGAATTACATTTGGTGTTGCAAACGGTATTTTCCCCATCATTTTCGCCACCCGTATTGCCACAGAGCAGATACTGTGCATAGGCAATAGCCATGGGAAGCACCCCGGAACCCTCCGGACCCACGAACAATTGGGCATGGGCCACCCTGCCGGTTTCCGCTGTGGTCACCAAATGGTTTTTGATGTGCTCGAGACCTAGAACATTTTTAAAAAGCATGTCCCAAAGATACATTTTTAAGTGTTGAAGTATGGCATGGAACCCTTGCCCTGACCCACACTTGTTTAACATATCAAACCGAAAAGGTTAAAAAGCGGGAAACTTTGAAATATTAGGCCTGTCCGACCACGCAAAAAGCAGGAAATCTTTACATTTGAAACTCTCAAAAAAGAACATACCACATGAAGACGATAGACGATTTTAATTTCGAAGGAAAAAAAGCATTGATCAGAGTTGATTTCAACGTGCCGTTGGATGGCGATTTCAATGTGACCGACACCAGTAGAATTGACGCAGCAAAACCAACCATTCTCAAGGTTTTGGAAGATGGCGGTTCCGCTGTTTTGATGAGCCACTTGGGCAGACCAAAGGGAAAAGCAAACCCGGATATGTCCCTGTCCCACATTACGGAAAAAGTGTCTGAAATTATCGGAGTGCAGGTAAAGTTTGCAGAGGATTGCGTAGGTGCAAAAGCTGATGGAGCAGTTGCGGAATTACAGAGCGGGGAAGTGCTTTTGTTGGAAAACCTTCGTTTTCATGCGGAGGAGGAAGCTGGTGATGAGGCCTTCGCCGAACAATTGTCCAAACACGGGGATATTTATGTGAACGACGCTTTTGGTACTGCTCACAGGGCCCATGCCTCAACAACGATTGTGGCCAAATTTTTCCCAGAAAACAAATGTTTTGGGTATTTGTTGGCCAAAGAAATCAAAGCCATTGACAAAGTGATGGAAACAGGTGAAAAGCCTGTAACCGCAATTTTGGGAGGGGCCAAAGTATCTTCCAAGATCACCATTATCGAAAACATATTGGACAAAGTCGACAACCTCATCATTGGTGGCGGAATGACCTATACTTTTGTGAAAGCCAAAGGTGGCAAAGTGGGCGACTCTATCTGCGAGGACGATAAAATGGAGTTGGCCTTGGACATTTTAAAGCAGGCCGAAGCCAAAAACGTAAAAGTATTCTTGCCCGTTGATGTTTTGGCGGCCAACGATTTTGATAACGATGCCGACACCCAATTTGTTGATGTGGACAAGATTCCTGATGGTTGGCAAGGGTTGGACGCCGGTCCAAAGACCCTGGAAATCTTTAAACAAGCAATTTTAGCTTCCAAAACCATCTTGTGGAACGGTCCAGTAGGTGTTTTTGAAATGGAAAACTTTGCCAAGGGAACCATTGCAGTGGGTAATTATATTGATGAGGCCACACAATCTGGGGCTTTTTCGCTTGTAGGTGGTGGAGATTCCGTTGCTGCGGTAAAACAATTCGGATTTGAAGACAAAGTTAGCTACGTATCTACAGGAGGAGGAGCCATGTTAGAGAGTTTGGAAGGTAAAACCTTACCAGGAATCGCTGCAATATTAGGCTAAGTCTCACGTTGTGAGTTATTGGGGGAAACGTTAAAACTAAGAGAATTTTGTCTCTGGGCTTTACTATTTCAGAAAAAAAAGCCATTTTAGTTAGCCCCAAAAACCAAACCTTGTCCAGATGAACCAAAAATTGAAAATAGCTGTTTTCGCGGCCCTTCTGTTCGCAGCTCCCTATGTAAGTGCACAACAAGACGATGCTGCACCGAATTCCGGGAAAGATTCCACTTTGATTCAAGAAGAGGAAAAAGCAACTATTGCAGTATCCAACATCAAAATAGATGGCCAGTTGATGGCATTGGAAACACATAAGGACGGAAAATTCAAATTGCGCGATTTAGAGGAGGCATGGCGTTACGACAGCCTTTGGCTGAACGAACTTCATAGCAATGCCGATCTGTTCAGCGATATGTTGTTGGAGATTCAGAACGGACCCGAACAAGACTCTATTTTTGTGGTGGATTTGCCCACCGATACTCTAAAGGCGCGTTTGGCAAGAATGGATGAAAAAACTCCGTTCAACATCACTTATAATTCATCTTTAGAGAGTGTTATCAAGTCTTTTTTAACCAGAAGAAGGGATTTGATGCAACGCATGATGACAGCAAGCCAGTTCTATTTTCCATTGTTCGAACAGGAGTTGGATAACCAAAACATCCCCTTGGAAATTAAATATTTGGCCATTGTGGAATCTGCTTTGAACCCCAAGGCAAGATCCAGGGTGGGTGCCAAAGGACTTTGGCAGTTTATGTACAGCACGGGCAAAATGTACGGACTGGATGTGAGCAGTTATGTGGATGAACGACACGATCCCATAATGGCGACCAAAGCGGCCAGCAAGTACCTTTCCAGACTTTACGGTATTTTCGGTGATTGGGATTTGGCCCTTGCGGCATACAATTCCGGCCCCGGCAATGTTAACAAGGCCATACGTCGTTCTGGTGGATATGAAAATTATTGGAACATTCGACCATTTCTTCCACGTGAAACAGCAGGATACCTTCCGGCTTTTTTGGCCACCATGTACATTTTTGAATATGCGGAAGAGCACGGATTGCAGTACAAAAAAGCGGAGCGGCCATATTTTGAAACCGATACTGTTCATGTAAAAAATCTGATCACTTTCGACCAAATTTCCAAGTTAGTGGACATAGGCGAAGAGGAACTGGAAATGTTGAACCCGGCCTATAAGTTGAACATCATTCCAAAGGTTGAAGGAAAGAATTATGCCCTTAGGTTACCGGTTTCCAAAATAGGGAAGTTTGTATCCAACGAAGAGGAAATATATGACTTTGTAAAAAAGGAATTGGACTCCCTTGAAAAGCCGTTGCCCAACATGGTCACAGCGCAAGATCAAATTCGATATCGTGTAAAGAGTGGTGATTATTTAGGAAAAATCGCAGAAAGATATGGTGTGGGAGTAAGCCAGATTAAAAGATGGAACGGGCTGCGAAGCAATAACCTTCGTATTGGACAACGGCTGACTATTTTTCCAAGAAAGCCATATATCGCTAAAAACACCACAACCAGCAATAGTTCCAAATCTTCGGGGAACGTTGCGAGCGACTCAAGAGTTCATACGGTAAGGTCGGGAGACTCTCTTTGGACGATTTCAAGAAAATATCCTGGAATTACCATTGAAAACTTACGAGAATGGAACGGTATTAGTGGAAACAATCTAAAACCGGGCACAAAACTTAAATTGTGTGATTGTTCTTCGTAAATTTAATGCAAGATGAAAAAATTAGGAACACTATTGTTTGCCACAATTTTGTTGGCATTGGGATCCTGTAATAATTCAGGTCCAAAAGAAAAATTTCTACCTCCTTCAACTGGGGGCATCAACTCCTTGATGGTTGTTATGGACACCGAACTTTGGAGAGGGCCGGTAGGTGAAAAAATTCGGGACGAGTTTGCGGCTCAGATTATAGGTCTACCGCAAATAGAGCCTAAATTTACCCTTACTCAAGTACCTCCAAAGGTGTTTAAGGGAACAACAACCCACTCTAGATCCTTATTGTATGTAGAACAGGATTCAACATCTTTGGCACATATAAAAGATGATGCTTATGCGAAACCACAAAAAGTCGCAGTGGTTACGGGACCCACCGAAGAGGCCATGATCAAAAACCTTGATTCTTTGGCCGATAGAGCCATAAGGGAATTCAAAGAGAATGAGATTGCCGAGGCTCAGAAACGTTTTGAGCGCTCATTAAGCAAGGACAAGGCATTGGACGAAGAGTTTGGGATACACCTTAATGTTCCATCACTTTATAAGGTAGGAAGAAGAGAAGATAATTTTGTTTGGATGGATATCCAGATTCCAAAGGGCACCATGAACATTATTGCTTATGAAATGCCGTGGGATTACTTTAGTAATGACTCCACCTTTGTAAAGGATATTGTTAGGATGCGTGATTCTATTGGGGAAAAATTTATCCCAGGGCCTTATGAGAACACCTATATGATTACAGAAAAAGCTTTTGCCCCTTACGTTTTCCCTGCTGAAATTGGAGGTAAAAAGGCAGCAGAGGTAAAGGGTGTTTGGGAGATTCACGGATACCCCATGGCCGGTCCATTTTTAACTTATATCATCAACGACAAAGAGAACAACAGGAAAATGATAATTGAAGGGTTTACCTTTGCCCCTTCTGAAGCAAAAAGAGACTACATGTTCGAGCTGGAGGCCATATTAAAAACCATTGAATTTGCCCCCGCTGCTGCTGCAGATTAAAAAATCAAAACGAATAATCAATATCAAAAAAGCCCGAACATCTTGTTCCGGGCTTTTCTGTTCTTTAAAGCTTAGTGTTTTTAGTCAAAAGGAAAACCCGTAGCTATTCTGTATACAAATGCATAAAGCACGATAAAGAACATGATAAAGCTGAACCAGGCGAATATTTTAAAGTATTTTTCTATGATAAAGTGTCCCAGATTTCGGAACGCCTCTAAATAGATTTCTTTTACAAGTAATAATTTTTTCATAAGTATGCTTTTAAGATTTAAAGACAGGTCAAAGATTTGATTTCTAGGGAGGGAATGGAAAACAATGGGACAAAAGGTGATAAAAAAGGGGTAAAAGTGTAGGGCAGATGATCAAAATCCGTAAAGCTATTTGTTTGATCGATAAACTACATATTGCCGGAACGGGATGGACGGGCAAAAATATCGATAAACCGCAAAGAAGAGCAGTGAATTCGTTTTAAATGGAAGAGGAGGTTATTGTTTTTTGTCTAGGATAATGAATTCCGAACGTCTGTTTAGCCGATGTTGATCTGGTGCACAGGGTTTTCCATCCGAGCAGTTGTTCAATAGGCGCTCCTCGCCATAACCAACAGCAGTTAAAATTCTTGAAGGGTCAATACCTTCGGAAATGATATAGTCCCGGGTAGATTTGGCCCGCCTCTCGGACAAGTATTTATTATAGACTTTTGACCCAATAGCATCGGTGTGCGATTCGATTTTTAAGGAAAGGTCTTCATTTCTTTTTAGCACAGCGATGAGTTTATCCAGTTCTTGGGCAGAACGCGATGTAATTTCATAACTATCAAAATCAAAGTACACATTGTTGAGCTCAAAGATTTCTTCAACAGGGGTATCCTCATCGAACTGCGTCAACTCTTTTAAGTACTGGGATATCTCGATTCCTTCGTTTTCCTTGGTTTCTATGGACAATGTATCGCTTGCAAAACCTTCTTTTTTGGCCACTACCATATAAGCAGTGTTTGGATTTAGGTATGTGAACGTATATCTGCCCGTTGTATCTGTCCTTATTTCATTGAGCAGTTTACCATCGTTGCCAATCAAGGAAATGTTTGCCATGGCAATAGCTTTGCGTGTGGACATATGCTCCACTAAACCATTGATAGCGTTTCGGTTAAGGGTGTATTTAAAGGAATAGATGTCATCATCGCCCTTTCCTCCTTTTCGGTTGGAGGCGAAATAACCTTTTTCACCAGTTGAATCGATTATATAGGAGAAGTCATCCCTGTTACTGTTGATGGGCTTGCCCAAATTTATACCTACACTGAACATCTCGTTTGCCCCATCGGATTTATAAACATCCAACCCACCAAAGCCCATGGCTCTGTCAGACGAGAAATAAAGGGCGTTTTCGGTAACATACGGAAACATTTCCTTTGCTTCTGTGTTGATGGTCCTTCCAAGGTTTTTAGGGTCGGAGTACGTTCCGTTTTCGTAAATGTCCACTACATAGATATCTGTTCCGCCAAAACCGCCAGGTCTATCCGAAACAAAGTACATTTTTTTGCCATCCGCACTGATTGTGGGGTGGCCTGTAGAATAATTTTCACTGTTAAATGGAAGCTCCACAGCCTTGGTCCACTCACCATCTACCCATTGAGAACGATATATCTTTAAATGATTTATTCCATTCTTCCCTCTTTTCAGCCTTTTACCATAATTATTCCGTGTGAAATAAATGGTTTTTTGGTCTGGTGAAAAAGCCAATGAGGCTTCATGAAACTTAGTGTTTATTTTATTTGAGAATTTTTTGGAACCAAATAAATCCCCTTCTTCATTCTTCGTCTTGGCAACGTATAGGTCTAAAAAGGGCTGGTTGGTCCAACGGTAACGCCGAGTGGTCAATATTGAAGAATCCTTTGCCGAGGCATAAACAATTTCGGAACCATTGTGGAACATGGGAGAGAAATCGGAATACTTGGAATTTATCCCAAGGTTTTTGATTTTTACGGTGGTAGCTCCTTTCCAGGTGTTTACCCCCAACCGTTTTAGCTCTTTTAGTGGCTCATCCCTTTTTTGCCTCAAAATCTTGGTCAATGCAGCAGCTCTTCGATATTTTCCGGTTCCCTTAAGGGTTTGGGTATATTTAAAAAAAGTATCTTCCTGCATTTCTTCTTGGTACAATTGGTAAATTTCATTATACCATTTGTATGATTTTTCAAGGTTGCCACTATAATAATGTGAATCTCCAGCTTTGGACAACAAAGGCAAAGTGTGTTCGGTTTTTGTTTTTTCTAGAACAATGTCAAAAACACGGGCCGCTTCGGCATACCACATTTTATCGAAATACTCGTTTCCTTTTTCAATAAGTTTTTGAGAAACTCCCTTTTTGTTAAGATACTTGTGCAGTCTTTTATTGCTTAGTCCATCAAGGTGTTTAATAAAGCTGTTTTCTGAGTCACTGCCATTACTTGGCTGCACCGTTTTGGACGAAGTGTTTCCCCCTCCGTAATTATTGGATAGGGCAAGCTCTTGGGAGTATGTCCCAAATGAGCATAACAAGAAAAAAAGCAAGATCAGTCTTTTCATTACCACTCCTAGTCTGCACAAACGAACTGTTTTGTTCATTTGGAGGTTAAGCATAGGGGGCTTAACAGTTTAGTTGTAACCGCTAAAATAAGGTAAGGTAAGTGGGGTGATAATTTTTTGTTGTGAAAGGATGAATTTGCGGCATTGAACACTAAAAAAATGTTGTCGTTGGTCGAAAACCTCTTAGTATTCAACACATTTCAGCCTACAAAAAGTCAGTTTAGGATTTTGACTCGTTGCTTCCGCCTTCCAATTTTTCGTCTTCTTTGGTTGCGTCTTTAAACTCCTTGATTCCGCTCCCAAGACCTTTCATTAGCTCTGGGATTTTTCTTCCTCCAAAAAGCAAAACCACCACGGCAACGATCAGAACAATCTGCCAAGGGCCTAACATGCCTAGAAATATAGTTTGAGCAATCATATCTTCAAAACCTTTAATTAGAAATGTAAAAGTACTAAAAAGATGTGGAAGACTATGTTCGATTAACGAAAATTAGCATTTGAAAATGATTTTTAAGAACTTATTCCTTTGAGCTTTTTAAAAAGCTTAACATGCATATTAAAATCTAAGACTATCTTTGTTCATCATGGCAAAGGACAAAAAGAAAAGAAAGGAGATAAAACGCAAGCTGCTGCACAAGTACCGCTTGGTGATTCTTAATGAAAGCACCTTTGAGGAAAAGATATCCTTTAAGCTCAACAGATTGAATGTTTTTGTTACGGGAACCATGTTCATTATTGTGCTGATTGGTCTAACCACCCTGATAATTGCCTTTACCCCATTACGAGAATATATCCCGGGATACTCTTCCACAAAGTTGAAACGACAGGCCACAGAGCTCACGTATAAAACGGATTCATTGGTTACCGTGCTTAACTATACCAACCGGTATTTGGATAACGTCCGTAAAGTGCTGCGCGGTGATATTGAAAATAACCAGACCAATCGGGACTCGCTTTTTGAACAGTACAAATTGGACCCAGCAACCGTCGACCTTACCCCAATCCGACAAGATTTGTTGCTGAGGGAAGAAGTGGAACTGGAGGACAAATACAATCTTTTTGAAAGAGATGTGGAGAATTTGGGAACCTTGTTCTTCTCACCAGTAAACGGAACGGTTTCTCAAAGTTTCGACCAAAGAACCAAACATTATGCGGTGGATTTAGTTGCACCCAGGGATACCCCTGTTAAGTCCATAGCGGATGGAACCGTGCTTTTTGCGGAATGGACCACTGAAACCGGATATGTGATCATTGTAGAACATCAAGAAGGCATTACATCAGTTTACAAGCACAATGGTTCCTTGAGCAAGGCCCAGGGCGATGTTGTAAAAGCAGGTGAAGTAATTGCATCCATTGGTAATACAGGTGAACTCACTACGGGCCCGCACCTTCATTTTGAACTTTGGAGAAAAGGAAAACCCGTAAATCCCCAGAACTATATTGATTTCAACTAAATGTCCTTAAAAGCATTTGCAGCAAAAATATTTGCGAATCGGATAGCAAAAAAGACCGAAAAATGGGTGAACCAGCCCGTGAAAACCCAACAAAAGGTTTTCAACCATTTGGTATCACAAGGCAAGGGCACCATTTTTGGCAAGGACCATAAGTTTGCTATGATCAATTCGCACCAAGATTTTGTGGAACGGGTGCCAATTCGGGATTACGAAGAGCTAAAGGGCTACATTGCGCAAATCATTGAGGGTAAAACCAATGTACTTTGGCCAGGTAAACCCATTTATTTTGCGAAAACCTCGGGAACAACTTCAGGAGCCAAATACATTCCCATTACCAAACCATCCATAAAAAATCAGGTAGAAGCATCACGAAATGCGATTCTCAACTATATCCACGAAACGGGAAATGCTGATTTTGTGGATGGCCGAATGATTTTTTTACAGGGAAGTCCAGAGTTGGAAGAAAAAAATGGTATTAAATTAGGTAGGCTCTCTGGAATATCCGCTCATTATGTACCCAATTATCTCCAAAAAAACCGGCTGCCCAGTTGGGAGACCAATTGTATTGAAGATTGGGAAACCAAGGTAGACAAAATTGTGGAGGAGACAGAAAAAGAGAATATGACCATTATAGCGGGCATACCTTCTTGGGTTCAAATGTATTTTGAAAAACTCCATGCCAAAACAGGCAAAAAAGTAGGTGACCTTTTCAAGGACTTTCAATTGTTTATCTACGGAGGTGTGAATTATGAACCATACCGTGCCAAATTTGAAAATCTGATTGGCAGAAAAGTGGATAGTATTGAACTTTTTCCAGCCAGTGAAGGTTTCTTTGCCTATCAAAACTCCCAAAAGGAAAAAGGAATGCTTTTGCTTTTGGATGCCGGAATATTTTATGAGTTCGTAAGGGCTGATGAGTTTTTTGATGAAAACCCCAAACGGTTAACCATTGCTGATGTCGAACTTGGTGTGGATTATGCCATGATAATATCCACCAATGCTGGATTGTGGGGCTACAACCTTGGAGATACCGTTCGGTTTATCTCTAAGAACCCCTACAAAATTGTGGTATCGGGAAGGATAAAACATTTTATATCGGCTTTTGGGGAACATGTAATTGCCAAGGAAGTTGAAGAAGCTTTGCGACTGGCCGTTGAGCAGACGGATGCATTGGTCAACGAATTTACGGTTGCTCCCCAAACCAGCCCAGATGAGGGAGAGCTTCCTTACCACGAATGGTTCATAGAATTTGAGCGAGAGCCATCAGACCTAGTGAAATTTTCTAGGATTATTGAAGAAAGCATGAAGAAACAGAACAGCTATTACTTCGATTTAATCGACGGAAACATTCTTCAGCCCTTAAAGATCACTACCATTAAATCCAATGGTTTTCAAGACTATATGAAATCCATCGGAAAATTAGGGGGGCAGAACAAGGTACAGCGCCTGGCCAACGACCGTAAAGTGGCAGATGGATTGCAACCCTTTAAAATTAGTTGACCAAGAACAGCTAAAATTTCATAGGAATTCACTTATTTTTGCCAGAAGATATGATGGCAACAGAAGTAAAAGAGACAACCAGGGCACAGGAGTCCACCAACGCAATTGAACGCTTATATATTACTATGCGTCATTTGCTCAATCGTGGATTTTACAAACCATCCGGTGTTTCCGGAAATGCACTTCGTAGCGCCTTGCTGTTGCTTAGACCTGAAATTTATGGCACTATTGCCGAAGACAAAGCAGAGCTCAATGGGTTGATTTATGTGTTGGAACGTTTGCCCGAAGGCATCGAGGAATGCAGATTCATCAACTTAACTTCCGATGAAGGCTTTGCCAAGTCTCACTTAAATGCCATTGTCCCACCTAAAAGAAGAAGGAACTGTTATCGCATAGACGATGAGCAGATGAACATTGAGATTACAAGGGGGCGAAGTGATATTTACGATATTTTGACCCATCTTACCTTTTTGTTTGTTGAGTCCGGCAAAATATCAAGGAGGGTATTGGTCGACAATGGCAACGCCACTATTCGTGATTGGGACAAGCTTACCGAATTTGTATTGAGCGAAGAAAAAGAAGATGATGAGCGGGAAGTGGCCTTGATACACTGCGCTAATATCTTGGGGAGGACTTTTGATGAGGTGGTAGAAATTCAAAACAAATTAAAAACCTCAAAAGACCCAGATCGTTTTTTAAATGTAATCTATTGGTTGGGCAAACTTGCCATTGAAGAAGAAACTACGGGCAATAAAAGAACCATTACATTCAGCCCTCTTTTGCGAGAACGATTGGGACACCATCTGCATGGTGAAAAGTGGGCCGATAAGATTAAAAAGACCCTTTTGGCCCATAACTTGATACATAGGCCGCTTCATATCATAAGTGCTAACATGCACAGTGTCATGAATTCATTGTTTGCCAAAAAAGCATTGGCAAAAGAGTTTCCTGATAGTGAATCGTTGGACATTTATGAAGCATTGGGCTCCGAGAAGCACAAATCACTCAACAAAAAGGTAAAAAGCCATGCCGAAAAGAACGGTATGATTTTCTTGGATGATGAATCTGGAGCCAATATTGATGTCCAGATTTTTGATACGGCAAAGTTCGGTAAGCAAAGTTGCTGCTATAACTTACCAGAGAATATTCCACAGGAAGAAAAACCAGTTATATTTGTTATGGACTATGCCTTTGGAGAACAAGCATACGAAACCATTGATGAGTTGCTGAAACCAATGAAAGAAGGTGATAAAAAAATCTTCCTGAATGTGGATTCGGTTTCCATTATGGGAAAAGCAGGTATTTTAGAGGGAGGCAAGGGAGACCTAATGATTCCTTCGGCACATATTTTTGAAGGAACAGCAGATAATTATCCTTTTAAAAACGAATTGTGCGCCTCAGATTTTAATGGGTATGGACTCAAAGTTGTGGAGGGCACAATGGTAACAGTTTTGGGAACATCCCTGCAAAACAGGGATATTTTGCAATTTTTCCATGAATCCACCTGGAATGTAATAGGTTTGGAAATGGAAGGAGTGCATTATCAAAAAGCAATACAGTCCGCCTCCCAAATACGAAAAAGCATAAAAAAGGATGTGAAGGTACGTTATGCATATTACGCATCGGACAACCCTTTGGAGACAGGAAGCACATTAGCTTCTGGCGGATTGGGTACAACAGGGGTTAAACCCACATATTTAATCACAGACAGAATTTTAAAACAAATATTCAATTCATAGGTATGGCAGACCAACCAGTAAATCAGAATAACTCGGATGAAATAGATTTGGGACAATTGTTCCAAATGATCGGAAGGGGTTTTCAAAAGTTCTTCAATTTCATCGGAAGCATATTTAAGGGCATTTTCCATGTGATTATGACGTTCCTCCTTTTTGTTCAAAGAAACATCATTGTTATTGCAGCGGCAATCATAATTGGGGGTGTTGGCGGTTACATATTGGATAAGGTTTTGCCAGAAAAATATATTTCCAGAATGGTTGTCGAACCTAATTTCAATAGTGTACAACAGTTATATAATAATATTGCTTTTTATAATGACTTGGCGAAGGCACAAGATTCTGTCGCGTTAGCAACAGCTTTAAATATTACTGAACATGAAGCAGCTACAATAAAGGAAATCTTTACGGATTCCTATTCTGATGAGAACCAGAAAATAAAACTTTTTGATGAGTTTATTCGCGGATTGGACACAACAACTGTTAAAGCCATTGATTATGAGAACTACCTGAACAACTTTAATTCAATGGATGCCAGATTTCATCAAATATCCATGATTAGCACGGATAATAGAGTGGCCAAAAAAGCGCAACCTGCAATCATTAACTCGATTTCCGTCAATGAATATTTTAAGCTTCAAAAGAAAATCAATGACGAGAACCTAGACCTCCAAGAAGAAATTTATAAAAAACAGTTGGTTGAAATAGATTCCCTTCAAAGTTTGTATAGGACCGTTTTGGTCAAAGAAGCCGATAAACCCATGCAAGGTACAAGCATTAACATGGCAGAAACAGGGGAGTCAAGAAGTAGGGAACTTGCCCTGGTTCAGGAAAAAGACGTTTTAAAAGAAAAATTGGTGGCATTGAATGAAGAACGAGCCAACAAATCCACCATAGTTAATGTAATCAGTGATTTTCCAACCAGGGGAGTGGAACAAAAGGGCATATGGAACAGTTATAAGTTTAAGCTGCCCATAGTACTATTGATTTTGGTATTTGGATTTCTTGCATTATTGGAACTTAACCGATACTTAAAAACGTACGGGCAAGAATAACTTGTCATAAAATTATCTGAGCCTATAAATGTTCTTTAGTTTGGATAAGGAAAACAGATGTAATGGTTAAAATCTTGGTTACTGGTTCCAGCGGTCAACTTGGCAAATCTATTCAACATATAGTCCATGATTTTCCAGCACTTTATTTTGATTTTAAATCTTCGCAAGAACTGGACATTACCAAATCAAAGGAGCTAGTTGAGGCCTTTCAAAAAAAAAGTTATGATTTCTGTATCAATTGTGCAGCTTACACCAATGTAGAGCAGGCCGAGAAGCAACCTAAGGCTGCATATAAGGTCAATGCGGAAGGTGTGAAGAACCTGGCCGAAGTATGTAAAAGTCAAGGGGCAACATTGGTTCATATTTCCACGGATTATGTTTTTGATGGAGATAAAAATGGACCATATACCACAAAGGACCACCCCAATCCCATCAACCAATATGGCAAGTCCAAACTTATGGGCGAGCAATTAATACAGGAAATTTGGGACAACCATTATATTATTCGCACATCTTGGTTGTATAATAAAAATCACGGCCAAAACTTTTATCGTACAGTTTTAAATAGAGCACTTGCGGGAGATGATTTGCATATCACGGATGCACAAAAAGGGTGTCCGACAAATACAGATTCACTTGCAAAATTTATTCTAAAAGAAATTGTATTGGGGAAAAAGCCCTTTGGTCTTTATCATTTTACTGATGGAAAACCGATGACATGGTATGAATTTGCCCGGCAAATATTGGAAGAGAATGGGTTAACGGACAAGGTCAAGCTTGTATTGGACACGAATTATCGTACTTTCGCAAAGAGGCCAACAAATAGCGTTCTAGCCAATTAATCGGGTAATGCTAAGATTTTAATGGAGCTTTTATGAAAAAGAATGTGCCAAAGAAAATTTTAATTACGGGTGGCGCTGGTTTTATAGGGTCCCATGTAGTTCGGCGATTCGTCACTAGGTACAGTAATTATCACATTTTCAATTTTGACGCATTGACCTATGCCGGCAATCTGGAGAATCTGAAAGATATTGAGCAATCAACCAACTATACCTTTGTAAAAGGAGACATTACAGATGCAGATTTTGTAAATGATCTTTTCGCTCGGAATCGTTTTGATGGTTTGATACATTTGGCAGCAGAATCCCACGTAGACCGTTCCATTGTCGACCCATTGGCTTTTGTGCGGACAAATGTATTTGGCACTGTCAACTTGTTGAATGCCTCATTACAAACTTTTAAAGAGAACGCAGGGTTTTTGTTCTATCATATCAGCACCGATGAGGTTTATGGTAGTTTGGGAAAAGAAGGCTTTTTTACGGAGAAAACGGCATACGACCCCAATTCACCATACTCAGCTTCAAAAGCGAGTTCCGATCATTTTGTAAGGGCATATGGAGAAACCTATAAATTACCATACATTATTTCGAACTGTTCCAATAATTATGGCCCCAATCAGTTTCCCGAAAAACTGATTCCATTGTTCATCAACAATATCATACAAAATAAGGCGTTGCCCGTATATGGCGACGGAAATTATACCAGGGACTGGCTTTTTGTAAAAGACCATGCAAAGGCCATTGACCTGATATTTCACCAAGGAAAAAAGGGAGAGACGTACAATGTTGGCGGGTTTAATGAATGGAAAAACATTGAACTGGCTCGATTATTATGCCGTTTGATGGACAAAAAACTAGATAGGGAAGCAGGAACATCTGAAAAACTAATAACTTTTGTAAAAGACCGCCCAGGACACGATTTAAGGTATGCTATCGATGCAAGTAAGATTAATCAAGAGTTGGGCTGGGAGCCATCGGTAACATTTGAAGAAGGGCTGGAATTAACCATAGATTGGTATTTTGATAACAAAGAATGGTTGAACAATGTTACCTCAGGGGATTATTTGGAATATTATAAGAAGCAATATCAAGTATAGGACAAAATGAAAGGAATCATATTGGCAGGAGGAACAGGTAGCAGGCTGCACCCACTTACCTTATCGGTGAGCAAGCAGTTGATGCCCATATATGACAAGCCAATGATTTACTATCCCTTGTCCACCTTAATGTACGCCGGAATAACGGAAATATTGATTATTTCCACACCAAAAGACCTACCACTCTTCAAGGAATTATTGGGAGATGGAAAACAATATGGTTGTTCCTTTTCCTATGCTGAGCAAGCATCCCCGAACGGTTTGGCCGAAGCTTTTATAATAGGTGAGGAATTTATTGGCAAAGAAAAGGTTGCCCTGATTTTGGGAGACAACATCTTTTATGGCAGCGGTTTGTCCAAATTGCTGCAAGCCAACAATAATCCAGATGGCGGCACCATATATGCATATCGAGTAAATGACCCGGAAAGATACGGCGTAGTGGAGTTTGATGAAAATGGAAAGGTTATCAGCATTGAAGAAAAGCCCAAGGTGCCTAAATCCAACTATGTGGTGCCTGGAATCTATTTTTATGACAACGAAGTGGTTTCCATAGCCAAAGCTATAAAGCCCAGTGCTAGAGGAGAACTGGAGATAACCGATGTAAACAAGGAATATTTAAAAAGAGGGAAACTTAATGTAAGTATTTTGGATAGAGGGACAGCCTGGCTAGATACGGGTACATTCCAGGCGCTAATGCAGGCCTCACAATTTATTGAAGTAATAGAGGACCGTCAAGGCTTGGTAGTGGGCTCCATTGAAGTTGCTGCTTTTGAAATGGGCTTTATTGACAAAACACAATTTGAAACACTTGCGGAACCATTGTTGAAGAGCGGTTACGGAGAAAGGTTATTGGGCATTTTGAACAAAGAAGCATGATCAAAGCAACGGAGACTAAATTAAAGGGGTGCTTTATAATCGAACCTACAATCTTTGAAGATGATCGTGGATATTTCTTTGAGAGTTTTAATCAAAGAGAATTTTGTAAAGCCATAGGCCAAGAAATAAATTTTGTTCAGGACAATCAATCTTTTTCCCATAAAGGAGTGTTGCGAGGGTTACATTTTCAAAAAGGGGAGCATGCCCAGGCCAAACTTGTTTCGGTTTTGGATGGAAGAATTCAGGATGTGGTGGTCGATTTACGTAAAGATTCTCCTACCTTTGCCCAGCATTTTTCAATTGAGCTGAACAACGAGAACAAAAAACAACTGTTCGTACCACGAGGATTTGCACATGGTTTTTTAACGTTGAGTGATACGGCTTCAATTTTGTATAAATGTGATAATTATTATAATCCAGGGACCGAAGGCGGTATTCACTATAACAGCCCTGAACTGAATATAGAGTGGTGGATAGGTCCGAACGATTTGCTACTCTCTGAAAAAGATAAGAACTTGCCAAAATATTTGGAACACTAACCCAAAAGACAATAAAATTGAACCCCATTAATTTAGAACATCAACTTTTACTTGCCATTAAAGCTTCAATTGATGCCGGCAGCGCAATTATGGATATTTATGACTCCGCGGATTTTGGCACTGAGTTTAAAAAGGATGACTCTCCATTGACAAGAGCAGATTTGGAATCCAACAGGGTGATAATGTCCTACTTAACCGAAACAAATATTCCGATAATTAGCGAGGAGAATAAGAATCTTGATTACAGCGAAAGGAAAGCCTGGAATGTATGTTGGATGGTGGACCCGTTGGATGGCACCAAGGAGTTCATCAAAAGAAATGGGGAGTTTACGGTCAATATAGCGTTGATTGAAAATGGCGTCCCGATTCTTGGGGTTATCTATGTGCCTGTGACCAAGGAACTCTATTATGCCAATGTTGAAAAGGGCAATTCTTATAAAGTCACTTTGGAGGGAGATACGAATACGTTGCCAGATGATTTGTTTGGTAATGAAAATATAATGAAACCAAAGGGAAAAGAGAATAAATCAACAAGAGTGGTGGGTAGCCGGTCCCACATGAACGAGGAAACGGAACTTTTTATAAAAAAGTTGAAAGACGAGGGCAAAGAAGTGGAAATTGTGTCTAAGGGAAGCTCTTTAAAATTTTGTATCGTAGCAGAAGGCAAAGCAGACATTTATCCCAGAGTGGCTCCTACAATGGAATGGGACACGGCTGCGGGCCATGCCATTTGCACCGCCGTGGGCCTAAAAGTCACCAATTGGGAGACCGGTAAAGATTTGGTATACAACAAGGAAAATTTGTTAAATCCCTTTTTCTTAGTTAGGTAAATGACGCAAAAGGTTTCCTATAAAAGACACTTGGCCAAGACCATAACATGGAGGGTGGTAGGCACGATGGATACTATACTTCTTTCGTGGATTATTACCGGAAATCCATTTACTGGACTTAAGATTGGTTTGGCGGAAGTGGTCACCAAAATGGGACTATATTACTTGCATGAGAGATTATGGTTAAAAGTTGGTATTGGAGACAGTCGCAGAAGGCACTTGATAAAAACGGTAACCTGGAGGGTTCTGGGTACTTTGGACACCATAATTTTGTCTTGGATAATATCCGGAGACCCCTTCACTGGACTTAAAATTGGTTTTGCAGAGGTTGTTACCAAGATGATACTGTATTATTTTCACGAAAGGTCTTGGTACAAAATCAATTATGGTCTGGATAAAAGAAAACGAGCAAAGAAATGGAGGAGAACATCATAAGGCACGACTATAAAATTGGGGTGAATGAAAGAAGAAAGGCCAATGGCCACAATTCGTTCCTAATATTTTTTACAGGTCTTTCGGGTTCGGGAAAATCCACAATAGCCAATGGCCTGGAACAAAAACTGGTTAAAGAGAACATAAGAACCTACACGCTCGACGGTGATAATGTTAGGAAAGGAATTAATAGGGACCTAAGTTTTTCGGCTGAAGATCGCTCAGAAAACAATAGAAGAATTGGAGAAGTGGCAAATCTATTTGTGGACGCAGGAATGGTGGTGTTGGCTGCATTTGTTGCTCCCTTTGAAAAAGACCGAAACCTAATTAAAGATACCGTGGGCGAGGAAAATTATGTTGAGGTTTTTGTGGATACCAGCTTGGAAGAATGTGAGAGAAGAGATGTTAAAGGACTGTACAAAAAAGCAAGAAAAGGTGAAATAAAAGATATGACGGGTATTTCCAGTCCGTATGAAGTACCTTTGCGCCCAGATATCACTTTAACGGAAAAAGAGTCTGTTGAAGAGTCAGTTAATAGAATATACGAATTGATCCGACCCAAATTACAATTGTAATGAGTAAATATTATTTAAACTATTTAGACGAGCTAGAGTCTGAAGCCATTTTTGTGCTTCGAGAAGTTTGGGCCCAGTTCCAAAATCCAGTAATCTTATTTTCTGGAGGAAAGGATTCCATTGTGGTGACCCATTTGGCCAGAAAAGCATTTTACCCCAGTAAAATACCATTTGCTTTGATGCATGTGGATACGGGACACAACTTTCCGGAAACCATAAAATTCAGGGATGACCTTATCGAAAGTTTAGGGGTAAGACTTATAGTTGGATCTGTACAGGAATCCATAGACCAAGGCAGGGTTGCCGAGGAAAAAGGGAAGAACGCCACTAGAAATGCTCTTCAAATAACAACATTATTGGATGCTATTGAATCCAATAAAGTGGATTGTGCAATTGGCGGTGGTAGAAGGGACGAAGAAAAGGCCCGTGCCAAGGAACGTTTCTTTTCGCATAGGGATGATTTCGGGCAATGGGACCCCAAAAACCAAAGACCTGAGTTATGGAACCTGTTCAATGGAAAACAATTTGAAGGAGAACATTTCCGGGTTTTTCCAATAAGTAATTGGACCGAAATGGATGTTTGGAACTATATCAAACGTGAAAACATACAAATTCCATCCCTTTACTTTGCTCACGAAAGAGAAGTGGTTTGGAGAAGCAACTCATGGATTCCCAACTCTGAATTCTTAAAGTTGGATGAAGGAGAGGAAGTGGTCACCAAGAAAATACGTTTTAGGACTCTTGGCGATATCACCATTACGGGGGGGATTGAGTCAGATGCTGACACCGTGGAGAAAATAGCTCAAGAGGTGTCGGCAATGAGACAAACCGAGCGAGGCAACCGAAGTGATGACAAGCGTTCGGAAACAGCAATGGAAGACAGAAAAAAACAAGGATATTTTTAGACAAAGATATGTTGGACAATAATCAACTTTTACGATTTACAACGGCAGGAAGTGTGGATGATGGAAAAAGTACGCTAATCGGCCGCCTATTATACGATTCAAAATCCATTTTTGAAGACCAATTGGAAGCCATTGAAAGTACAAGTAAAAAGAAAGGGCACGACGGCGTCGACCTGGCACTTTTTACCGATGGCCTTCGCGATGAAAGGGAACAAGGTATCACCATCGATGTGGCATATCGTTACTTTACCACACCAAAGCGAAAATTCATTATCGCGGATACCCCTGGGCATATTCAATATACCCGAAACATGGTTACAGGGGCTTCAACGGCCAATGCGGCCATAATTTTGGTTGACGCCAGGCATGGCGTGATAGAGCAGACCAAAAGGCACGCTTTTATTGCTTCCTTATTGCAAATACCACACGTAATCGTTTGTATCAACAAGATGGATTTGGTCGACTTTTCAGAGGAGGCCTATAACAAAGTAATTTCCCAATTCGAGGAATTTTCATCCAAACTATTGGTAAAGGATGTTCGCTTTATTCCAATTAGCGCATTGTTGGGTGATAATGTGGTAAACCGATCTAAAAACATGGAATGGTATCAGGGAGCACCATTGCTGCACACATTGGAAACCATGCATATTAGTAGTGACATCAATAAAGTGGATGCCAGGTTCCCTGTTCAAACAGTTCTACGACCACAAAGTGATGAATATAGGGACTATCGCGGATATGCTGGTAGAATCGCAAGTGGTGTGTTAAGAAAAGGCGATGAAGTTACAGTTATGCCATCTGGGTTTAACTCAAAAATCAAGAGTATAGATACGTTTTCTGGTGAGGTTGAAGAGGCCTTCGCCCCAATGTCAGTATCCATTACTCTAGAAGACGATATTGATATTAGCCGAGGGGACATGATAGTTCGCTCGAACAATAAGCCAGAGGCTCAACAAGATTTGGAAGTGATGTTGTGCTGGCTGAACAACTCTCCAGCCAAACCAAGGGCCAAATACACCATTAAACACACTTCCAACGAGCAAAAAGCTATGGTAAAAGAGGTGTTGTATAAAATTGATATCAATACGTTGAACCGCAGTTCCGACGATACTGAGATGTCCATGAACGATATTTGTAAGGTAAAAATCAGAACCACGAAACCTTTAATGGTAGATCCTTATCGCGAGAACAGAACGACGGGGAGCATCATTTTGATTGATGATGCCACCAATGAGACAGTGGCAGCGGGGATGGTTGTTTAAGGAGTTTTGATTGCTCCCTAACTTTTGAGTTTTTCATTTCTTCGATAAAATTTCACCATGCACATAGTTGGCTGTGAACCACATTTTAAACCTTTCTGTATAAGTGAATGTCTTTAAAAAAGAAACTTCATAATATAACCAACGATTTTGACTCAAAGGAAATACTTGAGAAAGGTTTTTCATTTTTACTGATTCGAATAGGTGGCCTTTTTATGGCATATGTGTTTACTTTTTTGGTCACCAAAAAATATGGGGCGTCCGTCTACGGACTGGTATCCATTTGTTTTTCTTTGTTTTTATTTGCCAGTATTATGGGCAGATTGGGTCTTGACATAAACTTGGTGAAATTTTATGCAGCTGAAGAAAAATGGAAAGACAAAGGCTTATTTTATAAAGCTTGGTTAAAATCATTCGTTGCATCAACGTTAATTGCAGTTGTTCTTTATGCCCTTAAGGACGTCTTTGTTTTTAAAATTTTTGAAAAACCTCAATTGGCCCCATATATAATATGGACCGCAATTGCAATACCATTTTGGACGTCCTCCTTGATGTGTGCAAGCCTGTTAAGGGCGAAGAAGAGTAATAACTGGTTTGCTTTTATAAATAACCCAGGACGATTCACTTTTACGGCTCTAAGCTTATTGATAATTGGATTGCTGATCGATACACCCTTGAACGCTATTAAAGCACATTTTTTTGGTGTTCTTGCCCTTTCCCTTATTTCACTTTTTCTTGTGTTTAGAACTCTAGAACAAGTTTCATTCGTATCAAATACCAACTCCTGGGCCTTTTTACGAGATTCATTTCCCATGATGTTGTCTTCGACTATTTTAATAATATTAGGGTGGCTTGACACATTTATTCTTGGAATATATGAAACTGATGAGAACGTAGGGATTTATAACGTTGCACTAAGGTTGGCCACCTTGACCAGCTTTACACTTCAGGCCATAAACTCAATTTTAGCACCAAAATTGGCAAAATACCATCAAGAAGAAAACACGACATCTTTAAAAAAAATTGTCAAACTTACTACAGCATTAAACTTTTATACCACTTTGACCATTGTTATTGCAATAGTGGTTTTGCGCAAACCCATGCTGAATATTTTTGGTGAAGAGTTTATCAAAGGAGGGATTATTTTGGTTATTTTGTGTGTAGGTCAGTTGGTTAATTCAATTTCGGGTTCTGTGGGAACAATTTTGCAAATGGTTGGAAAACAAAAAGTGTATCAAAATATAGTGGTGTTGGCCCTATTTCTGAATATTATCCTTAATGTGACTCTAATCCCTTTATATGGAGGGGTTGGGGCAGCAATCTCAACTGCTGTTAGTATAGCAAGTTGGAACCTTTTAGGAGCTATATATTTGAAAAGGAAGCTTAATATAACATCATATTACAATTTTAGAAGAATATGAATGAAGGTGATGTAAGACCAAATACCTTTTTGATAGGAGCTCAAAAATCAGCGACGACATCTTTATACAATTGGGTTGCACAGCATCCAGAGGTTTGTGGTCCCAGTAGTTTAAAGGATTTCCCCTTTTTTTCACGGGATACTTTTTTCGAAAAAGGAATAGGGTCTTTGCAGGATGCATATAAAGAAGAGGGCTGTGCTGGAGAGTCAATCGTGATGCAGGGTTGCGTCCAATATATGTATTATCCAGTAGCTATTGAAAGAATTTATGGTTTTGATTCAAATGCTAAGATATTGGTGGTCTTAAGAAACCCTGTTGATAGGGCTATTTCGGCATATGAATATTTTAAAAAGATGAAGTTAGAAACCCTAAACTTCAATGAAGCCATAGATAGAGAGAGTGAAAGAATGGAAAGTAGTGACATTCAAATTAGATCTGGGCTAACTTATAGGTCTCATGGCCTTTATGGGAAACAAATGGAGCATGTATATAGGTTTTTTCCAAAAAAGCAGGTAATGGTTATTAAGTATGAGGAAGTACAGAACAATCCTAGTCAGGTTGTTAAAAAAGTATATGAGTTCTTAGGAGTGGATAAAGGATATGAGCCAGAATATAACTTACTTAACAAGACAGGAAGTGTTAAGTCCTCATTGGTTCAAACACTTTTTTTTAAGCAAAGCAACATAAGGAAAGCATTGGTGAATATTATAGATCCAATACTCCCCTTACATAGACGCACAAAGATCAGGTGGGCCATAAATGAATGGAACACAAAAGAGAGTAAAGCAGATAAAGAAGACTTTGAATTTGAAAAAAAGCAATTGTATAATTACTACATAGAGGATATAAAGTTATTGGAAAAGGTCACTGGTATCGACTTTAATGAATGGAAAAAGGAAAACTAATTTATGACAGGGTATATAAATCCCTACTGCTTTTAATAGTCTTTATAAGCATTTTCAATAGACCCTTGTCGCACCTTATGGGCATAAATCTTTCCTATTTGGATGAGGTGTTGTTATTGTTCTCCGTCGGTTTATTTTCCTTATACATTTTGCTGGCTAGAAAAGTCAAAATGGTTTATTTATTGGTTGTACTTTTCTTTTTCTATTCTATATGCATCAGTGTACTTTTTGGCCTAAATCAAAACTTGATCGATATCATTTTTCAAACTTTGGTTACCTTAAAGTTCAGTATTATTACCTTGGCTTTTTTTCTATTGTTCAAAAATGACCAATTGTTGGTTAGGAGGTTTTATTGGACACTTCTGGGAATATTATTGTTGGGAGTTCTTTTGAATATAGTATTCGCAACTGATTTCAATCATTTTATTGGCTTAAAAGTTTCTAGCAGGCCATTCACCAAAATAATTAGATATGGTGGATGGATAAACCCAAATCAGTTGGCTTATTTTATGGTTTTGTCTATAGGACTAGTGCTCAATCGAGCCTATATGGCGCAAAGGATGCTTAACAAAAGGGATTGGACAATCCTTATAGGATTAATGTTTATAATATTACTTACAGATTCTAGAAGTGCTTTTTTAGGGGTTTTTCTTTTCTTTCTCTTCTTCTATAAAAACCTTGTTCTAAGAAAGGCAAAAATTCTCCTTACAGTACTATCATTATCATTTGTTTGTATTGGAATAATTGTGATTTATACCGACTTTTTGGATACGATGATTAGAAACCTCAATGATAGTTTCAGTTTAGAGAGCTTTTATATACGTGGGATAATCATTAACATGGCAATACAAATATCCTATGGCTATTTTCCAATAGGAACAGGAGCCGCCACCTTTGGCTCTGTTTTTTCTAAAGGGAGCCAGGTATATGAAGATTTTGGCGTTGCTGACCGTTATTTTTTTACGGAAATGGCAGGAATATATGATAGTAGTCTTGCTTCAGTTTTAGGGGAGTATGGGATTTTAGGACTTCTATTGTTTGGGCTAATATTTTACTATTTTAAAAGGTTTTTACACGATAATAACAAAACCAATAAACCAGTCATGACGAGTGCATTTTTGGTTGTGTTTCTTTTTTTTTCCTTTACGAACCCGACCTTTACCAATAATATTTACATATTTTTAAGTCTTCCCTTTATTATGGGTTACAAGTTTATTTTTAAGGAAGATAAATCCCTTCAATTTCACAAAAAAGATTAAATGAATATTCTAATAGTTTCCAATATGTACCCCAGCAAGCAAAAGCCTTATGCTGGAATTTTTGTGAAAAACCAATACGATGAACTAAAGAATATGATGTCAGGAAAGGATAGTATTGACATTTTTTATCTTGAGCGCAAGTTTACTTCTAAACTGGGCTCAGTCTTAAAGTACCTTAAAGCCTTTGCAGCGTTCTTAAAGTTTTTGCCTAGAAGATATGATTTGGTTCACCTCCATTTTTTTTATCCATTAATTTATTTTGTTTGGATTTACAAGAAACTTCACCCAAAAACCAAAGTGGTTGTAACGTTTCACGGAAAGGATATAACGGTCAATGTTAATGACGGGAACAAAAACAGATTAAGAAAAGTTGCTAAAATTATTGACTTTACAATACCTGTTGGAAAAACTTTGGCCAATTTGGTGAATACAAAGTTAAACCTCGAGGTGGGAAAAATCCTTCCTGTTGGTGTGAACCATAATGTATTTTATCACGAAAAAAAACAACCAAAGGAATTTGATTTCATCTTTGTTGGCTCCTTTATTCATCGAAAAGGCATTGATGTTGTAATCAAGGCTATTAAAAATCTTCCTTCTAAAGAATACTCTTTTTGTTTCTGTGGTTCCGGTGAATATTTAGGAGAAATTAAGGAGCTGTCGAAATCGTATAATATAACAATTAGGCAAAATCAGACCCAGCCTCAGCTAAGAGGGCTATACAACAAATCTCGATTCTTTATTCTAATGTCAAGGAATGAAGGTTTTCCTACAGCCACAATAGAAGCAATGTACTGTGGTCTTCCGGTAATTACATCCGACATACCCCAGTTTAAAGAACAAGTGCTAGAAGGGATTAACGGATTTACAGTACCTGTGGACAATGACAATGAACTTTTAAAGTGTTTGATCAGCACCATGGATATGGACGAAAACGAATACTTGAAACTCCAAAAAGGAGCACTCAGTTCATTTAAAGAGCTATCTTTGTCAGAGGTTTGTAGCAATTTGTATAACATTTATCAGAATCTGACCAAAAGTTGAAAAAAATCCTTTTTGCCATATACCTTATTTTTTTTAAAAACACTCCAGAAGATTATAGGCCCTACGCATTATTTTTTCCTCGGATGAGAAGTGTTTTGGTTAAAGCATATACAAAGCAATGCGGAAAGAAGCCAAGGGTTAAGAAGGGGGCGGAAGTTTCACCCAATGCCATTATAGGAGATTGTTCTGAACTTGGCACTAGATGTATGGTACAAGCCAATGTAAGTATAGGAAACAATGTAATCATGGGACCGGATGTAAAGATTTACTCCAGAAACCATAAGTATGACAGACTGGACATACCCATACAACAGCAAGGAAAAAACCACTATAAAACTACTATTGCCAACGATGTTTGGATAGGTGCCAATGTTATAATTACGGCTGGGTGCACTATCGGAAATCATGTAATAATAGCTGCAGGAGCTGTAGTAACAAAGGATGTTCCCGATTATGCCATAGTTGGCGGGGTGCCTGCTAAAGTTTTAAATTATAGAAAATGAAACAAGCTTTTTGCCTAATACTATTTATACTTCCAATTTGTATTTATTGTCAAAAAATTGATTTTGAATCATTTAAATATTCTGATTCTTTTGATTCAATAAAAATGAAAAAAAAGTGGTATTATGAGATAACTGAGAACAATAAATACTACTTGTCGTCAGATAGCATAGATGGGAGATTAAAGGATAATTTTCTGATAACCGAGATGAATTCTACCGGGAAGAACGGTATTGCTAAAAGAGCGGAAATAGTCACAAGGCTTTACGACTCTATTGGCGATACTAAGTTCAGTGCCTTAAGCATTAAAGTACCAGAATCTTTTAAATATGATAGCATTAATCTGGGTAGAGAAACCATGATTTCTCAATGGCACAGTAGACCAGCTCCAGGAAAGTCATGGTCTCACTATAGAAAGCACAATAAATACAACCGGCCCAGTATTGCCCTTTTACTGACTACTAACGACAATGTAAACTTTTATATTATAATGAGGTATGGAAACAACGGCAAGCAGGAATTCGATGAATATGGCAATGTTTGGAGTGTTGTTGCGCTTAAAAAAATTCAATTGGGAGAGTGGAATGACTTTGTTTTTGAGATAAAATGGAGTGATACTAGCGATGGATATATTGCAAGTTGGGTAAACAATGAGCCTTATACTCCATTCAATGGCTATAATAATAGGGTCTATGGTGCAAATATGCACAATGAATCACCTGTTTCTTTTAAACTTGGGCAATATAGATATTTTGATGATTCAAATACCCACCTAATATATTATGATGAGTATAGGGTCGGTAATTCATTTGAGAAGGTTTCCTTATACAATGTTTGGCCAGAAATGTTTGAAGAAATAAAGAAACTAAAGTTTATAGAAGACCATAAGTGATCAGGATTACTTTATTCAGGAATAAGACTTGGATTATTGGTTTGATTGATATCCTTGGGCATTATTCGCAGCTCATTTTTTGGTTAAAACAACTTTGGTAATCACACTATAAAAACATGCAGACTTCTTCTAATAAACACCTAATTTACCTTTTAGGCGCTGGCAGGAGCGGCACAACCCTTTTAGCAACGGTATTAAATACCAACAGTAAGATTTTAACGTTGGGTGAGATGCACCAATTCAGGGAACATTTAATAGATGAAAAACAATGTTCTTGCGGTCTTGCGCTTAAAGAATGCGAATTTTGGAGTGAAATTATAGGCCAGTTACCAAAACAAACAGCAGAAGAACTATTGTTCAGTGAGAAAAAAGAGAGCCATCGCAATATTCCCAAAATATTATTGTCCAATAAATCGGATAATGAATACTTATCAATACAAGAAGAAATATTCACTAAAATCTCCAATGATAAACCGAACAAGATATTGTTGGATTCCTCCAAATACATTGCTCGATACCTATTATTGTCAAAAAGCAAAAAGATAAATGTTAAGGGCATTTATGTGGTAAGAGATGTCCGTGGTGTTATAAACTCTTTTGGCAAAAAGGTACAGACACCAAGATCACCATTGTCAACAATCATCTACTATTGTCTCATCAATTTTTTTGGGCAATTGGTATGTTGGTCGGATCGTAGGGTAATTAAGGTTAGGTATGAAGATTTTGTGTCAGACCCAATAGGTCAAGTGCACCGAATTAACCGTCATGTTTTTGAGGATAAGGAGAAAGAGGCGGTTTTACCAGAATTTTTAGAGATGCCTCACATAATAGGTGGAAACAGAATTAAAAGCGAAAAAAGAATAGTTATTAAACCAGATTACAAGTGGAGGTCCAATATTAGTCGATGGAAACAAATATGTTATTCTTTGCTCACATTTCCGTTTATGGTTATTAACAAGTACAAGATTTGAAAAAGATACTTGAGTATAGGCATTGGTTGTTATGTTTAGTCGTTTTTACAATCCCCATGTATACACGACTTAACAATATATTGCTTACTGCTTATGTTGTTTTGGGCATCTTGGCATTTGTTGCGAACCCTAATTCGAACAGCCCTAAGAATGTTTCAAGATATTGGCCGGTATTTGTTTTTTTTATTTTGGCTGTAATTGGAGCATTTTATGGAACAAATTTTACAAATGGGTTCAAGTATTTGGAAAGGTATTGGTCCTTTTTATTGGTGCCATTGATTTTATCCACAGAGAAATACAATGATTACGACAAAAGAAATCAAATATTTGAATTTTTGGTATTGGGCTGCGCGGTTACTTTGCTTATATGTTATGGAAACTTGATATACGAAATGATTCGGGGAAAGGAACCCTTGAATTATTTTTACAGATGGAGGCATGTAGGGTATGAATTTACAAAAATAGCAGACACACACCCTACCTACCTAGGACTATTCACAGTAACCTCAATAGCATATTTAGTTGAGCAAAGAAAAGAAAAAGGCTTTTTAAAAGATTCAATTGTGTTGTTCTTGCTTCTTGGATTGTTTCAAATGGCAAGTAGAATGGCACTATTGCTGCTGTTAATATTTTCTGTTTACTTTTTAATCCGCAATTTTAAGAAATATAGAACTCAGGTTTTTTTAATATTTTTTGGGATAATCGCTTTCACTGGCCTTTTTAAAAAATATTCAAGTGATTATGTTCAGCAAAGATTGTTTTCAAAGGAAGCGTTTTTTGAGGATAAAAGATTAGATCGTTGGGAAGCTTCGTATCTAATATTTCGAGAAAACCCTTTTTTTGGTGTTGGTTTAGCAAATATAGAACAGGCTAGGAATGATAAATATATGGAATTGGGATTTGAACAAGCGGCCAAAAGTGATTTGAACGCCCATAATCAGTTGCTAGAATTTTTGGGTAGGAATGGTATTGTTGGCGGTTTTTTTTATGTCTGTTCCCTTGGGTTTTTGCTTATTCTAGGCATTAAAAGAAAAGACGTTATATTCACTTTTATTTTTTTTGCACTTATTTTAATCAATTTTACCGAATCAACTATGATTAGAATTAAAGGAATAGAGTTTTTTGCAGTATTTGCCTCTCTGTTCTTATATGGGTTAGAACCCTCAAAAAATGAAAAAAATGAAAATCTACATTACCCTCGACTATGAACTTTTTTTTGGCCCTAAGAGTGGCTCGGTCGACAAGTGTATTATAGAACCTACAGAAGATCTTCTTAAAATATTGGATCCACATGGAATAAAAGCCAGTTTCTTTGTAGATGCTGGTTACTTAGTGGCTCTAGAAAAACAAAAAGCAGATTATCAAAAATTACAGGAAGACTATATAAAAGTTACCACTCAGATTAAAGATTTAGCTTCCGACGGGCATGGAATTGAACTGCATGTGCACCCGCATTGGGAAGACTCTTATTATGATGGTGAAAAGTGGGTTTTTGACACTACTCGTTACAAGCTTTCGGATTTTGGGGAGGATGAAGTGCTCGATATTGTCACCAATTATACAAATGTTTTAAAAAGAATTGCTGGTAAATCTCCGGTCGCTTATCGAGCAGGTGGTTGGTCTGCACAACCTTTTAGCAATATAGGAAAGGCACTTAAAGCAAATGGGGTATTGATTGATAGCTCGGTATATCCGCAAGGATATTATTCTTCACACAATCAAAGCTTTGACTTCCGAAATATAGAACCATATCAAAGAGATTACCAATTTTCCAACAACCTAACAAAACCGGATGCAAAAGGGGAGTTTTTTGAAATTCCTATAAGCTCCATTAAAGTGAGCCCCCTGTTTTTTTGGAATTTTGCTTTTAAAAAATTAAAAGGGAGCACTGAACATAATTCAATAGGGGATGGTGCCGCTGTGCCCATGAGTAAAAAAGAAGCCCTTCGGCTAATGTCAACTTCTTCATATTCCGTTGTTTCAATAGACGGATTTAAAATTTCCCTCATTAAAAAGGCACTCAAAAATTACATCAAAAAAACAGCTAATGAAGGTAGTTTTGTGCTAATTGGACATCCCAAAGCGTTTACACCTTACTCATTAAAAAAGCTTAAAAATTTTGTTGATGTAATGGCACAACAGCACAATTTTGTTGTTTACTCCAGGTAATTGCATCAGGTGGCTCGAGATAAGTACCTTAAATAATTGGTACCTTTAACCCATAAATTACAGTTAATTATTGAGTATGGACATTAAGAGCCAGCTAGTCAACGGAAAGCGAATTTATGCATTTGGCTCCAAGGATGATTTTTTGAGCTATATAAGCGACAAGAAAAAAATACTAATCGCACTTAATGCGGAAAAACTGAATAAAATTGATGACAAGCTGGACGCATTGATCAATGACAATATTGGTTATCCAGATGGAATCGGGGCAGTATTAGCTCTAAGAAGAAAAGGAGTAAGCGCGGTTAAAATTGCCGGAGCTGAGTTTTGGTTGGACATTATATCAAAATACGCCAAATCAAAGTCTTTTTACATAATCGGCGCAACACATCCGGTTATTGAACAGACAGTGGCAAAATTAAAAGGAGATTTTCCCGGAATTAATATTAAAGGACATCGTGATGGGTTTTTTAAGGAAGGTGACAAAGATAAATTGATAGTGGAATTATTAAATAAAAAACCAGAGATTGTATTTGTTGCCCAAGGAAGCCCAAGACAAGAGATGTTAATGTCTGACCTTTTAAATCAACATCCTGCTCTTTATATGGGCTTGGGAGGTAGTTTTGATGTTTACACTGGACTAAAAAAAAGAGCTCCAAAATTTTATCAAAAACTCGGTCTCGAATGGTTTTACCGTCTGTTAAAAGAACCTACTCGATTTTCTAGGCAAACATCTCTTCTGAAGTTCCTTATTAAGATTATCTTTGGAAGGATATAAACGAGCGTGACAAATGTATTTTCTCGAAACCGCCATTTTACTTTTTATAGGGTCTTTTTTATTGACCTATCTGACGATTCCCAGAATAATAGGGGTCGTTGAATATAAAAGGCTGATGGATGATCCAAATCATCGAAGCTCTCATAAGTCAAAAACACCCACTTTAGGTGGAATAGCTTTTTTTTACTGCCTGGTTTTCACCTTGTTTTTTATAAAAGGTAGAGCGGAACATTTAGAATACATTTACATTATACCCGGACTTACGATCTTGTTCATAGTGGGACTAAAAGATGACTTGGTTGTTCTTTCGCCAGTATCTAAGTTAATAGCGCAAATATTGGCAATCAGTTTTGTTTTGGTCAATGATAGTTTTGGCATTGAGTCTCTCAATGGGTTTTTGAATATTTATGAGATACCGTATTACCTTTATTTAGTGATAGGAGGGTTTTTAATGCTTACCATTATCAATTCATATAACTTGATCGATGGTATTGATGGTTTGGCATCGATAGTAGGTATTGTAATAATGGTAATTTATACAACGATTTTTTATTTGTCACAAGAATATTTTTTTGCACTAATCGCCATTACCATGAATGCCTGTTTAATGGCATTTTTTGGGTTTAACGTTTCCTCCAACAAAAAAATATTCATGGGAGATACAGGTTCTTTAATAATTGGGTTTGTTATTAGTATTCTGACATTAAAATTTTTAGCGCTTGAACCTACAGCTTATGGAGAATTACCATTTTTATTAGAAAACGCTCCGTTAATCGCCATCAGTATTTTGATTGTCCCATTATTCGATACAGCACGGGTGTTTACCATTAGGATTGCCAATAAAAAGGGGCCATTTTCTCCAGACCGTAATCATATTCATCATATCCTGATAGATTTTTGGGGCCTCTCCCATAAACAAGCTAGCTTTATCATAGGGTGTTTCAATATTATTTTTGTTGTCCTATTTATTATTCTAGGTAGTAAGGCAAAAAACACAGGAATGGTGATTATGCTGGTAAGCGTTGTTATTTTTTTGGCGTTTATATTTTTTAGGTACAATTATAACTTTACCACACTTAAACAAAAAATATTATTGCGCAGAAAAATAGACGCCATTAAAGGGAAAAAAGAATCTTCTCCAAAAAAGAAGAAAGAGAAAAAATGAAAAAAACACTCATTACCGGAGCAGCTGGATTTTTAGGATCTCACCTTTGTGACAGGTTTATAGCCGAGGGACACCACGTCATAGGAATGGATAACCTGATTACCGGGGATATCAAAAACATTGAGCACCTGTTCCACCTAAAACGGTTCGAGTTCTTTCATCACGATGTCACCAAGTTTGTCCATGTTCCAGGTAAAATGGATTATGTGCTTCACTTTGCCTCCCCCGCAAGTCCTATTGATTATTTAAAAATCCCGATTGAGACGCTTAAAGTTGGCTCATTGGGTACGCTCAACTTGTTGGGGCTCGCCAGAGACCATGGAGCACGAATTTTAGTGGCGTCGACTTCAGAGGTATATGGAGATCCTTTGGTGCACCCCCAAAATGAAGATTATTTCGGGAATGTGAGTCCCATCGGTCCAAGAGGAGTTTACGATGAAGCCAAGCGTTTTATGGAATCTATCACCATGGCGTACCATAGACATCACGGTTTGGACACGCGAATCGTTCGAATATTTAATACCTACGGTTCTCGAATGCGACTGAACGATGGCCGTGTGGTCCCTGCTTTTATGGGTCAGGCACTTCGTGGGGAGGATTTGACCGTTTTTGGAGATGGCTCACAATCTCGCTCCTTCACCTATATCGATGACCAAATAGAGGGCATCTACCGACTTCTGATGAGCGATTATGTGGAGCCTGTCAACATTGGAAACCCTGATGAAACTACCATTCTCGAATTCGCAGAAGAAATCATCAAGCTAACGGGAACCGACCAAAAGATAGTATTCAAACCACTTCCCCAGGACGACCCGATGCAACGACAACCCGATATTTCTAGAGCTAAGGAAATTCTGGATTGGGAACCCAAGGTCCATCGCTCCGAAGGTCTGAAAAAGGTGTTCGGGTATTTTAAATCACTTCCGCACGACCAATTATGGGAGTCGCATAGAGATTTCTCGCCAAATCTTTAGACCAAATTCCCATCAAAACGTATTTTTACCAAAACTTTCATCCATGAATATCCTGGTCTTGGGAGCTGGCGGTCGTGAACATGCCATTTCCCTGAAAATTTCACAAAGCCCTAAAACATCCAAGTTATTTGTAGCACCTGGCAATGCAGGAACTTCACAAATAGCTACCAATATTGAGGTTGGGGTAAACGATTTTGAAGCCATCAAAAAATTGGTGTTAAAAGAAAACATCGATTTAGTGGTTGTTGGACCAGAAGACCCCTTGGTAAATGGAGTGCACGATTTTTTCCTGAATGATGCCGATCTCAAATCAATTCCTGTAATCGGTCCCGAAAAAGCCGCTGCCGAACTTGAAGGAAGCAAGGAATTTGCCAAAGAGTTTATGATGAGGCACAATATTCCGACAGCGGCCTATCAAAGTTTTACCAGTGAAACATTGGGAGAAGGATATGACTTTTTGGAAACCTTGAAGCCTCCTTATGTATTAAAGGCCGATGGACTTGCAGCTGGAAAAGGTGTGTTGATTCTTCAAGATATCCAAGAAGCCAAGGATGAGCTTAAATCCATGTTGGTAGATTCCAAATTCGGAAATGCAAGTGCTACGGTGGTGATTGAAGAGTTCTTGGATGGGATTGAACTGAGCTGTTTTGTACTAACTGATGGAACCAACTATAAGATTCTGCCAACGGCGAAAGATTATAAACGAATAGGAGAAGGAGATACTGGACTTAATACAGGTGGCATGGGGGCTATTTCACCGGTCCCTTTCGCAGATTCAGTGTTCATGGACAAGATAGAGAGCCAAATTGTGAAGCCGACCGTAGACGGCCTTAAAAAGGACAATCTACCATATGTTGGTTTCATCTTCATTGGTTTGATCAAGGTAGGGGACGAACCTAAAGTTATCGAGTACAATGTCCGTATGGGAGATCCCGAAACGGAAGTTGTTATGCCAAGGCTAAAAAGTGATTTAGTTGAGGTGTTGCTCGCGATGGCCAATGGAACTTTGGACCAAGTAGACCTTCAAATTGATGAAAGGGCGGCAACAACGGTTATGGCAGTATCAGGTGGTTATCCAGAGGCCTATGAAAAAGGCAAGGAAATCACAGGAACGGACAATATTGAGGATTCTATTGTTTTTCACGCGGGCACTAAACTGTCAGACGGGAAAGTGGTCACCAACGGAGGGCGCGTACTAGCTGTTACTTCCTTTGGAACAGACTTTAAGGAAGCACTGAAAACATCCTATCAAAACATGGAAAAGCTCCATTTTGATGGAATGTATTATCGAAAAGATTTAGGATTCGATCTATAGGTAAGAGTGGGAGCTAACGCTCTTATCCTCCTCACCACTATCGTTGAAAATTTTTAACTGTCCCATCCAGTAAACAGCAGCTATTAAACCAATAACAAAGAAAATCCAGTTAATGGTGTTAGAACCCCACCAGCTTTGCATAAAGCGGAAAAAATCGTAGGGTGCAAAAAGGTAGTTTACAAATAAGTCCTCTATACCGTAAAAAAACTTGCTCATGTTGGCTATATTTACTTTACAAAAGTAGCAAAAGATAGGATGATTTCAAGCTTTTTCGGAAAAACTAAACCCATAAACTACATTGTCCTCGCCATCTTTCTGTTTCTTTTTTACTTTACCAATGTTTTTCTACAGCTTGGTGAACAAAGAATCAATCAGGTTATTCCCTTGAAACTGTTATTGTTCGTAGCGCTATTGCTATCCGTATTTATAATTAATCTGATTGTTAGGACAGAAAAGGCAACGGAATCGAACTCCTACACCATGGTCTTTTTTGTACTGTTGGTCGTGGCTTTTTCAGATGAATTGGTCCTTCAAAATGTGATTTTTGCCAATTTTTTTCTGCTCTTGGCTTTCTGGAGGATATTGTCCATCAAATCCATACGAAATGTAAAGCACAAGATTTTTGATGCCTCTTTATTGATTTCCATTGCCAGTTTGTTCTACGATTGGGCCCTTGCATATATGCTTCTTGTTTTTTTTGTAATTGGAGTGTATGACCGTAAGACTTTTAAAAATTGGCTTGTTCCTCTTTTGGGAATGAGTACCATATTCATACTTGCATTCACTGTTTTGAAATTAAAAGACTCTTTGGGTTTTTTTGAGGAGCACTATCAGTTTTCTTTGGGGCTTTTCACGAATAAGTCATTCTTTCAGGTGCTGAATATCAAGACTTTGATTTATTTGATACTTTCAATTATTGTCTCCACTATGGTTTTTGTCCGGTTGCGGAGTGTTAGCGGTGGCAAATTACTGTTGCTTCGGCTTGTATTTTTCATATTTGTATTGTCAACGGGCATAATTCTTTTTACGCCAGCCGATGGCTCTCCGGTATTACTGAGTTTTTTCCCCGCATCGGTTTTTCTGACCAACTATTTTGAGGGTATTAAAAGGAGGAAGCTTCAAGAACTGATTTTAATCAGCTGTTTGTTATTGGCCTGCTCTCTTTTTGCCCTACATCTTAACTAGATACGGCATAAAGCAATATCTTTGAACAAATTTATATTAGCTATGTTCAGCGATTTTGCCTTCAAGATATTTCAGGAAAGTATAGATACTTATCACGTAAAGGATGATGTGTCTCAAGAATTCACCAATCCTTACCCAAAAGATAAAGTGGAGCATTTGCTCTATAGAAAAAACTGGATAGATACCGTGCAGTGGCATTATGAAGACATAATCCGTGACCCGAATATTGACCCTGTAGCCGCCTTGGAACTCAAACGCAAAATCGATGCCAGCAACCAAGACCGTACGGATTTGGTAGAGTACATCGATAGTTACTTTTTAAACAAATACCAATCGGTACAAGTAAAAGATGATGCCACGATCAATACAGAAAGTCCTGCCTGGGCCATCGACCGGTTGTCTATATTGGCGTTGAAAATCTATCATATGCAAGAAGAAGTGAACCGAACGGATGCGTCACCGGAGCATATCCAAAAATGCAGTGAAAAACTATCCGTGCTCTTGGAGCAGAAAAAAGATCTTTCCTCCGCGATAGATCAATTGTTGGCCGATATTGAGGCGGGAGACAAGTACATGAAAGTCTACAAGCAGATGAAAATGTACAACGACGACGAACTAAACCCGGTACTGCGTGGACAAAAAGGGTAAACATACCCATATTTTGGTCATTCGTCTATCGGCCATGGGCGATGTGGCGATGACGGTTCCCGTAATTCGCGCCCTAACCCGACAATATCCAGAGGTACAGCTTACCGTTCTTACCAAAAAACCTTTCACGCCCATTTTTGATGGGTTGGAGAATGTAAAGGTAAAGGAAGCCGATGTTAAAAATAGTCATAAGGGCATGGTTGGGCTTTGGCGGTTGTACAAGGAGCTCAAATCCTTAAAAATCGATGCGGTTGCAGATCTCCATAATGTGCTTCGAAGCCGTATATTACAAAAGTATTTTGCATTGGCTCGGGTTCCATTTGTTCAACTGGACAAGGGGCGCAAGGAGAAAAAAGCACTTACTAGGCCCAAAAACAAAATATTCCATCAATTAAAGACGACCCACAAACGTTATGCAGATGTTTTTGCTGAACTGGGTTTTGCTATTGATCTGACTACTACGGAACCTTTGAACCGAATTCAACTTTCCGAAAAAGTATTGGATTTGGTACGACAGGATACCAAAAAATGGGTGGGTATTGCTCCTTTTGCTGCCCACGAAGGCAAAATGTATCCGTTGGAATTCACCAAGATGATAATTGAACAACTTAATAATACCGACAGGTATAAAATACTGCTTTTTGGTGGTGGTGTCAAGGAAGTCGAAGTGTTGGAAAAAATAGCAGATGACTACGAAAATGCCCTATGCATGGCAGGTAAACTAAATCTATCCGAAGAACTGCAACTGATTTCCAATTTGGATGTAATGCTGTCCATGGACAGTGGTAATGCGCACATGGCCGCCAATTATGGAATTCCTGTAGTGACACTTTGGGGGGTTACCCATCCGTATGCTGGATTCTATCCCTTTGGTCAGCCTATGGAAAATGCACTCATGGCGGACCGCGAGGCCTATCCCCTGATTCCGACCTCGGTGTACGGCAACAAAGTACCCCATGGGTATGAAAATGCCATGAAAACCATTACGCCTAAGGAAGTATTAAATAAGTTATTGAAGGTTTTGGAGGCGTAGGACAATACAGGAAGTAAGGTCTTTTTTTATAGTCTTAATATTCTTCATAAACCTAAGCCACAATAATCTATCAATTGAAAAGGTATACACATAAATTAATATTCATGGTTGATTAGTTTCGTCAGTATTTATTGTCAGGTAATTCGGAAATTCACTTTGCAAAAACTATTGATTAATAAAACAGATGAAGCATTTTGTTATACTGTTGATAGCTTTAACAGTGGTAAGAATATCTAATGCTCAATTTTACGAAAACAATGGAATCTATTTGTCAAGTGAAATAAACACTGGTAATTATACTATTGGAATAGATTTTAACCTTAATTACACCTACAAAGAGAAATATTCTTTTAAGTTGGGTTATTTGGCGAATTTAAGTAAACCTGAGTCTAAGCCGGAAGATTATATTCCAGGTATAGAAAAGGTATTGAGTTTCGGACTTTTTGGCCCCTTTGATGAAATTGTAAATTATCAAATGGGACTTGGGAAGATTTATAAATTGAATGACGCAGGAAAAGCTAGGTTAAACTTATCATTGGGTTTTGCTTATTCCAAAATTAGAAACATTATTTCTTGGCAAAAAAGGAATACTTTATTATTAACCAGTAATTATGCCATAAACTATCGGAGTTACAATACGGGCAGTCTGATTATAAATCCAAAATTAGAATTTCCAATAGTTGGTTTTTATGGGTTGACAGTTTCGCCAATTTTAGTGATTAATAAATATGAAACCTATTTCGGTATAGGTGTGGGTCAAATCATTGGCATAATAAAAAAGAAAAATTAGGATACCCACTTTTCATAAATCAAGCCACCGTTCCCTGACAACTACTGCCCGCCCCCGCGGTGCATCCATAGCAATGTTGCGAAATTACAATGTCTCGGTTGTTCAGTACATCGTTATTGAAATCCTTGATGTGTTTTACCTTGCTCGCCACTTTTAAGTCCAACATTTGGTTAAAATCGCAATCGTACAACCACCCGTCCCAACTTACGGAAATGGTATTGGTGCACATTACATTTTCCACTGCAGCAGGATTGTATGCCTCCACCAAAGAGTACATATAATCCTCATAATTGTCCGAAGCGATGAGGTAGTCCAAGAACCGCGAGATCGGTAAATTGGTTATGGCAAAAAGGTTGTGGAAGTCAATATCGAAATCCTCTTTCAATGCCTTTTTAAAATCGTGCTCCATAGCAGCTTGGTCAGCAGGCAAAAATGCTCCTGATGGATTGTATACTAAATCCAAACATAAATCGCTGTCCGGCATTCCGTAACCCACCTCGTTCAGCATTTGCAATGCTTTTATGGATTTATCGAAAACACCATCGCCTCGTTGCTTGTCGGTTTTGCCTCGGGTGTAATGCGGCATGGACGATACCACATGCACATTGTGATTTTTAAAGAACTCGGGCAGATCGTGATACTTTTTATTGGCCAAAATAATGGTGAGGTTGGAACGCACTATAAAATCTTGGATGCCCGCTTTGGAAGCTTCTTCCACAAACCACCTAAAATCAGGGTTCATTTCTGGGGCCCCACCGGTAAGATCTAGTGTATGCGCTCCGGTATTTCGGATAACCTCCAGGCATTCCTCCATGGTTTCCCGTGTCATGATCTCCTTTCGATCAGGTCCTGCATCTACATGGCAGTGCCCACAGACTTGGTTGCACATATAGCCTACATTGATCTGTAGCACTTCCAGTGTTTTGGGCCGTAGTGGAAATTGTCCTGTTTCTGCAATTTTATCCTTGAAATAGGGAAGTTCACCATCTGCAAACAGCTCACCATTTAAGATTTCCATTTGCGTTTGGGTGCTGGCAAGGGCATCTTCCCGTGCTTTTAGGGATTTTTTAGCTGCTTTTTTTATGTCTGTGAGAATACTTTGCGCCATTAAAACCGGTTTACATGGAGAGTTTGTCGTACTTGTTCATCATCTGCACACCATGGACTAAGGTAGCCCCGCTTTCTATGGCGGCCCCCGCATGTACGGCTTCCATCATTTCTTCTTTGGTAATTCCTCGCTGTAGGCCATCTTTGGTATAGGCATCTATGCAATAGGGGCATTTTACAACGTGCGATACGGCCAGGGCAATCAAAGATTTTTCCCGAGCGCTCAACGCCCCCTCTTCAAACACCTTTCCGTAGTAATCAAAAAACTTATTGCCCAATTCTTCGCTCCATTCGGTAATCTTACCAAATTTTCTCAAGTCTGCTGGGTCGTAATATGATTTGGCCATGTTTCTTTATTTAATGTTCTTCCTAAACATACAACAAATATCACTATTCATTTTGGTCGTAAGCCCATCTGAAATATTACAATTTCTTATGATCAAGTATACATTTAACCATAAAGCTTTTGCCTAGATTTGAAAATCAGTTGTTTACACAATGAAGAAAAGAAATAAAATTAGAATTGAATCAATGAAGAAATCCATCAATGGATTACATTTGCTCTCATAGAAACAATAAAAATGCTTGAAAACAAATCCATAGGCCTAGTTCTTTCGGGAGGTGGTGTTCGCGGAATGGCACACATTGGTCTGATCAAAGCCATGCGCGAACATGATCTGGAAGCCAACGTAGTGGCCGGCACTAGTATTGGTGCGTTGGTAGGCGCCCTTTACGCCAATAAGAACTCGGTAGATGATATGCTTAATTTTTTTAAAGAGACCCCATTGTTCCAATACAGTTTCTTTACCATTAACAAAGCAGGCTTTATAGACACGGAAAGATACGCGAGCATTTTTGAGAAATTTTTCCCGGAAAACACGTTTGAAAGTTTAGAAAAGCCTTTGTATGTAGTGGCCACTGATTTGTTGAGTGGCAAGGAAAAGGTGTTCAGCAAAGGGGAACTTATAAAACCCCTTTTGGCATCGGCTGCACTTCCTCCGGTATTCAGCCCAGTTGATATTGACAATATTTTGTATGCCGATGGGGGTATCATGAACAACTTTCCAAAGGAATATGTAGAGGATAAAACCGAATTCATTATCGGCAGCAATGTATCAGTTACCGTACCCTTGCAAAAGAAGGATTTACGCAATTCGTTCCAACTTACGGGAAGGGTTACCAGTTTAATGATTCATGCCTCAAATGACGAGAAATTACATCAATGTGATCTCTTTATTGAGCCAAAGGAGTTGGACCAAATAGGGGTGCTGGACAAGAAGGGCATCGAGAACGCTTTTAATATTGGGTACGAACATGGTGCCAAAGCATTGGAAAAAATCCTTTCCAACACCTAGCTTATCTGCCTATACATCGTCGTAATTCACTGTAATCTTTGCAGTAGTGGGGTGTGATTGACAGGTCAATACAAAACCTTCCGCAATCTCACCATCGGTAAGAATCTGGTTTTTCACCATTTCCGCCTTGCCTTCGGTCAGTCGGGCAATACAGCTACTACAAACACCGCCTTGGCAAGAGTATGGAGCATCTATATCCTGTTTTAGAACAGCATCGAGCACCAACTCTTTTTTGTCCATAACAAGGGTATAGGTCTCGTCGTCCAAGATTACCGTTACTTGGGTTTTACCTTCTAGGTTTTCGGCAAGTTCATCTTCGGTATCTTCGCTGGTGAAAAGCTCAAAATGAATTTTATCTTGGGAAACACCATTCTCTTTTAAGGTATCTGTGACCGCATGGATCATATCTTCCGGACCGCATAGGTAATAACCATCAAAATTGGTTTTCTTGAATTTGTTTTTGAGCACAAAGTTTACAGTGGATTTTTCGATACGGCCGAATAGCGCATCCTCTTCATTGGATCTACTGTACACGTACTGTACAAAAAAACGGTCGCCGTACTTTTCTTTTAGAGCTTGGATCTCCTTAAAATACATCGTCTCTTCTGGCGATTGATTTCCAAAAACAAGTACAAAAGAATTTTTACGATGGCTTTCCAAGACCGTTTGGGCAATGCTCATAATTGGCGTAATACCGCTTCCTGCAGCAAACGCAGCAATTTTTTTCCGTTTGGATGCTTCAAAAACAAAACGTCCTTCCGGTGGCATTACCTGTATAGTATCCCCTACTTTTAAATGGTCGTTGGCATATACGGAGAAGGTACCATCCTCCATTTTTTTAATGCCCACCGTTAATTTTCCCGAAGAGGGCGGAGAGGAAATGGAATAGGCCCTGCGGAGCTCCTGGCCGTCCAGCTCGTGTTTCAGGGTAATATATTGTCCCGCCTTGAAACGGTAAACATCTTTTAGGTTTTCTGGAATATCAAAAGTGAGAGCCACGGCATTTGGGGTTAATTTCTCTACCGCGGATATTTTTAAAGCATGGGATTCGCTCATGTATAAAAATTTTTGCGACAAAATTAAGCATTACACTCCTTTTGAACAGCTATTTTTAGAAAAAGCACCTGTTTGTGTAACAAATCCAATAAATTAGATACCAACTAAAAAAATCGCTGACCATGCTCAAACATTTTATTGGACTCCAATGGAAATCATTTTTTAGATCGGCAACCTTTAAGACCGAAATCTGGTTTAAAATATTAATGGCCTTGGGGGCACTTTATTTTATTGTTGTGTTCCTGGGAATGGGTGTAGGGGCCTATTTCATAATCGAGGACATGGAAATTGGGGACCCACTTAGAGTGGTCAATCAGTTTTTGATCTATTATTTGGCCTTCGACCTTGTTTTTAGGTATATGCTGCAAAAAATGCCGGTCACCAATATAAAGCCCTTGCTTTATTTGCCTATTAGCAAGAACAAAGTGGTTAATTTTTCGTTGGGAAAAACGGTAGTCTCCTTTTTTAACATCGCCCATGCTTTCTTTTTTATCCCCTTTAGTATAGTATTGCTTGTTGAGGGTTATCCCCCGGCACAGGTAATTGGTTGGCATTTGGCCTTATTGGCGATTTTTTACTGTAACAACTTCATCAATGTTATGGTGAACAACCAAAATACGGTGTTCTATATTTTTGCCGCATTGTTCATTTTAGCTGGGGCTTCACAATATTATCAATGGTTTGATATCACCCAATATACCCAACCCATTTTCGACTTTTTCTACGACATGCCTTGGACGGCCGTAATCCCATGGGCGATTTTAATAGTATTGTACTACGGTGCTTTCGCCTACTTTAAAAAACACATGTATTTGGATGGAGGTTTGGCCAAGAAACAGACCGAAGCCAAGACCGAAAACCTGGAGTGGTTGGATCGCTTCGGCAATTTGGGAACTTTTTTGAAAAACGATATCAAACTCATAAAAAGAAACAAAAGATCACGTTCTGCAGTTATCGCAGGGTTCTTCTTTATTTTTTATGGCCTACTGTTCTTCACCAATGCCATCGAAGTGTATGATGGGCCTTTCTGGAAGATATTTGCAGGGATATTTGTCACGGGCGGCTTCCTTTTCAGTTTTGGACAATATGTGCCGAGTTGGGACAGCAGCTATTATCCTTTGATGATGAGCCAGAACATAAAATACCGGGAATACCTATCATCAAAATGGTATTTGGTCATCATAGCCACGATCATATCCACTTTTTTGGCCACTTTTTATATCTATTTTGGATGGGAGGCCTACGCTGCCGTATTGGTCGGTGCCATTTACAATATTGGAATCAACAGCTATTTGGTACTCTGGGGAGGGGCATATGTAAAAACCCCTATTGAACTAACCTCCAATAAGAAGGCATTTGGGGACAAGCAAGCTTTTAACGCCAAGACGCTTTTGCTCACTTTGCCAAAACTGGTATTGCCGATAGGTATATACGCTATTGGCCACTTTTTGATCAACCCCATGGCGGGATACATATTTGTGGCCGTTTTCGGCATACTTGGATTCGCTTTCAAGAACAAGGTGTTCACTATGATCGAGGGCATCTACAAAAAAGAGAAGTACAAAACCATACAAGCATACAAACAGAAATAATCAACCATTAACAAAAAATACATGATCACAGTTCATAACTTAACAAAGACCTACGGAGAACAAACCGTTTTGAACATTGACCACTTGGAAATTCCCAAAGGACAAAGCTTTGGCCTAGTAGGGAACAATGGGGCAGGTAAAACAACCTTGTTCAGTTTACTGTTGGATTTGATTCAACCTTCATCTGGGCATATTATCAACAATGATGTTCAAGTGGACGAAAGTGAAGCCTGGAAGCCCTTTACTTCCGCTTTTATTGATGAAACTTTTTTAATAGGTTACCTCACCCCCGAAGAGTACTTCTACTTTATCGGTGAGCTACGTGGCAGGAACAAAGCCGATGTGGATGCCCTGTTGTCCAATTTCGATGATTTCTTTCATGGGGAAATACTGGGCCAGAAGAAGTATTTACGAGATCTTTCCAAAGGAAACCAAAAGAAAGTGGGCATTGTGGCCAGCTTTATCGGCAATCCCGAAGTGGTTATCCTGGACGAGCCTTTCGCCAATTTGGACCCTACTACTCAAATTCGATTGAAAGGAATTATTAAAGACTTGGCCTCGAAAGAGGGCGTTACCGTTTTGGTTTCCAGTCATGATCTGATCCACGTTACCGAAGTTTGCGAGCGTATCGTAGTGCTCAACAAAGGAGAAATTGTAAAGGACATCCATACCTCCGCAGAAACCATGAAGGAGCTGGAAGCTTTCTTTGCGGGTTAAATCCGAAGAAATAAAACGGTTATTTTTTCCTTTGTGCATGCAACCTTAACGCCTATTTAACAGGCTAAAATTGATTTACTGGGAGTTTTTGAATAATTTGTAAGAGAATAAATACAATTTCTTCAATGACAGCTTCTTACTTCAATCCGTTGAACATTAAAATTTCCATTGTAATCATGGGGTTTTGTGCAGTTACAACCTATGCCCAAACATTTTCCGGTAGAGTATTGGAAAGTAACAGCCAAAAACCCATTCAAAATGTAAACATCCTACTAAAGGATAGTAAAACAGGAACGGTAACAAATTCGATGGGCAGTTATTCCATAAAATTTGACCGAAAACCGAAAAGAAGGGACTCGCTTCTTTTTTCAAGTATAGGATATGCACCAAAAGCCATTGCCATTAAAGATCTAGTAAGCAATGGCGTAGTCTACCTGACCGAGAAGATTGAACAACTCGATGAGGTAAATGTAAGTGCCAATAAACTCGAAAGGAACCTAGAGTTCAAAAAACTAACTCCAATGGAGAGGGGAATCCATAATTTCGGATCCTTTATTTCAACCGGAAAAATTTATGTTGTTGGTGGAGATGCATCCATTATTTCGAATACGGATACAGAAGCATTTAAGGATGTGGCCCAACAATGGGTTGCTGCTAGCGCAAATTCTTTTCGTGGAGGTTCCTTTAATTATGCTTCTTTTCAACAATTGCTACTACGGGCCTATTCCAATGATTGGTTGACGCACGAGTCTTATTCAGACAACATAAGAATTTATGACATAGCTTCCGACACATGGGAAACCCAAGAAGCAGATTTGAAGGGAAGAGCTTACGGCCAAGCCGTTTTGCACAACGACCACATATACACCTTTGGTGGAAAGACGCTTTCTAGAAATAGAAAGTTGCAGTACTTGGATAATACCATTGAGGTTTACAACCTAGAAGAAAAAAGCATACAAGTTGATGAAACAAACCCACACCGAGCGGTGAATTTTGCATCCTTCTATTATAACGGCAGACTTATAATGATGGGAGGTTCCACAAAGGAGTTCAGAAATGGGAAAAAGAAATACAATAATAAGATTCATTTTTTCAATTTTGAAAAGGGATTATGGTATGAACTGGGACATATGCCCGTGGCCAAGGAGACAACAGGAATAAGGGTCGAGAATAAGCTATATTTAATTGGAGGGGAAAATAAAAAGGCCCTCAAGGATATCGAATCCTATGATTTGGAAACAGGCAAATGGAACAAGGAAGGTCAACTGTTCATGCCTTTGATGAGACCGGCCTTGGCGACATCTGGGAACATCATTTATATTTATGAATATGGGAAAATTTGGACTTTCAACACTGAAACAAAGGAAATGGACGAATATTCCATAAACTTGGATTTGAAATCCGCTCAACTATATGTTCACGAAGATAAAATTTATTTGTTGGGAGGATATTCAAGAAAAAAATACGTGGTTGAACCATCGAGGGAAATTTACAGTATAGACCTTTCCCAATTTGAAAGAACACGTGTATTTAAATCCAAGGTTTTATAACAGATTATATACGCTTTCTGTAAAGGAAACAAAAAATTGCATTTTATCGATTAGCCTTATAATAATCCGCTCTTTTTTGAGTTTAAGGTAACACAAGATTATCGATAATTTTGAAGCTTCATCATACATTTTTAGGTGCCATGGTTTTGGGAGGGCTTGTATTCAATGCATGTTCCACCCAAAAGAACAAGTTCATCAATCGAAATTGGCACGCACTCAATACCGAGTACAATACCTTGTACAATGGCAATTTGGCCTTTCAAAAAGGTTTGGAAGAAATCAATGCCAATTACCGTGACGACTATTGGGAAATCCTTCCCGTGGAACGTCTTAAGGTCACCGATGAGGTAAAACTGGATTCTGAGGACAACAACCCCAACTTTCTTGTTGCTGAGGAGAAGGCTACCAAGGCTATCCAGAAGCATAGTATGGACATTAACGATGAGGAACGCAATCCACAAATAGATGAAGCATTTCTCCTACTTGGGAAGTCCCGCTATTTCGACCAACGCTATATCCCGGCTTTGGAATCTTTCAACTATGTCCTAAGAAAATATAGCAAGAGCGATAAGTTGAACGAAGCAACCATATGGCGGGAAAAAACCAATATGAGGTTGGACAACCCCGAGGTGGCCATCAAAAACCTTAAGCGCCTGTTCAAGTACGAAGTACTAAAAGACCAAGAATATGCGGATGCCAATGCGGTGTTGGCCCAATGCTACATCAACCTGAATGCACCTGACACGGCTATTCAAAAATTGAAAATATCCCAGGCCTACACCAAAAAGAACCCGGAAAAGGGAAGGTACCTTTTTATAATTGGACAGTTATACGACCAATTGGGGCATCAGGATAGTGCCAACTACGCGTACAACAAAATCATAGAACTCAACCGTAAATCCCCCAGGGTTTACATGATCAATGCGCATTTAAAGAAAATCCAGAATACCGAACTTACCGAGGGCAACAAGGAAGAAATGCTGGACTACCTTACCGAATTGGAAGAGAACAGGGAAAACAGACCCTTCTTGGACAAAATCTATCGGCAAGTGGCCCAATACCACATGGCCTATGAGGAAGACAGTTTAGGATTGGCTTATTATAACAAGTCGATACAGGCAACTCAGGGGGAGCGTAAATTATATGCCCTGAATTATCAAAGTTTAGCGGATTATTATTTTGATGAGGACGAGTACCGAATGGCGGGTTCTTATTACGACAGTACTTTGACCAACCTCAATGAAAACACAAGAAAGCATCGCGATATTAAAAAGAAACTGGACAATCTAGAGGATGTCATCAAATATGAAGATATTGTTCAGCATGCGGATAGTGTGATTACATTATACCAAATGCCAGTAGCCGAGCGTAAGGCCTATTTTGAGGATTTCATTGCTGAGATGAAGCGTAAAGAAGAGGCCGAAGCTGAGAAACAGTTGGAACGTACAACTGCCGGTTTTGCGGCTTTTGCCAACAGTAAAGGGGGTAAGGAAAACAAAGGGAAATTTTATTTCTATAATATTACCAGTTTGGGTTACGGCAGAAACGATTTCAAGACCCGATGGGGCACAAGGAATTTGGAAGACGACTGGCGCTGGAGCAACAAGTCCAAAACTCTGATCTCCGAAGCAACTGGCGAGGCAATTGCAAGCAATGATGAGGTACTGACCGAAGACCAAAAATATTCAGTGGACTATTATTTGGAGCAAGTCCCTACCGATGTGGCCGTAATTGATAGTTTGAAAGGTGAACGCAACTTTGCCAATTATCAATTGGGATTGATATATAAGGAAAAGTTCAAGGACAATATGCTGGCAGCCGCCAAATTGGAACGTGTACTTTCTGCCAACCCTGAAGAAAGATTGATTCTTCCATCGAAATACAATCTTTACAAAATTTATGAGGAAACAGGCAGTCCATTGGCTGTGACCATGAAACAAAATATCATTACCAATCACCCTGATACGCGCTATGCGGAAATATTGTTGAATCCTCAAGCCGTATTGGATGGAAATACCGATAGTCCAGATGCTCGATATGCAGCTTTGTTCAAAAAATACAAAGAGCAACAATTTTTACAGGTGATCACCCAGTCCGAAGAATACATCAACAAGTTTACGGGCGACCCCATCGTGCCCAAGTTCGAGATGTTGAAAGCGAATGCCATTGGTCGTCTGCAAGGATTTGAGCCTTTTAAGGAGGCCCTAAACTATGTGGCACTTACGTACCCCAACAATCCCGAAGGCAAGAAAGCAGAGCAAATGGTCGAGGAACAATTGCCCAAATTGGGGAACAAGGAATTTTCACCGGAAACGGGTTCTACTGGCACAGGAAACTGGAAAGTGGTGTTCCAGTTCAAGATAAGGAACGATGAAAAAGCGGTCAAGCTTAAAAATCGCTTGGAGGAAGTAATAGAAGAACTGCGTTATGACAACATGGTGTCCAAGGACATCTATAATTTGGAAGACGAGTTTGTTGTTGTGCACGGTTTCGGCTCAAAAGATTTTGCCCTGGGCTTTGCCGAGCTTATAAAAAACAATAGGGACTACCTTATTAAAGATGAGAATTTTGTAGTTTTATCCGATAATTACAAAATTATACAAGTACATAAAAATTTAGAATCATACAAAGCACAATTTTAACCCCAAAATCCTAGAACACAATGTTTTCTGACAACAAAAAACCCCGGCCTATGAATGAATTTGGCGGACAGCCCAATAGAATAGAAAAAAACACAAAAATTAAGGGTGACATTACCTCCGAAGCCGACTTTAGGATAGACGGAAAATTAGAAGGAAATGTAACCACCTCCGGGAAAGTTGTCATAGGAAAGGATGGCTACATCAACGGAAAGGTAGAATGTGTGAATGCAGATATCGAAGGAAGGTTCAATGGAGAGCTTATGGTAAAGGATTTACTTTCCCTTAAGTCGTCCGCAACCATTGAGGGCACTGTAAGCGTAGCTAAATTGGCCGTAGAGCCGGGAGCTACTTTCAATGCTGCCTGTACTATGGGCAAAGGAGCTGCATCCACAACCAAAATGCAGTCCACAAAGAAAGATGAGCCAGCAAAAGCCTCCTAAAAAAAAGTACAACAAAACAATTAATACAGCCGCCCGTTTGTCTGGTTCCGCCATTCAAATGGGCGCTACCATTTATTTGGGCAACTTATTGGGTTCTTGGGTTGAAAATAAATATGGGTTTTCATTTGCAGAAGAACTAATTACTTTTGTGGCAATAATCATGGCTATGTATATTTTAATAAAGCAAGCTATTCAATTGAACAAATGAGAGGAAGAGGTCTTCTACAGGTAGCAATTTTTATACTGTCGTTTATTTTAACTTACCTTTTGCACGTATATTTAATTGGCTGTAATTCCCTTATTAAAAATTGTATCTTATTTAATCCCTACATTTTTTTATTGTCTTTTGTATTGCTCGTTGTCGCCGTGTTCGAAATTTTGTCCCAAATAAAGAAGTTAAAGGATCAATTGGGCTTTATTTATTTGTCTACGTTGGTGTTGAAGCTTGTGCTTTTTGTAATACTGTTTCAAAGTTATTTTTTTGATGATTTAACTGAAATCGAGATAAATAAGGGGCATTTCTTAGTGCCCGTTTTTTTGGGTTTAGCTTGTGAAGTGTACTTTTTAAGCCAACTTTTGAAAAGAATGGAATGAAATCTCGAAAAAAAATTATTTTTTGACTTTTTAATACTACCTTTGCGCGGAATTTGACGAACGGATAAATTCTATAGTTACAATGCGGGTATTCAAAAGATCTATTGATTTAGCAGCCACACTGTTTATATTATTGTTTTCCATTGGGGTTAGTGCAAACTCCTCCTCGGACGAAAAAGAAGAGGGTCCAGTAAATACCCAAGAAGAGGTGGAGGGTTATATCCTACACCACATCAAAGATTCCCACGATTTTCATCTTTTTTCCTATACCAATTCAGAAGGCGAACGCAAACATGTTGGGTTTCCCCTACCTGTAATTGTTTGGTCAAGCGAAGGATTGGTGTCCTTCATGTCATCAAAATTTCATCATGACGATTCTGGAGAGCACATTGTTGAGGCGGGAGGAACTCGTTTTGTAAAACTTCACAGCAAGATTTATGAGTTGGAATCTGGTGCCGAAGAAATTTCTTTCGATGAAGAGCACCATCCAGTTAATGCACATAAAGTGTTGGATTTTTCGATAACCAAGAGCGTTTTTGGAATGTTGTTGATCGGGATTCTAATGCTTTTATGGTTTGGTGGTTTGGCAAGACAATATAAGAGCAAACAAATCCCTACTGGATTCGGTCGTATTTTGGAGCCTTTGGTGATTTATGTGCGAGATGAGATTGCAAAACCAAATATTGGGCACAAGTACCGTCAGTTTACAGGGTATCTTTTGACTGTGTTCTTTTTCATATGGATTTTAAACCTTTTGGGTCTGACCCCATTTGGTTTCAACGTGACAGGGCAAATTGCCGTTACTGCAGCTTTGGCTATTTTCACTTTGGTCATTTATACATTCAAAGGAAATAAGGATTATTGGGAGCACATGCTCTGGATGCCTGGTGTGCCAGTGTTGATTCGACCTGTTTTAGCGGTTATAGAATTGGCGGGTGCATTTTTAATTAAACCGTTCTCATTGTTGGTTCGTTTGTTTGCTAATATATCGGCAGGCCACATTGTGGTCATGAGCCTTATTGCCATTCTAATTACAATGAAATCGGAATTGACTGTTTTCGGTTCAGGTTTGTTATCGTTTGTTCTCTCATTGTTCATTACATTGATAGAATTGTTGGTTGCATTTTTGCAAGCCTATATTTTTACAATGCTGTCTGCGCTTTTCATTGGTATGGCGGTAGCAGAACATGACCACGGTCATGATCATGAAGAAGATGACGCGGAAGGGGTAAGAGCAGACTTTATTTAAATTGAGTTTTTTTTTAACTATATAAATTGACTTTTATGACAGTTCCAAATTTAGTAGGTGCAGGTTTGATCGTAATCGGTGCTGGTATCGGATTAGGTAAAATTGGTGGTAGTGCAATGGAAGGTATTGCTCGTCAACCAGAAGCAACCGGTAAAATTCAAACTGCGATGATTATCATCGCTGCACTATTGGAAGGTTTGGCATTTGGTGCACTTTTCTTAGGAAAGTAATCCAAAAAGCAAAATCATTAAGCTGCCGATGGTAACGGTTGGTTATCTATCGGCAGCCTTTTAAAATTTAATTTAGTTATGGAACAATTATTAAACGATTTTTCTCCAGGCTTGTTTGTGATGCAAACGTTGATCATGTTAGTGTTGATCTTTATCATGGCCAAATATGCATGGAAACCAATTATGAATTCCGTTGAAAAACGTGAAGAAGGTATAAAGGATGCACTTGAAGCAGCCGAAGCCGCTAAGAAAGAAATGCAGAACGTTACTGCGGACAGCGAAAAGTTGTTGAGAGAGGCCAAGGTCGAAAGAGATGCACTGTTGAAAGAAGCAAGGGAAATCAAGGAAAGCATTATCTCTGAAGCCAAAGAACAAGCTCAAGTAGAAGGTGATAAAATGATCAAGCAGGCCCAGGCCACTATCGAAAGTGAAAAGAAGGCTGCCGTTGCCGATATTAAGGCGCAAGTAGCCAACCTATCTGTGGAGATTGCGGAAAAAGTAATCAAAGAAGAATTGTCCGATAAAGGCAAACAACAAAAGTTGGTCGAGGACATGTTGGGCGATATTAAACTGAACTAAGGGAACATGAACCAAAACAGGGCAGCCATACGCTACGCAAAAGCAACCTTGGATTTCGCAGTCGAAAAGAAAGCGGCCGATGCCGTTGAAAAAGACATGCGGGAGATAGCTGCTACCATTTCCGAAAACGTGGAACTTCAAAATGTATTGGAGAGCCCGATTATAAAATCAGAGGTGAAGAAGAACAGTTTGTTGGAAATCTTCAAAGGGGCCAACGAAATCACAAAAGGTCTTCTGCAAACCTTGATCAGCAACAAGCGAATAGCGATGTTGCAGGAAGTGGCCCATAAGTACATCATTCTTCACGAAAAATTGAAGGGTGAGGAAGTAGCTTACGTAACAACTGCCGTTCCATTGACTTCCGATTTAGAGAAGAAAATTTTGGAAACGGTGACCAAGGCAACCGGAAACAAGGTTACCCTTGAGAATAAAATCGATGAGAGCATCATCGGAGGATTTGTGCTAAGGGTAGGAGATACCCAATACGATGCGAGCATCGCAAACAAATTGAACGGATTAAAAAGAGAATTTACAAATAGTCTATAAAAATGGCAGGAGTAAAAGCCGCTGAGGTATCAGCAATTTTGAAAAAACAGTTATCAGGTTTCGAAGCATCCGCTTCTTTGGATGAAGTAGGTACCGTATTGCAAGTAGGTGATGGTATTGCCCGTGTATATGGACTTTCCAATGCCCAGTACGGGGAGTTGGTAGAGTTCGAGGGTGGTATGCAAGGTATCGTTCTTAACTTGGAGGAAGATAACGTAGGTGTTGTATTGTTGGGCCCATCCAAAGAGATTGTGGAAGGTGCAACTGTTAAAAGAACCGAGCGTATCGCTTCCATCAACGTTGGTGAAGGAATTGTTGGTCGTGTGGTGGACACTTTGGGTAAACCAATCGATGGTAAAGGACCTATCGCTGGCGAAACCTACGAAATGCCTTTGGAACGTAAGGCTCCTGGTGTAATTTTTAGACAACCTGTTGACGAACCAATGCAAACAGGTATCAAAGCGATTGACGCTATGATTCCAGTTGGTCGTGGACAAAGGGAGTTGGTGATCGGTGATAAGCAAACAGGTAAAACCACGGTTTGTATCGATACCATCCTAAACCAAAAAGAATTTTACGATGCCGGTGAACCAGTTTATTGTATCTATGTTGCTGTAGGTCAGAAAGCATCAACGGTGGCCGCAATCGCCAAAACTTTGGAAGAAAAAGGAGCATTGGCCTATACAACCATTGTTGCCGCTAACGCTTCCGACCCTGCACCGATGCAGGTATATGCTCCTTTTGCTGGTGCAGCTATTGGTGAGTTCTTTAGGGATACAGGACGTCCAGCCTTGATTATCTATGATGATTTGTCAAAACAAGCGGTTGCTTACCGTGAGGTTTCCTTGCTTTTGAGAAGACCTCCAGGACGTGAAGCTTACCCTGGTGACGTTTTCTTCTTGCACTCAAGATTGTTGGAGCGCGCCGCTAAGGTTATTGGTGATGACGACATCGCGAAGACTATGAACGACCTTCCTGAATCATTGAAACCAATGGTAAAAGGAGGTGGTTCTTTGACCGCACTTCCAATTATTGAAACACAGGCAGGTGACGTTTCCGCATATATCCCAACCAACGTAATTTCCATTACCGATGGTCAGATATTCTTGGAGCAAGACTTGTTCAACCAAGGGGTTCGTCCTGCGATCAACGTAGGTATCTCCGTATCACGTGTGGGTGGTTCAGCGCAGATCAAGTCCATGAAGAAAGTGGCAGGTACATTGAAATTGGACCAAGCCCAGTTCCGTGAATTGGAAGCTTTTGCCAAGTTCGGTTCCGATTTGGATGCCGCTACCTTAAACGTTATTGAAAAAGGACGTAGAAACGTGGAAATCTTGAAACAAGGTCAGAACGATCCATTTACGGTTGAAGATCAGGTGGCTATTATCTTTGCAGGTTCCAAGAACTTGTTGAGGGATGTTCCTGTGAACAAGGTAAAAGAGTTTGAAAAAGATTACTTGGAGTTCTTGAACGCAAAGCACAGAGATGTTTTGGATACGCTAAAAGCCGGTAAATTGACCGATGAAGTTATCGATACATTGACTGCTGTTTGCAAGGATCTTTCAAGTAAGTATAAAGCATAACAATTGTCATTTCTGATGTACCCTGAGCAAAGTCGAAGGTGCATAGAAATCCATAACCAAAAAGATTCCGCATCAAGTGCGGAATGACAAAGAAGAATATGGCGAATCTAAAGGAAATACGTAACAGGATATCATCCATCTCATCAACGATGCAGATTACCAGTGCCATGAAAATGGTATCGGCTGCCAAGTTGAAAAAGGCTCAGGATGCTATTACAGCGATGCGTCCCTATTCTGATAAATTGACCGAGCTCTTGCAAGGGCTTAGTGCCAGTTTGGAAGGAGACGGCGGAAGTGAGTATGCCGACAAAAGACCCGTAAACAAAGTTTTGGTGGTTGCCATTACTTCCAATAGAGGTCTTTGCGGTGGATTCAATTCCAACATCATAAAGCAGAGTAATAACTTGGTATCCAATACTTACCCGGGTAAACAAGTTGACTTTTATACCATTGGTAAGAAAGGGCATGACATCTTAAGAAAGAAACATACTATTTTGGGAGACCAAAGTAAAGTGTATGATGATTTGACCTTTGACAACGTTGCCGAGATTGCCGAACTTTTAATGCGCTTGTTCACTAAAGGCGATTATGATAAAATCGAGTTGGTATACAACAAGTTCAAAAATGCTGCTACGCAAATTGTTATGACAGAGCAGTTTTTGCCCATTGTTGGCGCAGAAGGTGATGAAGCCATTGCAGCCGATTACATTTTTGAACCATCCAAAGAGGAGATTGTAAAAGAGTTGATACCCAAATCCTTGAAAACGCAACTGTTCAAGGCTCTAAGGGACTCCTTTGCAAGTGAGCACGGTGCGCGTATGACAGCGATGCACAAAGCAACCGATAACGCCGCAGAACTCAAGGAAGAGTTGACGTTAACGTACAACAAGGCCCGTCAGGCAGCGATTACCAATGAAATTCTCGAGATTGTTGGTGGAGCTGAGGCATTGAACAATTAAGATTCCATATTTTAATAATATCAAAAGGTCACCTATTAGGTGGCCTTTTTGTTTTTCTTAGGACATTAAGGTTTAGGTACTAATGGCTTTTATGTAACTTGTAGCCGCCTAATCAAGGTTTTTAAAGAAGCAACACCTATTGAATCCACTTAAAAGGCTTTTTAAACAAACGTTTATCTACGGTTTAGCCACGGTAATGCCGAGGGTCATTTCTTTTTTTCTATTACCGTTGTACACCTCGGTGTTCGAGAACGCCTCTGGCTATGGCCAGTATACTAACATTTACGCCTGGATTGCAATCTTTAATGTGTTCTTGGCCTATGGAATGGAAACTGCTTTTTTTCGATTCTACCATAAGAGCGATAATAAGGCCAAGGTAATTTCTACCTCACTGATATCCTTGTTGGGATCTTCTTTATTGTTTCTGATTCTTGCACTTTCCCTTAGGGAATGGCTCGCGGGAGTAACAAACATTAATACAGATTACCTTAAGTTCACCACCTATATTTTGGTGTTGGACGCTGCGGTTATTATTCCCTTTGCGTTGCTCAGGGCCAATGAGAAACCGATGCGGTATGCGGTGCTTAAGACGATTAATGTGGCCATTAATTTGGCTTTTAATGTCTTTTTCCTGCTTGTGCTGCCCAACATGGCCCAAGAGAATGACTCAGGCTTTTTGGTGTCCCTCTTCAAGCCCAATTGGGAAATCCATTATGTTTTGATATCAAATGTGATAGCAAGTGGAATAACATTGTTGATTTTACTTCCCAACTATATCAGGGCATCCTATAAATTTGATTTTGACATTTGGAAACAGATGCTGAAATACGCCGGACCGATTCTAATAGCAGGAATCGCCTTTACCATAAATGAGGTGCTGGACAAGATTTTGCTCACCGAACTGCTCCCATCCGACATAGCTGAAAGCGAAGTAGGTAAATATGGAGCTTGTTATAAATTGGCATTGTTCATGACCTTGTTCGGCACAGCCTTTCGTATGGGGGTCGAACCCTTTTTCTTCAGTCATGCCAAAAGCGAAAAGCCTCAGAAAACATACGCACAGATTACCAATTACTTTGTTATCCTGGGCAGTATCATCTTATTGGGCGTTATTGTATTTATAGATGTCCTGGGGAAGTTGTTATTGCATAACCCGGTGTATTGGGAAGCCCTTGACGTGGTGCCCATCATACTTCTGGCCAGCTTCTGTTTGGGTATTTACCACAATTTATCCGTTTGGTATAAAGTGACCGATAGAACAAAGTTCGGTGCCTATATATCGTCTATAGGAGCTATCATCACACTGGTCATTAACATAAGTCTCATCCCCAAAATTGGTTATATGGCATCGGCCCTTGCTACATTGGCAGCCTATGGCAGCATGATGCTATTATCCTATCATTTCGGAAAAAAATACTATCCCGTTCCTTATAATATGAGAAAAATTGTATTCTATTTATCCGTTTCTCTGATCTTTTCCATCCTTTCATTCTATGTTTTTAATAGAAATTTAATAGGGGGCAGCATACTGTTTTTGTTATTTTTGGGGTTAGTGTATAAGATGGAAGGCGATAAATTAAAAAGCATTTTTATAAAGCGTGAAAATTAAGATTATCAACAAATCGGGGCATAAGCTGCCACATTACGAAACTCTTGCCTCGGCGGGGATGGATTTAAGGGCGGATTTGGAATCACCCATAACATTGAAACCTTTGGAAAGGGCCATTTTCCCTACAGGACTGTTTGTGGAGCTTCCGGTAGGCTATGAAGCGCAGGTAAGACCTCGAAGTGGATTGGCTGCAAAAAAAGGAATAACGGTGCTCAATGCACCTGGCACCATCGATGCCGATTACCGTGGAAATGTTGGAGTAATACTGGTCAATCTGTCCAATGAGGATTTTACCGTAGAAAACGGTGAGCGCATTGCCCAAATGGTGATTGCCAAACACGAGCGTGCTGAGTGGGAAGAAGTGGAAACCTTATCAGATACCGATAGGGGCGAAGGGGGGTTCGGAAGTACTGGCACCAAGTAAAATTCCTGCGAAGGCAGGAATCTTTTAGGTAAAGAATCGTATCCATATGACATTGGAATCATGAAGTTTTGGAATGTTTATAAAATGAGTAACAAACCAAAAGGTGTACTTTATATAGGAATTACTGATAATCTTGATGAAAGAGTAAAAGAGCATAAATTAAAAGTTTATCCGCAATCTTTCACAGCTAGGTACAATTGTGACAAATTGGTCTATTTTGAGAAGTTTGAAAATGGTGAAGCGGCTGTAAAGCGAGAGAAACAAATGAAAAGATGGAAGAGGGACTGGAAAATCAGAATAATAGAAGCTTTTAACCCCGATTGGGTTGATATCAGTCTTAATTGGAAATTTAATTATAATAAATTGAGGTAAATCTTGTTGAATCAAGTAGACAACAAATTAAGTTTAATACATAAAAAGAGACACCTGCCTACGCAGGTGATTAACATATGAAAATAATTGTTCCAATGGCGGGAAGAGGATCCCGTTTAAGACCACACACATTAACAGTTCCAAAACCATTGATACCCGTTGCGGGCAAGCCAATTGTACACCGATTGGTGAGCGATATTGCAAAGGTCTTGGGAGAACCTATCGAGGAAGTCGCCTTTATTTTGGGAGACCCGGCCTTTTTTGGAGAGGATGTTGTGAAAAGTTTAATGCAACTGGCCGATGAACTAGGAGCCAAAGGGTCTATTTATAGACAAGACAAACCACTTGGTACGGGGCACGCAATTATGAGTGCCAAAGAGTCTTTGAGCGGACCAGCGGTTATTGCTTATGCAGATACTCTGATACGTGCCGACTTTGATTTGGATAAATCAGCGGACAGTGTTATTTGGGTAAAGCAAGTGGAGCGTCCAGAAGCTTATGGGGTAGTGCAACTGAATGGAGAGGACCAAATAGTAGAACTGGTGGAAAAACCACAAGAGTATGTTTCTGATTTGGCCGTAATAGGTATTTACTATTTTAAGGACGTGGAAGTGCTTAAAAATGAGTTGCAGCATGTACTGGACAACGACATCCAACATGGCGGTGAATATCAAATCAACGACGGTATTAAGCGTATGATGCAAAAGGGCATGAAATTTGTACCAGGTAAAGTGGACGAATGGATGGACTGTGGCAACAAAAATGTAACCGTGGAAACCAATCAACGCATGTTGGGCTTTTTAGATAAAGAAGGAGAGCAAATGATTGCCGATTCCATAAAGCAGGAGAATGCCAACATAGTTGAGCCCTGTTTTATCGGGGAGAACGTAGTCCTCAAAAACACAACGGTTGGCCCTTATGTATCTATTGGAGCGAATACTGTTTTGGAAAACTCAACAGTAAAAAACAGTCTGATCCAGAGTAATAGCAAAATCAGCAATGCCAACTTGGATAATGCCATGATTGGTAACCACGTGGTGTACAATGGTAATTTTGAGACCATTAGTATTGGAGATTATTCCGTTTTGGAATAACTTTATAATAGATTTTTAGTTTGATGGGGACTTAGGATGTAAATATGAAAAAGAAACTTCTTGTTTGGATGGTTTTGGGAGCATCAATAATGATGCATTACGATACCTATGCCCAAGAAGAACAAGAAAGTGCGGAGGTCTATCTCGAGGAATATACCGATGAGTTTCAAGAAAACTTCTTTGAAGCATTAAAGCAAAAAGGCATCCAAAACTATGATAGGGCCGTGGATTTGTTCCTGAAATGCAAACAACTGGAACCCAATAATAGTGTAGTGGACTACGAACTGGCCAAAGCCTATATGTTGGATAAAAAATATGTGCAAGCCCAGGATTATGCTATTGAAGCACTATTATCGGAACCCACCGACTATTGGTATTTGGATAATCTACTTACTATTCTCGATAAACAAGGAAGTCCAATAGAAAGTATTAAACAACAAATACCCTACGACAACAAGAAGTTGCAGCAGAACATGGCAGTTTCCCTTTTTAAAATGAAAAAATACGGAGACGCTTCCAAGGTACTGGATGATTTAGAGAATTCTCAATTAAAATCGGACTTAACCCGTAAGATAAACGACTCTGTTAAAAAGGACAAGCAACCTGAAATTGTTCCGATTGTTGAGAGGGAAGTGGATTCGGACGACCCTGTGGCCCAATTAAAAGCCCGAATGGAGCAATTAATTGCCGCGTCCGATTTTAAAAAGTTGTTGAACGATTCCCAAGATGCGTTGGACTCCTATCCATTGCAACCCTATTTTTATTATGCCTTTGGAACGGCGTTGAACAATACAGGAAACCCCAATAAAGGGATTGAGGTTTTGGAAAGCGGCCTTGATTACCTCTTGGATGACGATAGTTTGAGGAATAAAATCTATAGGCAGCTTTCCGAAGGCTATTCCAAAATTGGAAACCCCCAAAAAGCAAACGAATATTTGAACAAGATCAATACAGGATTATAATGGACCTACATAAAAACATATCCAAAATTGTCTTGATTTTGGCAATGCTTTTCACCTTTGGGGCTTGTAAAAGCACCAAATCGATTACAGGTGGAGAGGCCAATGCAAGATTGTCCACAAAAAATATCATCAATGCCCATTACACCAATCAGCCAAAATTTAAAACGTTGAGGGGTCGTATTAAGATTGATTATGCCAACGGTGATGATTCCCAAGGTGTAAACGTGAGCCTTCGTATGGAAAAGGACAAGGTCATATGGATGAGTGCTCCACTTGGCGTTGTTAAAGCGCACATTACGCCGAAAAAGGTGTCTTTCTACAACAAGCTCCAAAACGAGTATTTTGATGGTGATTTTAGCTATTTAAGCGATTTGCTCGGAACAGAACTCGATTTTGATAAAGTACAGAACCTACTGTTGGGTAACGCAGTATTGGATTTAAGAAATGAAAAATTCAACTCTGAAGTATACAATGGAAACTACCAATTAAAACCAAAAAAGGCCAGGGAACTGTTCAAGATTCTGTTTCAATTGGAACCCAAGAATTTTAAGATCGCTGCTCAAGAAATATCTCAACCAGAAAATGCAAGGCAATTAACAGCTAAATATACTTATCAGGATATTTCAGGAAGTGTGTTTCCCGATGAAGTAAAGATCTTTGCTGAGGAAGCAGGTGATTTAACTACTATAGATTTAAGTTTTCGGAACCTGGAACTCAATAAACCCATGAGTTTTCCCTACAAAGTGCCCAAAGGGTATGATAAAATTACATTAAAGTAATATGAACGGTAAAACTTCATATTTTGTTTATTGTCTGATTGTTATATTTTTTACTTCAGTAAGCTCATACTCCCAAACAAGTGAGCAGAAAGTGCTGGAGGCCAAACGGGAACGTTTACAGAAAGAAATCAAGGAAATCAATAGATTACTCTTTGCAGAACGCAAGGAAAAGGGTACTGTTTTGGACCAAATGGAGGCTTTGGATAACAAGATAAATGTTCGTCAAGAGTTGATACGTGTCACAAACCAACAATCCAATTTGCTCAATAGGCAAATCAATGTAAATATCAGAAACATTAGTAAGCTCCGGGAAGATTTAAAAATCTTGAAGGAAGATTATGCCGAATTAATTCAAAAAACCTATCAAAACAAATCCCAAAGCAACCGATTAATGTTCTTGCTTTCGGCTGATAATTTTTATGAGGCGTACAAGCGGTTGCAATATATGCAGCAATATGCAAAGCATCGGAAAAAGCAGGGGGAAGGAATTGTACAAAAAACAGAAGAGCTCAAAGCCTTGAACCAGGATTTAGTCCGACAGCGTAAAGAAAAAGACCAACTCATTGCAGAAAATCAAAAAGCCAAAGCGGAACTGTCAAAAGAAATAGAATCCCAAAGAAGCCTTTTAACAAGCATAAAGCAGAACGAGGCGAAATACACTGCAGCGATTGCAGAAAAGCAAAAAGAGGCCCGTAAAATTGATCGAGAGATAGAACGAATGATCAAAAGCGCCATTGCAAGTTCAAACAGAAGTTCAGGCAGTTCTTCCAGTAGTACAACTTTTTCCCTCACACCGGAAGCTAAATTATTGGCGGATAACTTTTCATCCAATAAAGGAAGATTGATTTGGCCAGTGGAAAAGGGAATCAAAAGTCAGGGATATGGAGTATATGCGGATAAATTGTATCCCGGAATCAAACACCGAAACAATGGGGTAACCATTACCACGGATGCCGGTAGTAAGGCCAGGGCAATCTTTGAAGGCGAGGTAATCGCTATTTTAACTGTACCGGGAGGGAACAAAGGGGTTCAAATAAAACATGGAAACTACATAAGCACATACTATAACCTCTCCAATCTATATGTAAAAAAGGGGGATAAAGTTGCTGCAAAAGAAGTGCTTGGCGAAATAAATACCAATCGGTTTGATGGTACAACTAAATTGAAGTTTTATCTTTATAAAGATGCCAATCGATTGAATCCCGAGGATTGGATCTATCAACTCTAATTACTATGCAGAAAATAACAGATTTACAAGGCTCTTTTGAATTGCACAATGGGGTCCAGATGCCCTATTTTGGATTGGGAGTGTACCTTTCCAAAGATGGAGGTGAAGTGGTTAATGCTGTAAAGGAAGCATTAAATCACGGATATAGACATATTGATACGGCTTCGATCTATAATAACGAAGAAGGTGTTGGACAAGGAATCCGTGAAAGCGATGTAGATCGTAAGGATGTTTTTTTGGTAAGCAAGGTTTGGAACACCGATCAAGGGTATGACTCCACCCTCAAAGCTTTTGATGCAAGTCTAGACCGGTTGGGAACGGATTATTTGGATTTGTACTTGGTACACTGGCCAAAAGGGGAATTATCAAAAGAAACATGGAAAGCCCTGGAAAAACTGTATAAGGAAAAAAGGGTGCGCGCCATTGGAGTAAGCAACTTTCTACAGCATCACTTGGAAGATTTGCTGGACTCAGCGGAAATTGTACCCATGGTAAACCAAATGGAATTCCATCCGTATTTGGTACAGCAGGACTTAATTGATTTCTGTAGTTCCAAAGGCATACAATACGAAGCATGGTCGCCATTGATGCAGGGCAATATCTTCGATTTGGATATCATGAAGGAGCTGGCATCCAAGTACAACAAAACCATAGCTCAGATTGTGCTGCGATGGGACCTTCAAAAAGGAGTGGTGACCATACCAAAATCATCCAAAAAAGAACGCATTATTGCTAATTCAGAGCTATTTGATTTTGAACTTTCCGAAGAGGATGTAAAAATGCTCGATGGATTGGACCGGGGTAAACGGTTTGGTCCAGACCCCGATAATTTCGATTTCTAAGGCCCTACGAAGTGAAAAGGGCTTTGAGTTCTGTAGCATCTGCAGGTTTCATTTTACCTGCCAGTACTAAACTTAGCTGTTTTCTTCGAAGCGCGGCGGCATAGCGTTCCTTTTCCAAATCGGTTTCAGGCTCCAATGGGGGTACTTCGGTAGGTTTTCCTGTGTCATCTACCGCTACAAATGTATAAATGGCTTCATTGGCCTTGGTGCGTTCTCCCGTAAAGCGGTCCTCTATCCATACATCCAAAAAAATCTCCATAGAAGTTTTAAACGCTCTAGACACTGATGCTTCAACGGTCACTACACTGCCCAGAGGGACAGCTCGGTTAAAAGCCACATGGTTCACCGAAGCGGTAACAGTAATACGTCGGCTGTGCCTACGTGCCGAAATACTGGCAGCTCGGTCCATTCGGGCGAGAAGTTCCCCGCCAAAAAGATTGTTAAGGGGATTGGTTTCACTTGGAAGTACCAAATCGGTCATTACCGTGCGTGATTCATTGGGAGTTTTAGCGCGCATAGCTTAAAATTTTGCGCAAAGATATTGAAGTACGGAATGGTTTTTAAGAGAAAGCAGGATTATTTCTCGGAAAGCATCCAAGCATCCCTGGAATCCTCGGCTTTTACCTTTCTTAAGAAGACCAATGCTTCTTTCGGGTCCTCAAAGCTATCGTAAGCTACTTGGTGAAGTCCATATTTATTAACGCCCAAGTAAAAAGCATTATAACCTTTTTCTTTAAGCTGTCCCACCTTTTTATCTGCATTTTGTTCCTCTCGGAACGCCCCTGCTATAATATGGTGTTTGCCCAATTGTTTTTTGGTTACGCTAATATTGATGGCCGGAAGCTCCAAAGGAGCACTTTCGAAAAAAGTGGCTTCCTGTATCAAACGTGATACTTCTTGTTGTGCATCTTGTTGTGCGGCCACTTCTTTTTGTTGAAGATCGCCATAGGTTTGATAAGAAGTTGCGCCCAACGAAACCGCCAATAAAATTACAGCCGCATATTTTAGCCAAGGTCTAAAGGAAGTTTGTTCCCTTTTCTCGGGTGTGATGATGAACGGAATTCGTTCTTCCATCTCCTCTACCTCCTCTTTGATAACTTCACGCTGAATAGGTGTAGCAGCAAAGGGGGATAGACCAAATGAAGATGTTAAAAAGTTGATTTTTTCCTCGGGCTGAAACTGGATGCGTTGCTCATTATTGTGCCAAAGTCTGCCAATCCCAAAAAGCTCAATGCTCTCGCCCTGAGCCAGTCTCTGGTTCCACTCGTGTGCAATGGTCTCCACTTCCTCTAGGATATCTTCGTACCCTAAATTCTTTTCTTTGGAAATGTGGGACACCAACAATCCATCGTTCTTGGATAGTTGGGCATTAAAGGAAATAGCCTTGCTTGGAGGCACCAATGTATTGGTGGTTGAATCAATTTCTGCGGATTTACCATGTGCCAAAAAAGCACCAAAACCAGGCACTACCACACAGTTGTAATCAAACAAGAGTTTTTCTATGTACGAATCTATCCGCATAGCCACAAATATTGCAAAAAAAGGGACAGCACAAAATATGCTGCATAACTTTTTATTAACATTTGAAAATCTGTATTTTGTGAACAACTTTGACGCCCAAATCAAATGACTGAACCTGAAATTATTGCGGCCTTACGGCTGCAAAATATCCCTAACATTGGAGATGTTACGGCAAAAAAATTAATTGCACATTGTGGAAGTCCATCAGCAATTTTTGAGGACAAACTGCATCACCTCTTAAAAATCGACGGTATTGGGAAAATGACCTTGAAAGGTCTGTTTGACCAAATTCATCTGGAAGAAGCACAAAAAGAGTATGAGTTTTTGTCCAAAGAGGATATCATCATCCATTATTTCATGGATGATGACTACCCCAAACGTTTAAAACATTGTGTAGATGGCCCTATTCTATTGTTTCAGAGAGGAAACATCAATTTACAAAGCCAAAAGGTCATCAGTGTGGTAGGGACCAGGAACGTTACCAATTACGGAAGCACCTTTTGTCAACAATTTATTCAGGAGTTGGCACCCTTGAACCCCGTAATTGTAAGCGGTCTGGCCTATGGAGTAGATATTGCCGTTCAAAAAGCGGCGATAGATAACGGATTGCAAACCATTGCCTGCATGGCACACGGGCTCAACCAAATTTATCCAAAGGTACATGCCAAATATCAATCCAAAATTGAAGAAAACGGCGGATTTATGACTGAATTCTGGAGCAGTAGCCAACCGAACCGGGAGAATTTTTTAAAAAGGAATCGTATTATAGCTGGAATCAGCGAGGCTACGATTGTAATCGAGTCTGCGGAAAAAGGCGGCAGTTTGGTAACGGCGGATTTGGCTCACGGCTATCATAGGGAAGTCTTTGCGGTTCCTGGAAGGGCAACTGATAAGTGGAGCAAAGGCTGTAACGACCTCATTAAATACCAAAAAGCACATTTATTGACCTCTGCAGCAGAACTGATTTATCTTTTGGGATGGGAAATTGAGGAAAAAAAACAAGAAAAAACATTGCAAAAACAGCTGTTCGTCGAGTTGGATGAAACAGAACAGTCAATCTACTCTTATTTGCAATTAAACGGAAAACAACTACTGGACACCGTTGCTTTAGAGTGCAATCTGCCCATATTTAAGGTTTCTTCCACTTTATTGAACATGGAAATGAAGGGAGTCATCAGACCATTGCCCGGTAAACTGTTCGAGGCGGTGTAGTCAATGTTATTTCGAGTGCAGTCGAGAAATAATTTGTATTCCAAAGTAAAGGCTGAATACGGAAAGTAAGTTGATGAAATTCTTAAAATTTGATGTTGCTCATCCATCAAATTAGAACAATAAACGTATTGTAATACCTTAGGAGTGCTGGAAATCGAACCAAGATGTAACAGAACAGTCACCCTGTTTTTGAATGTAGTTTAACGAGGACTCGTCACTAAAAATCGAGATTTAGGTTGATTTTATGTCAAAACCAATGTTTTTTAAAGATTCCGACCACCAAAAAGGCTCTGGTTATTATGTCAGATTTACGATAAAAGGTTAGTAGCCCAATTTTTCCCTGACCCGTGTTAGCACCTCATTAGCAACTTTTCTTGCTTTTTCCGCACCAAAAGCCAATGCCTCGTCCACTTCGTTTGTGTGGTTCATATAGTAATCGAACTTTTCGCGGGGTTCTTCAAACTTTTCCAAAATAAGCTCATACAAAGCTTGTTTAGCATGACCATAACCGTAATTCCCTGCGAGATAGTTGGCGCTCATTTCCTCAATCTGTTCCGCTGAGGCCAGCAACTTATAGAGAGCAAACACATTATCCTTGCTAGGATCTTTTGGATCCTCCATGGGAGTACTGTCAGTTACAATGCCCATGATCTGCTTACGCAATTTTTTGTCCGGTTGGAACAAATTAATGAGGTTTCCACGGCTCTTGCTCATTTTTTCGCCATCCGTACCAGGTACGTACATGGTTTGTTCATGGACCTTGGCTTCCGGCATTACAAAGGTTTCACCCATTTGATTATGAAAACGTGAGGCGACATCACGTGTCATTTCCAAATGTTGCAGCTGGTCTTTTCCTACGGGGACAATGTCCGCATCGTACAATAAAATATCCGCGGCCATAAGCATGGGATAGGTAAAAAGTCCGGCGTTTACATCTTCCAATCTGTCAGCTTTGTCCTTAAACGAATGGGCCAAGGTTAATCTTTGATATGGAAAAAAACAGCTCAAGTACCAAGCCAATTCTGCTGTTTGTGGAATATCGCTCTGTCTGTAAAAAACAGTTTTTTCAATGTCAAGCCCAAACGCAAGCCAAGCGGCTGCAATCGCGTAGGTGTTGTTTCGTAACAGTTCCCCATCCTTGATCTGGGTAAGTGAGTGCATATCGGCAATAAAAAGGAAGGAATCGTTCTCGGGGTTTTCCGCCATTTCAATGGCAGGTGCAATTGCACCCAAAATATTCCCTAAGTGTGGTGTTCCTGTGCTTTGTATTCCTGTCAGAATTCGGGCCATTCTTAATTTTTGTCGGTAAAAGTAAGCATCCCATCCGTATAATAAAAGCCACTAAGTAGCTAAAAGCCGCATTGTCTTTTGTGCTAAAATTTGCAAATACGTTACATTTGGCAGATGCTAGGGGCAATCAAAAATGTAGGACATGTAATGTATAGGGTTTGGTTCTATATTTTGGTCACCGTTCCCATTCTACTGTTTTTTCCATTTTTGTTGGCTTTTACCATTTCAGAAAGAACGTATCCCCAATTTTTTTGGTTGGCTAGGAATTTATGGGCAAGGCCCATTTTGTATGGCATGGGCTGTTTTCCAAGAATAATCCGTGAGCAGCTTATGCAGAAGGGAAAGAGCTATATGCTAGTGGCAAACCACACCAGTATGCTTGACATTATGTTAATGCTGCACGTTAGTAGAAATCCTTTTGTTTTTGTTGGTAAAAAGGAATTGGTGAACATTCCCATTTTTGGCTTTTTCTACAAAAGGGTTTGTATTATGGTGGATCGTGACAGTGTTAGGAGCAGAACACGGGTTTATAGAAGGGCCCAAAGAAGATTAGATCAAGGTTTGAGCATTTGTATTTTTCCGGAGGGGGGAGTTCCCGAAGAGGAAATTGTGCTGGACCAATTCAAGGATGGGGCCTTTAAAATGGCCATAGCCCATAAAATACCGGTGGTACCCATGACATTTTACGATAATAAAAAAAGGTTTTCTTTCACATTTTATAGTGGTGGCCCAGGTCCGCTTAGGGTAAAGGTCCATCAGTTTTTTGAAACGGGAATTTTGAGCGCTGAGGATACATCCACTTTAAGGGAGGAGGTTAGGGAGGTTATTCTAAAAGACTTAACCTGACCTGTCACACAAAAATTGTATGCTACTCAAGAATTGGAAGCTGCAAAACTATGTGTTTATTGTGCATGCCGTTATTGTAGGAACTCGATGTTTCATGGGATATTGTATATCCTTTCACCGCATTGAGCAACTCAACTTGGTCTTTCCATTCCATAATATTTTCTCTGTACCGATTGTTCTCCAGAGTTTCTGGCTCCAACCCTTTGCACTGATACTGCACTTCTATTTTTACAACATCTTTCAAAGCTTTTATACCAATTTTGAAGTGTTGATCTATAACACCGTTTATGTTGGAGAGTTCAACAATATTTTCAAAAAGCATAAGTATCACAAATGATGGAATTACAGCTTCCTTTGCTTGAATATCGTCCTTTTCGATGGATATGGTATAATCAAACGAATCATCATATCTCAACTTCTGAAGCTTTAAATACCAGTGTAGCATATCAATCTCGTTGTAGAGCGATACAGAGTCCTTGCCAAGTTGTTTTAAATAAAATCGAACAAGCCTGCTGAAAGTGGAAAAATAATCCAGGGCTGATTTTGTGTTCTGACTTGTAATGAAGTATTGGATGGCGTTCAAGGCATTAAAGACAAAATGTGGATTAAGTTGCGAATTGAAGGCTTTTAGCTTCAACTCCAACATTTCTTCACTTATTTGTATGAGTTTCCTGTGTTTTTCAATAAGTTCCCGGTTCGCTCTAACACTTTTAATTTTTATAGCACAAACCGAAGCTATTGCGGAGAGCATTTTTAGATGTCGTTCGGAAAAAAAACTTTTCTCTGGATGCTCACAATCAATTACACCGTACAGTTTGTCCTCGTGCATAATTGGAACACATATTTCCGAGAGTCTAATGTCGTCATCAACTATGTAACGGGAATCTTGTGAGGTGTCCGAAATCAATTCTGGTTTTCTGGTTTTTGCTACGCTTCCAGTAATTCCTTGGCCAATGGTAATTTCCACTGGGTTGTAAATTGTTTGGTCTTTTGGACTTTTTGGACCATAGGCAGCTTTTTGGACGAGTAAATTTTCATTTTCGTCCACCAAATAGATTACACAGTCTACAAATCCTAATTTCGAGATACAGTTTTTTGCGACATCCCATAAAATATCTTCTTCATTTTCCTTGCCCATGAGCGATTTGGAAAAATATATAAGAATGTCTTCAAACTGTTCAGTTTCCACAGTATCAGAGGGTTGGTTAGTGTTTTGGGTCATAATGTAAGAAAAATATGGGAATGTTCGGATATAAAAAAAGCGCTCCGTTGTTATGGAGCGCTTAACTGATTGCTTAAAGGAGCAATCTTCCTAACCAACTTCTTTAATGCTAAAACCTGAAGCTAAAGCCACTATAAACCCCAATGGAATAGGGTTGAAAATTACCGGATACATTGGAGAAGGTATTCAATTGATACTTGAATACAGGTTCAACATTGATTCTGATTTTTGGTGAAAACTGATAATTAAGCCCCATGCCTACGTTGGCACTAAAATTCAACGAATTAATATTATTGGCCTCGCCCATTTCAGTTACAAGATTATTGGACTCCAACAACACAGAATTGTCCACAAGGAACAGGGAGCTGACACCTCCAATAAGGTCAACCCCGAATTTTTTGTCCAAAACAGCATAATTTATTTCCAGTGGAACCTCAATGTAACCAAGTTGTTGCACCATTTTACCATCCAAGGAAGGAGCCTCGCTCAACGCAATCTCTTTGGAACTGATGGCAGGAGAACTTTTTGCATTTTCCTTGCTTTGAACTATAATGGAGGTAGAGTTTTGGTTATAATCAATATTGGCTATTTTATCGGTGGAGGCAGCGCGAAGGGTGGAGGAGAAAACTACATCGTTGGTGCTGTACCCATAGTCTACCCGGTGAACCCCTGAACGTATTTTGAGCTTTTTGCCCAATTCATAGGCAACAGTAAGGCCGTAGCTTAAATTAAGCTGCCCGGATTTTGAGTTGGTGGAGAAATCCGGACCAACAGGGGAACCGTCTCCCGAAGCGTCAAAATATACGGGTGCCAAAGAGGGACCTACCGACCATTTGCCAGGTTTATTTGTAGCAATAACTTCCTCTTCTATGTCTTTCTGCTCTTCAATAGCATCATAAATGGATTGTTTTTCAGCCTCCTCTTTTTTCTCTGTGTTTTGTGCAATCTGATTTGTATTCTCCGAGATTTCACCAATTGGTTGCCTTAAAACAGGCTTACTTTCGCTATTCTTAATCGCAATAGCTTCATTGGTTACAGAACCATCATCCTTTTTTGACTGAATAATTTGAGATTCCGACACCTTTGTGTTGGCTTGGGCTTTATCAAATACATTATTACCATTTGATTTGGAGGCAGTATTTTCGGCAACTGCTGCTACACTGCTCTCAACCATTCTGTTATCTATGGATTGATTGCCTTTTTGATTTTCAGTCTTTTTAATTTCAGAATCGTTTACCAAGCTTTCTCCCTTCTCTGAAACCATAGGAGGTTTGTTAACATCTTCGCTACTATTCTCTTCAGTGATTTTTGACGAACTAGGAACCAAAGTGTTTTCCTTATCGGAAATTTCATATTTGTTTATTGGTTCTTCTGCAAATGGTTTGAGAACCAACAACATGATTGCAATGGCAGCGGCAATACCACCCAAGCCCCACCAAATTGGTATGGCACGCTTCTTTTGTTTCTTTTTGTCCAAAGAGGCTTCAATGGAGTTCCATACCTTTTGGTCCGGAACATCTTGAAAGTCCTGAAAACGTTCTTTGAACAACTGCTCTAAATTCTTTTTCCCCATCGTTAATCTATTTAAGCAATGTTTATTTTGGCTTTTTCTATTTTATCCCTCAAAATGGCTTTGGCCCTGGCCAAATTCGATTTTGATGTTCCAGTGGATGTCCCCAACATCTCACTGATTTCTTTGTGACTATAGCCGTCCAGTACATAAAGGTTAAAGGTTAACCTGTATTTATTTGGAAGTTCTTGAATGTATCCCAACAATGTGGATAGGCTTATGTCTGTATCTTCGGTATTTACTTCTACCTCATCTTCGGTATTTTCCGAAACCACGTTGAGGTATTGATTGTTTCTGTATTTCTGTAGTATAGTGTTTACGGTTATCCTTTTGATCCACCCTTCAAACGAACCTTTAAAACTGAACTGATCCACTTTGTCGAATATGGTCATAAAACTGTCGTGCAGATTGTCTTCCGCCTCGGTTTTATTACGAGAGTACTTCAGGCACATTCCAAAAAGAACCCCCGAATATCTTCGGTAGAGTTCTGCTTGGGCCTGTCGCTTTCCCTTTTTACAGTTATGTATCAGTTCTTCAAGATCCAAATGTTGGTCAATTCTGGATTACTGTTTTAATTACCGGTTTGTTGCTCAGCTACGGGAACCGTGTATTCCAAATAGGTAGGGTCTCCATTTTCATCATCACCTGCAAAAAACCTAAAAGTATACTCATTGGTATAAATCACATTGAACCTTAAAGTAGCTACAACTTCTTCCAAAGCTTGGGTACAAGCTCTGTTTTCATCTGTTAGTACAGAACCTATTACCACTATGTCGCGGCCGGTTTGATCTGTTTGTACCACATCAAAACCTTCAAAAAAAGTACAACCATTAGGCCTAATAAAGGTTACTTCAATGTCATAGGTTTTACCAAATTCAAACAACTCGGGCATATCGGCCTCGATTGTATTTAAGGCAGTAAAGTAAAAGTTTGGGGAGTCATCATCCACTTCACAAGAGGTGAACCATGCGCATGCCACAATTAAAATAAAGGGCATCAACACTTTTTTCATAGTAATCCTTTACCCCTTAGATGTGCAGTGCATACAAGGGTTGCGTAGGATTTTCACCACCAAAACGATGTTTTTCCCAATTTAAGCGAAAAAAAGCCTATTCACTTACAGCTGCAATAGCTTCTCTTATTTTACTTTCTAATTCTTCGGACAGTTCTGGATTGTCCATAAGCAGTGATTTTACCGCATCCCTTCCTTGGCCAAGCTTGGTATCTCCATAGCTGAACCAGGAACCGCTCTTCTTGACTATTTCATATGCAACTCCCAAATCGAGAATTTCCCCGATTTTTGAAATTCCTTCACCATACATAATATCAAACTCGGCAGTTTTAAAAGGAGGGGCCACTTTGTTTTTCACTACTTTGACCCTTGTCTTGTTTCCTTGTACATCCCCATCGGTACTTTTGATTTGTGTGGAGCGTCTAATATCCAGTCGTACAGAAGCATAGAATTTAAGGGCGTTACCACCAGTGGTCGTTTCGGGATTTCCAAACATCACACCGATTTTTTCCCTTAACTGGTTTATAAAAATCACAGTACATTTTGTTTTGCTTATGGTGGAAGTCAATTTTCTTAATGCCTGTGACATTAAACGGGCGTGCAATCCCATTTTGGAATCTCCCATTTCTCCCTCTATTTCACTTTTTGGGGTAAGGGCGGCTACAGAGTCCACAATTACGATGTCGATGGCGCCGGAACGAATCAGATTATCTGCAATTTCCAAAGCTTGTTCGCCATGATCGGGTTGGGATATTATTAAATTGTCGATATCAACGCCAAGTTTTTTTGCGTAAAAACGATCAAAAGCATGTTCTGCATCAATAAATGCGGCAATACCACCTGCTTTTTGAGCTTCGGCTATGGCATGCAGAGTCAATGTGGTCTTACCGGAAGATTCCGGACCATAGATTTCGACCACCCTTCCTCTTGGGTATCCGCCAACCCCAAGGGCTATATCCAGTCCCAGTGAGCCAGAAGGAATTACCTCTACATCTTCAACAACACTGTCCCCCATTTTCATGACAGCACCTTTACCGTAGGTTTTGTCCAACTTGTCCAATGTAAGTTTGAGGGCTTTTAATTTTGCTTCTTTCTCTTTGCTCATGGTAAAAATTATTAGGAAGGCTAAAATACCATTTCTTTCAACATGCCACAAAAGCCACGCAACCTTTTTAATAACAATACATCTTAACTGTACTAACTCATCTATATAGAGCTGATTATAGCTCATAATTGCTAGGAGAGAGAAAATTCATCTATGAAAAAGAGGAAGTGGATTAAAGGGGCCAGTTTTGTGGCCCTTTTGATTTACTCTGTCTTGTAATCCCTATCTTTGCAGCAAATTTTAAAGAACCATTCTTTAACTTAATCAGGTATAGCATGCAACTGTACAATACATTAAGTGCAAAAGAAAGGGAGGCGCTTATTGAGGAAGCCGGTAAAGAACGGCTTACCATCTCTTTCTATAAATATGCACATATAGGCAACCCCCAAATTTTGAGGAACCATCTTTTTTTGGCCTGGAACGATATGGAAGTCCTTGGTCGAATTTACGTCGCCAACGAAGGGATAAATGCACAGCTTTCGGTTCCCGCCGAAAATTTCAACATTTTTAAGGAGCATTTGGATAGCATCTCATTTTTGGAAAATGTGCGATTGAACATTGCTATCGAACAGGATAATAAGTCTTTCTTGAAGCTGAAAGTAAAGGTCCGCAAAAAAATCGTGGCAGATGGTTTAAACGATGACACATTTGATGTGACCAACAAAGGCATTCATGTAGGTGCGGAACAGTTCAATGAACTTATTGAAGACGAGAACACCGTTTTGGTAGATATGCGGAACCACTACGAAAGTGAAATAGGTCATTTTAAAAATGCCGTTACTCCCGATGTGGATACCTTCCGTGATTCCCTCGACATTATTGAACAGGATTTGGCGGAACACAAGGAAGATAAAAAGTTGGTGATGTACTGCACTGGAGGTATCCGTTGCGAAAAAGCCAGTGCATACTATAAACACAAAGGCTTTAAAAATGTCTATCAGCTGGAAGGTGGGATCATCGAGTACACCCGACAAGTAAGGGAAAAGCAATTGGAAAATAAGTTCCTTGGCAAAAATTTTGTTTTCGACCATAGAAGGGGTGAGCGTATTTCTGATGAGGTGATTGCACACTGTCACCAATGTGGAAAACCATGTGATACGCATGTAAATTGTGCCAATGAAGCCTGTCATTTACTTTTTATCCAGTGTGAGGAGTGCGCAGAAAAAATGGACAATTGCTGTTCCCAAGAATGTATGGAAGTACATGCGCTGCCCTATGAGGAACAAAAACGTTTACGTAAGGGCAAGGGTGCTAGTAACAAAATATTCAAAAAAGGACGTTCCCCAGTCTTGAAATACAAAAGTTAGCATTTCACTGCTGCAACAAATTGTAGTATATTTACAACTAGTAATTTTTATGAACCCTTTTTAAGGAAGTGCTTTAAACTTCCTTGAATCAAGATATTAAATATGGCGTGTAGCAGTTGTTCAACCGGCAAGGATGGACAACCGCGTGGTTGCAAGAACAATGGAACTTGTGGCACTGATGGTTGTAATAAGCTAACAGTCTTTGACTGGCTTTCCAATATGTCGTTGCCCAACGGTCAAAAACCCTTTGATTGCGTTGAGGTACGTTTCAAAAATAGTAGAAAGGAATTTTTTAGAAATACGGAGGATCTTACATTGTCCATAGGTGATGTAGTGGCCACTCAGGCCAAATCCGGGCACGATGTCGGTGTGGTTACCCTTACAGGTGAATTGGTAAGGATACAGATGAAACGTAAAAAAGTGTCCCCCGATGATAAGACAATCCCAAAAATTTACAGGAAAGCAAGTCAAAGAGACATCGATATTTGGCAAAAGTGCAGGGACAAAGAAGAGGAGATAAAAAAACGCTCCAGGGAAATAGCTATTTCATTAAAACTTCAAATGAAGTTGAGCGATGTGGAATTTCAAGGAGATGGTTCCAAAGCCACATTTTATTATACAGCCGATGAAAGGGTGGATTTTAGGCAATTGATAAAGGACATGGCCAAAGCCTTTGGCATTCGAATAGAAATGCGTCAAATAGGGTATAGGCAAGAGGCCCAGCGATTGGGTGGAATTGGATCTTGTGGTCGCGAACTTTGTTGCTCCACTTGGTTAACGGATTTCAGATCTGTAAGTACTGCATCAGCCAGGTACCAACAATTGGCTCTGAACCCTCAAAAGTTGGCTGGCCAATGTGGTAAACTTAAATGTTGCCTCAACTACGAATTGGATATGTATTTGGAAGCACTTAAAAACTTTCCACCATCCGATTGTAAGTTAAAGACCAAAAAAGGGATTGCATTTTGCCAAAAAGCGGATATTTTTAAAGAGACACTATGGTTCTCTTATAAGGACGAGCCAGCAACATGGCATACCCTCAGCAAAGACCAAGTATTGGAAATCTTGGAACTGAACAAGAAAAATGAGAAAATCGCCAGTTTAGAAGAATACGCCGCTGATAATGTGATAGAAGAAAAAACTACTTTCGAAAATGTAGTTGGGCAAGATAGCCTTACACGATTTGATAGACCGAAAAGGAAAAAACGCAGAAAGAAAAAACGCAGAAAACCAAAATCTAAAGCATCTTCCAATGCGAAATAAATTTTTGTTACTACTGATTGCAGTTCTTGCCCTATCATCCTGCAATGAGTTGTTGGTGTATTCCGATTATAAACCCATTAAGGAAGGGAAATGGGAGATGAACCGCGGGGTCGACTTTCAATTCTCCGAACTGGACTCCACGCAGACCTATAACCTGTTCATCAATATTAGGAATGATGATACATTTGCCTTTAGCAATTTATTTCTGATTACCGAATTGGAATATCCGAGCGGTAATACCGTTAAGGATACATTGGAATACAGAATGGCCGAACCCAATGGGGAATGGTTGGGAAAAGGAATGGGAAGCGTCAAGGAAAGTAAACTTTGGTACAAGGAAAAGATCGATTTTCCGAATTCTGGCGTATATAAAGTGAATGTTTCCCATGCCATGCGTAAAAATGGCGATGTGGAAGGCCTTCATGTTTTAGAAGGAGTAACAGATGTTGGTTTGGAAATAGAAAAAGCACCCAAATTATAATGGCAAAAAAGCGTCAAAAAAAACAGAAACAAAATTTTCTTCCTTTTATTAAGTGGTTCTGGATTTTATTCGGAACAGGAGTACTTTCCGTTGTACTTATATTTTTATTGGCTTCGTGGGGAGTATTTGGAGAAATGCCCACCTTTGAACGTTTGGAAAATCCCGAAACTAATTTGGCAACGGAGTTTATCTCATCGGACGGTGAGACTTTGGGAAAACTCTATTTGGACGATAACAGGACTTGGGTGGATTACGAAACCCTTCCACAAAATATAGTGGATGCTCTAGTGGCAACTGAAGACGCTAGATATTATGATCACTCCGGAATTGATGCACGTGGATTCGCAAGGGCATTGGCCTACTTGGGATCAAAGGGAGGAGCGAGTACCATTTCCCAACAATTGGCGCGACAGCTCTTTGTAGGTGTAAGATCTAGGAATTTATTCGAAGCAGTGACCCAAAAAATCAAGGAATGGGTAATTGCTACGCGACTGGAACGCAATTACACCAAAGAGGAAATCATAGCGATGTACCTTAACATTTATGATTTTGGTTATGCTGCCGATGGTATACGTTCCGCTTCCAGAATTTATTTTGGCAAGGAACCCAATGAACTAAGGACCGAGGAATCCGCCGTATTGGTAGGCATGTTAAAAAACTCTTCCCTCTACAACCCTATTAGGCGGGAAGAATTGGTGTACAACCGAAGAAATACGGTCTTGGGTCAAATGGCCAAATACGGCTATATCACCGAAAAGGAAAAAGATTCCCTTCAAGCTTTGGAAATGAAGATCAACTTTAATCCGGAGTCACACCGAGAAGGTTTGGCCACCTATTTTAGGATGTATCTTCAGCGTTGGTTGAACAACTGGGTGAAAGAAAATCCAAAGCCGAATGGTGAAAAATGGAACATCTATTTGGATGGACTCAAGGTTTACACTACCGTGGATTCCAGGATGCAACGAAATGCCGAAGAGGCCGTGCAAGAACATATGAGTAATTTGCAGGCCGAATTTTTCCATCAAAACACGCCGCAAAAAAATCCAACTGCACCTTTTTTAGATGTTTCCAGAGGGGCTATCGACACTATTATGCAGCGGGCCATGAGACGCTCGGCCAGATGGCGCCACCTAAAAAGGGAGGGGCTTGCCGAAAAAGACATAGCAGCTAGTTTCAATGAAAAAACGGAAATGACCGTTTTTGATTGGAATAGTGACTCTTATGAAAAAGATACCATCATGACCCCGATGGACTCTATTAGGTACTATAAAACCTTCCTAAGGACTGCAATGATGTCCATGGAACCTCAAACAGGTCACGTAAAGGCTTGGGTCGGTGGAATTGACTATAAACATTTTCAATATGACAATGTGATACAAGGAGCACGTCAGGCAGGTTCTTTGTTCAAGCCGTTTGTGTATGCAGCGGCTATTGATCAATTGCGTTACTCACCTTGTTTTACTTTGCCAGATAATCAATATAGTATTGAACCTGGAAAACATGGAAATATGGAGGCCTGGACCCCAAAAAACTCGGATGGTACATATTCGGGGGAAGATATGACCTTAAAAAATGCCTTGGCCAATTCGGTCAATACTATTACGGCACAACTTATTGATAGAGTAGGTCCAAGTTCTGTAGCTTCGATAGCGAAAAGCATGGGAGTTACAAAGGAGATTCCCGAAGTGCCATCAATTGCATTGGGAACGCCAGATGTAAGTGTGTACGAAATGGTAGGGGCCTTTGGCACCTATGCTAACCAAGGGGTTTATGTAAAACCTGTAATGGTTACTCGTATTGAAGACAAAAATGGCACCGTACTTTATGAGTACACACCCGTAACAAAAGATGTGCTTAGCAAAGATGTAGCCTATGCTATGGTAAATCTCTTGGAGGGAGTTACTTTATCCGGATCTGGTGTTAGATTAAGGAATGATTACAATAAGAACAATGCTTATTATAAAAAGGTGGTAACAGGTTATCCATACAATTTTACAAATCCCATAGCAGGTAAAACAGGGACTACACAAAACCAAAGTGATGGTTGGTTTATGGGTATGGTCCCTAATCTGGTAACCGGAGTTTGGGTAGGAGGGGAAGACAGGTCTATCCACTTTAACAGTTTGTTATATGGTCAGGGAGCGGCCATGGCTTTGCCCATATGGGGCCTTTATATGAAGAAGAATTATGCCAACGATGAGTTGGGTGTGTCCAAAGAGGCATTTGAGGAACCAGAAGATTTATCCATCAATATAGATTGCTCCAAACAACAAGAAGAGGAAAAGATCGATACCGAAGACGATTTGGATGATTTGGATTTCTAGATCAGACCAATTTTGAAAATAAAGCCCCAAGCATATCTTAATTTGCTTGGGGCTTTTTTATTTAAATCGTAATTTCAGGGAATATAAATAAGAATTCTATGATCAATAAAAAAGTTGCCAATGTTGCCGAAGCATTAAAGGGTGTCAAGGATGGCATGACCTTTATGTTGGGCGGATTTGGCCTGTGTGGAATACCCGAAAACGCTATTGACGAATTGGTCCGTTTGGGCATCAAGGACATCACTTGTATATCGAACAATGCCGGGGTCGACGATTTTGGTCTTGGGCTGCTCCTGCAAAAGCATCAAATCAAGAAAATGATTTCCTCCTACGTGGGCGAGAATGATGAGTTCGAACGACAAATGCTGAGCGGTGAGCTCGAAGTGGAACTGACTCCTCAAGGAACGCTTGCGGAGAAATGTAGAGCCGCACAAGCTGGTTTTCCTGCCTTTTACACCCCTGCAGGATATGGCACCGAGGTGGCCGAAGGAAAAGAGACACGTGAATTCGATGGCAAAATGTACGTATTGGAACCTGCTTTTAAAGCGGATTTCTCCTTTGTAAAGGCATGGAAGGGGGACGAGGCCGGCAACCTTATTTTTAAAGGGACTGCCCGGAACTTTAATCCCTGCATGTGCGGCGCTGCCAAAATCACTGTAGCTGAGGTCGAGGAATTGTTGCCAGCAGGAAGCTTGGATCCAAACGAAATCCATATCCCTGGAATATTTGTACAGCGTATTTTCCAAGGAGAAAAATTTGAGAAACGAATTGAACAAAGAACTGTAAGACAGAAAGCATAGTTATGTTGGACAAGAATGGAATTGCAAAACGTATAGCAAAAGAGGTCAAGGACGGATATTACGTTAACCTAGGTATTGGTATCCCAACTTTGGTGGCCAATTTTGTGCGGGACGATATAAGTGTTGAATTTCAAAGTGAGAATGGAGTATTGGGTATGGGCCCATTTCCATTTGAAGGTGAAGAAGATGCAGACATCATAAATGCCGGAAAGCAAACAATAACCACCTTGCCTGGTGCTTCCTTTTTTGACTCTGCCATGAGTTTTGCCATGATTAGGGGACAGCATGTGGATTTAACCATTTTGGGCGCTATGGAAGTCGCAGAAAATGGCGATATCGCCAATTGGAAGATTCCAGGAAAGATGGTAAAGGGAATGGGCGGTGCCATGGACTTGGTAGCATCTGCGGAAAATATCATTGTTGCCATGATGCATACCAACCGAGCAGGAAAATCCAAATTATTGAAGCGATGCACCTTGCCATTGACCGGAGTTGGTTGTGTAACTAAAATTGTGACCAACCTTGCCGTACTGGAGGTAACGGAACAAGGATTTAAGTTATTGGAAAGGGCACCAGGGGTTTCAATCGAAGAAATTAAGGAAGCTACCGAAGGAAATTTGGTTGTGGCAGGAGATATTCCCGAAATGAACATTTGATAAATATCAAGAGCTTTTTTACAACAAAAACAACGGATTACACAACATTAGTTTTAAATTGCCATTCATCGATCTTATATTTGGTTATATCGAAATTTTTACCCAAATTAACACCGTTAAACCATGGCACTAAAATCAAAAACCACGATGGACGAGAATGTACAAGTTTACAGAAATGATTTTTTCACAGGTTTTATGCTTTTGATCAAAAAGCTTTTTATGCTATAGATCAGTATTTATCCCCCCTGAAAAATATGGAGCCAACATTTTGTTAGGCTCTTTTTTTTGGGATAATTTTACATAAAACCCGCTCTGATGCCTCTACTTTTTCGGGAATGTGTGACAACCGATTTGGATACCTTGGTCCAAATATCAAAGAGTACTTTTACAGCGGCATTTGAAAAGGACAACGACCCCGATGATTTCCAAGCATATATTCAAGAGGCCTTTCATCCCGATAAGCTTAAAAAGGAACTGGCGGACAAGAACAGTCTTTTCCATTTTGTTTTTGATGACGAGAAAATGGTTGGGTATTTCAAATTGAACATTGGAACGGCTCAGACCGACGTGTACGATCCAAATGCTTTGGAAATTGAACGTATTTATGTACTGGGAGACCACCAAGGTAAAAAGATAGGCTCTTGGATGCTTCAGGAAATTACTTCCATGGCAAAAGGATTGGGAAAGGAATACATTTGGCTAGGGGTTTGGGAACACAACCCCAAGGCAATCAGTTTTTATCAAAGGCACGGCTTTTCCAAGTTTGGGGAGCACCCTTACTATATTGGCCAAGACAAACAAACCGATTGGCTTTTACGTTTAGAGCTTTAGTAGGTTGTCCAAAAAGAGAATATCCCCTTCGGCTTGTAATTTATGCGCAAAGGAGTTCTCAAAGGCTGCATGTACCAGTAATGAGATTGCATTGGCATTCAGTTTCGTTAAACTATTGGTGCGGTACACTACATCCCTTATAGTAGAAAAGCTTATGTTGCTCCGAATGGCGATATTTGCCAAATCGTTTTTGGAGGTGTTTCTGCGAAGTACTTCGGAAAGTTTTTCACTGATTGGTTTTCCATAATCTTCCTCTCTAAAGATTAATTCACTTTTTACAAATGGTCCGAGACCTTTAATAGAACCCATATATAACTCTTGTTTAAATAATTATATGCTGGGGTCGAATCCTATTTTCTATATTTGGCCTGTAACCCAATTACAGAAAACTAGATAAATTGCTGCGTTAAGTGCATATTGCGTAACAATATTACACAATATAGAAATAAATGTATATAATTAAGCAGTTAAGGAGAAAAAATAATATCAGCCAATCACAATTGGGTAAAGAAATTGGGGTCAGTTTGCGTACCATTCAGCTCTACGAACGTAAGGATGCCAACATTCCTATAAAAAATCTTACCAAGATTGCGGAGTATTTTGGGCTCACCATTGCCGAATTATATATGCACGAGGTGAACGATATGGGTGAGGCCTACACTAAAAGACAGCCTTTCACCAAACATGGCAGTGTTTTTTACCCCCTGGAGCACGGCAAGTATCTGGTTATGGCTCCGTTGGTTTTGGTAGAGTGGCATCAAAAGTATATTAAAAGTCTACAGAAGGAATATCCGAGCAACCCGTTTCAAGGAGGTTTTATAATTGATTTTTTGACCGACGAACCCCATCGCATTTTCGAAGTTTCCGGTGACTCCATGAATGATGATAGCTCAGATGCTATTCCAAATAAATCTTATGTACTCGGCTTGGAAATAAAAAAAGAGTCGTTGACCCGCAACAAGGAAACCTATTGGAACCAATCCTATGTATTGGTTTGTGCGGACAGGATTATCTGTAAACAGATTACAGGGTTCAATAAGAAGAACAAAACCTTTTTGTGCCACAATTTGAATACATCACCGGAGTTTCAGGATTTTGAATTGCCTTTGGATGATGTACTTCAGATTTTCAAAATAGTGAAAAAGCAACTTTAGCTTACCCATACTCAAATTGAATTCAATATTTGGGAAGCTTTGTCCAAAACATCGTTGGTCTTCGCAAAGCAAAACCGCAGGAATTTCTTGTCATAATCCGACTTGCAGAATACAGAGACCGGAATACTTGCCAGCTTATGTTCTCTAATCAAACGTTCCGCAAAAACCGTGTCCTTTTCGTCTGTGATATCCGAATAATCCAGCAATTGAAAATAAGTACCGGCCGAAGGGATCATTTTAAATCTGGAGCCTTTAATGGCATTTAAGAAAACATCTCGTTTCTCTTGATAAAAACTACCAAGCTTTAGATAATGCTGGGGATTTTTTAAATATTGGGCCAGAGCAATCTGTAATGGATGGTTCACCGAAAATACATTGAACTGATGCACTTTTTGAAATTCATGCATCAATGATTTTGGAGCTACGCAATAGCCGACTTTCCAACCAGTGGCATGAAATGTTTTACCGAACGATGAACAAATGATACTTCTGGCAGCCAAGTCTGGATATTTCGCTGCACTCTCATGCAACTTGCCATCAAATACAATATGTTCATAAACCTCATCGCTCAACAAGATAATATCGGTACCCCTTAAAATTTCTTGCAGCTGTAGCATGTCATTTTCAGACCAAATGGTGCCCGTGGGATTGTGCGGGGTATTAAAGATGACCATTTTGGTTTTTGGACTTATGGCCGATTTAAAAGCGCTCCAATTCATTTTAAAATCATTTCCTACTAATGGCATCGCGATACTTTTACCACCAAAAAGGGATATGGCGGGTTCGTAGCAATCAAAGGCGGGTTCTATAACAATCACTTCATCTTTGGGATGTACAAAGGCGGCAATAGTAGTGAAAATCGCTTGGGTTGCGCCAGCCGTAACGGTAATTTCAGATTCAGGATGATAATAGGTTCCATACAAGCGTTCAATTTTTTCTGAAATGGCCTCCCGAAGGGAGAGTGCCCCTTGCATAGGTGCATATTGATTGTTTCCTTTTTTATAAGCTTCGCTCACCAGTCTCAGAAGTTCTGGATCGGGGTCAAAGTTTGGAAATCCTTGTGATAGATTTATGGCATTGTGGGCACTGACCAATTGACTGATGGTAGTAAAAATGGTGGTACCTACATGTGGCAGTTTGGATAGTGGTTCAATCATTGGGCGTTATGTTCGTTTAAAGCGTTGAGGACTTTTGCCAGGCAACTTTCCAGGTCTTTTTTCACTTCGCTTTCCCAAAACCGGAACACAGTGTAACCCATTTGTTCCAATGCTTGGTTCACTTCTTGGTCGCGTTGTATGTTGCGTTCAATCTTGGGAATCCAAAATTCGCGGTTGCTCTTTATCTTATGTTTGCGTTCCTCCCAATTATGCCCGTGCCAGAATTCACCATCAATAAATATGACGGTCTTGTACTTTTTTAATGCGATATCCGGCCTTCCTATGAGCTTTTTGTAATCCACGCGATATCTGTAGCCCTCTTGCCACAAGGCTTTCCTAAACGCAAGTTCAGGCTTGGTGTTTTTACCTCGTATTTTTCCCATGATCTTGGAACGCTCGGGTGTAGTATAAAAACCGGATTCCTCATTGAAACGAGGTACTTTTATTCGCTCTTTTGGGTATTCTTTGGGCATACCGTAAGATAACAAAAAACCCAAACTCCTGATGGAATTTGGGTTTTGTATATAGAAATGTGTGTTCTCTATCCCTTACATGTAGCAGCAAGGTATTCACGGTTCATTCGGGCAATGTTGGTCAAAGAAATACCTTTAGGGCATTCCACTTCACAAGCTCCTGTGTTGGTACAGTTACCAAAACCTTCCAGGTCCATTTGGCGAACCATATTTTGCACACGTTCCGTAGCTTCCACTCTACCTTGTGGCAATAGTGCAAATTGAGATACTTTGGCCGAAGTGAACAACATGGCACTTGCATTTTTACAAGCCGCCACACAGGCACCACAACCAATACAGGTGGCAGCGTCCATAGCTTCGTCAGCAGCATATTTGTTGATTGGAATGGTGTTGGCATCTACTGTGTTACCTGAGGTGTTCACAGAGATATACCCACCAGCTTGCTGAATACGGTCAAAAGCACTACGGTCCACAATCAAATCCTTTATTACGGGGAATGCTTTGGCGCGGAAAGGCTCAATTACAATGGTATCCCCATCGTTGAACTTACGCATGTGTAACTGGCAAGTGGTAACCAATCTATCGGGCCCGTGAGGTTCACCGTTGATTTGCAAGGAACAGGTACCACAGATACCTTCCCTACAATCGTGGTCGAACTCCACAGGTTCTTCTCCTTTAGAGATCAAATCTTCATTTAAAATATCCAGCATCTCCAAGAAAGACATATCACCTTCTACACCATCTAGGGTATAATCAACTATTTTTCCAGGTGAGGATGCGTCTTTCTGACGCCATATTTTTAGATATAATTTCATAGCTTCTTATTTGTAGGATCTTGTCTTCAATTCAATATTTTCGTATACCAAATCCTCTTTGTGCAACTTGGCATCTTTGGGCTCGCCCTTGTATTCCCAAGCGGCCACATATTTAAAGTTTTTGTCATCGCGGAGTGCCTCGCCTTCTTCGGTTTGGTACTCTTCACGGAAGTGTCCGCCACAGGATTCGTTCCTGTGCAATGCATCTTTGGCGAAAAGCTCGCCCAATTCCAAGAAATCGGCAACACGTCCGGCTTTTTCCAGCTCTTGGTTTTTGGAATCGATGCTTCCGGGAACTTTTACGTTCTCCCAGAAATCTTTTCTTAGCGCGGAAATTTCCTCGATGGCTTCTTTCAGTTCTTTTTCGTTACGGGCCATACCACATTTGTTCCACATGATCTTGCCCAGTTTTTTATGATAGTAATCCACTGAATGGATTCCTGAACCGCCCGTCAATTTTTCCATTCTTTCACGTACCTGTTGCTCCGCCTCTTCAAATTCCTTGGTATCGGTTGGAATAGCACCTGTTCTAATATCATCGGACAGGTAATCACCGATGGTGTAAGGCAGTACAAAATATCCGTCGGCCAGACCCTGCATTAAAGCGGAAGCTCCCAAACGGTTGGCACCGTGGTCGCTAAAGTTCGCCTCTCCTGCAGAATAGCAACCAGGAATGGTGGTCTGTAAGTTGTAATCTACCCAAAGACCTCCCATGGTGTAGTGTACCGCGGGATAAATCATCATCGGGGTTTTATATGGATTTTGATCTACGATTTTTTCGTACATCTGGAACAAGTTTCCATACTTCGCCTCAACAACTTCCTCACCCAATTTGGTGATAGTTGCTTTATCCGGGTTTTTGATACCGGAAGTCAGGGCTTTCTCTTTTCCATAACGTTCAATGGCAGATGCGAAGTCCAAGAAAACAGCTTCCCCTGTTTTGTTTACGCCAAAACCGGCATCGCATCGCTCTTTTGCAGCTCTTGATGCCACATCACGAGGCACCAGGTTACCAAATGCGGGATACCTTCTTTCCAAATAGTAATCCCTATCTTCTTCAGCCAATTCCGTTGGCTTTAGTTTGCCTTCGCGTATAGCGATGGCATCTTCTTTTTTCGCCGGCACCCAAATTCGTCCATCGTTTCTAAGGGATTCGGACATCAATGTCAACTTGGATTGATGTTCCCCTGAAACAGGAATACATGTCGGGTGAATCTGAGTAAAACAAGGGTTGGCAAAGAAAGCTCCTTTACGGTGTGCTCTCCAAGCAGCCATTACGTTACTTCCCATGGCGTTAGTGGAAAGGAAAAATACATTTCCATATCCTCCAGTCGCCAAGACAACGGCATGAGCACTGTGTCTTTCGATTTCACCGCTGACCAAGTCCCTAGCGATGATACCTCTTGCTTTACCGTCGACCAAAACCAAGTCCATCATTTCATGACGGTTGAAGGCTTGAATCTTACCTCGGTTAATTTGACGGTTCATGGCTGCGTAGGCACCCAGTAACAACTGTTGCCCGGTTTGTCCTTTTGCATAAAAGGTCCTGGATACCAGTACCCCACCAAAAGAACGATTGTCCAACATACCGCCATATTCACGGGCAAAGGGAACCCCTTGTGCCACGCATTGGTCAATGATGTTGCCCGATACTTCTGCCAATCGGTAAACGTTGGCTTCGCGGGAGCGGTAATCGCCTCCTTTTATGGTATCGTAGAAAAGACGGTAGTTACTATCGCCATCTCCTTGATAATTCTTTGCTGCATTGATTCCCCCTTGGGCAGCAATAGAGTGAGCCCTACGCGGAGAATCTTGATAACAGAATGTTTTTACATTGTAACCCAACTCGGCCAAAGTGGCTGCAGCGGCACCACCTGCAAGTCCTGTTCCCACAACGATGATGTCGATGTTCCTTTTGTTGGCAGGGTTAACCAGATTGATGTCGTTTTTATGTTTGGTCCATTTGTCGGCCAATGGCCCAGATGGAATTTTAGAGTCCAATATGCCCATACTTAATGTGTTATTGGGTTAAGGTGGTGGTATATGGCGATGAATGCAAATGCCAAGGGTACCACTACCGCAAATATTTTAGCAAATTTTTTGAATCCAGCGGTGTACTTGTTGTTCACACCCATGGATTGGAAAGAGGAGGCAAAGCCATGCCACAAGTGCAAGCTAAGCAACACAAACGAAACAACGTAAAGAATGGTTCTCCAAAAAGGTTCGAATTTCTCTACAGTTTCGTGGTAGTAACGTGTTGGGTCCTCAGGGTTGGCCTCAACATACTTATAGGCCATTTCGTGCACCCAGAAATCGTAGAAGTGCAATGCCAAGAAAGCAAGAATCACCAAACCTGAGTAAATCATGTTTCTGGAAACCCAAGGTGCGTTCGCACTGCCTTTGTACTTGACATAGTTTACATCCCTTGCTTTTTTGTTCTGGATTTCCAAAACAAAGCCCATAACAAAGTGTACGATCACACCTATGATCAAAATGGGCTGCATCAAGAATTGCACTATGGGATTGTAGCCCATAAAGTGGGATGCTTCATTAAAAAATTCCGGGGAAAATACCGAGGCCAAATTAATGGTCACGTGAAGAATCAAAAATATGACCAAAAAAAGACCCGATAGGGCCATGAGATATTTTCTGGCCAACGAAGATTTTATCAAACTCATTAGAAGTTAGTTTTTACACAAAAATACAGTACGAATGAGTTTTTAACAAGCTTTCAACATTGTAAAACCGTTTATTTAGATTCATTTTAAGCTACTGGGATTTAATCCTTCAGGATTTGATTTTGGGAATTTTAACCGATATTACGATTGATTTTCAAACCAACACAAAAACATGGACGTCGCCATTCTTTCTGTAAGCCTTAATGTGTATTCCACTTCTAGGATTGCAGAAGAATTCGAAAAGGCCGGTCATTATGTGGAGCATATCGACCATACCAAATGCTCGGTTCAATTGGGAGGGGATCCCCCACGGATTTTTTATGGAACGGAGGATATTACGGATGAGTTTGATGCCGTTGTACCACGAATCGGCACCACGGTAACAAGACATGGAGCCGCTATTGTGAAACAGTTCGAGATGAACCATGTTTTTAGTACGGCGAAATCGTTGGGAATAATTCGGGCTAGAAATAAGGTTTCCACCTTACAGATGATGTCCAAAAAAGGAATCCCGGTTCCAAGAACGGTGTTTTCCATCAATCCCAATAATGTGGGAGATCAAATCGAATTGTTGGGCGGAGCCCCAGTAATCATAAAACTACAGGAAGGCACCCAGGGCAAGGGGGTTATTTTGGCTGAAAGCAAGAAGTCGGCAAAATCCGTGATAGATACTTTATACAACATGAACACGAGTATCTTGCTACAGGAGTATATTGAAGAGGCCAATGGAGAAGATTTGAGAATAGTGGTGGTAGGCAACAAAATTGTGGCCAGTATGAAGCGCACCAGTGAACTGGACGATTTTAGGTCCAATGTGCACAGGGGGGCGGAAACCCAAAAAGTAAAACTTACCCCGAGGGAAAAATTCATGGCCATTAATGCAACCAAACATTTGGGCCTTGGTGTGGCCGGGGTGGATTTAATTAGATCAAAAAACGGGCCTTTACTGATTGAGGTGAACGCATCCCCAGGACTTAAAGGTATTGAGGCGGCCACTGGAGTAAATGTGGCCAAAAGCATTGTTCAATTTGTAGAAAAGAATGGAAGGCGAAACAGGAAATAACCTTGTTTATGCAGGATGTTCCATGGTTTTTTTGTTGACCTCGTTCAGGCTCCATTTTATGGCATCTTCCAAATTGGTAAATTGGCGTATTTTATTCCGAAAGAACATTTTTTCCAAAACCAAACTTGCCAATCCACTTTGGTTATAGGCAACTACCGAATAAAATTCCAATTGATGACGATGTTTATAGAATTTTAACCAATCCGTTGGCACCACCGAGTAGTTATTTATTCGGTTGCTTATGTAAGCAACCGGTTTGTCTTTTCCCAAAACTTCCTTGGCCACACCAATGATTTTTTGAGCAATGGACCAATCAAAAATTTCCCCTTCCTTCATTTCGGAAATGACCAACCCATCAAAGAAGTAGAAAATCCCAAATTCGTATTCCCTGATTTCCCTGATGTTTTTAAAAAATTGCAAATCCTTGACGCGCTTCATAATATCTCTTGTTTCTTGATGAATAGTGTTCATCAAAAATAGATGTACGAAGTGGGTCCGTATAAGCGTAATCAATCAATGGCGTTTACGAATTGGTGCAATGGCCTTTTGAATTGACGGCCATTTTTTTAACAGGAAAGACAAAAGAACTATTCTTACAGAAGCTGTTTTATTAACGCATTATTTCTCCATGCTTTTTAGTTGAATTCCCAATGCTTTTGTGGATAACTGCACCTCCAAAAGGGAGAGAATCAAAGAAATCATTAAGAAAACCAAACTGATACCAAAGATGACATTGGCCCAAACACGCATTTCCACATAAATCAAAAACATGGTAACTGCGGCCAACAGAAAACTGATGATGGCAGAGGCTTGCATGTTTTTGATAATGCCAAGGCGGGTACGTAATTGGTTGATCTGTGCCTTTAAGGGTTGTGCAGAGGTTTCCTCGAATTGTTTGTGCAATTGCCTGATCAATGCCGCAATGGCCAAATAGCGCGCATTATAGGCCAACATGGTCAAAGAGATGGCGGGAAAAAGAAGGGCTGGGATGCTAAGGTTGAGCTGCATTTTTTGGATTTGATATGGAAGGTAAGGATTTGTCTTCGGTAACGCAATTAACTACATTTGAACAAATCAAATAACAACTATGAAATACTTCCAGATAGACAGCAATCTCTTTGTGAAAAACCGTAAGAAATTCACGGCTCAAATGAGACCGAAAAGTATAGCCGTCTTTAATTCAAACGATATTTATCCCATTGGTGCAGATAGTACTTTGCCTTTTGAACAAGACCGTGACCTTTTTTACTTGAGCGGTGCGGACCAAGAGGAAACCATTTTGTTGTTGTTCCCCGATGCAATGGACCCCAAGCACAAGGAAATTCTATTTGTGAGAGAAACCAACGACCATATTGCCGTTTGGGAAGGAGCGAAACTCACCAAGGAAAAAGCTACTGAAGTCTCGGGCATAAAAACGGTTTATTGGCTCACCGATTTTGACAAGATCTTTTTTGATTTGATGACGGAGGCGGATACCATTTACTTTAATACCAACGAGCATTACCGCCAAGCCGTGGAAACACAGACCCGCGAAGATAGGTTCATTGAAAAATGTAAAAAGGAGTATCCAGCGCACCAATGGGCCAAGAGCAACCCAATTTTACAAAACATCCGAGGAGTAAAAGAACCTGAGGAAATTGAATTGATGCAAACCGCTTGCGACATCACCGAAAAGGGATTCAGAAGAATACTGGAGTTTGTAAAGCCCGGTGTTTGGGAGCACGAAATGGAAGCGGAGTTTCTGCACGAATTTATCCGTAACCGCTCCAGAGGGTTTGCTTACAGCCCCATAATTGCATCTGGAGGAAATGCCAACGTATTGCACTATGTGGAAAATAATCAGCAAACAAAGGACGGTGATATGATTTTAATGGACCTCGCGGCAGAGTATGCCAACTATTCCAGTGATATGACACGTACCATTCCGGCAAACGGTAAATTCACGGATAGACAAAAGGAAGTTTACAAGGCCGTACTCCGAGTAAAGGATGAAGCAACCAAAATGTTGGTGCCTGGAACCATTTGGGCAGAATACCACAAGGAAGTTGGTAAACTGATGACTTCCGAGTTGATTGGTTTGGGCTTGTTGGACAAGGCCGATGTACAAAACGAAAATCCAGATTGGCCGGCCTACAAAAAATACTTTATGCACGGGACCAGCCATCACATTGGATTGAATACCCACGATTACGGCGAATTGAAAAAGCCGATGAAAGCCAACATGGTATTTACAGTGGAACCTGGTATTTACATTCCGGCTGAAGGAATGGGGATCCGTTTGGAAGATGATGTAGTGATTCAAGAAAAAGGGGAGCCGTTCAATTTGATGCGTAATATCCCAATTGAAATTGAAGAGATAGAGGAGTTGATGAATAAATAGGATAAAATGAGGCAGTTATTTTTGTTTATCCAACAATCAAACATTGAAAAAAAGATGGAGGAAGCTCCCGATAGCGCCTACGAAATAGGTGTGGTCATCGGGAGCTATCTCCCATTTGTGGTATTGGCAGGTATTGCCTACGCCATTTACTATTACAATAAAAAGAAGCGGGGCTCCGAATAACCAAAACATATACCTTAGGTCGATTTTTCTGAAACAAACGTCTTCTCCATACCTATAGTAATTGCACGGTTTATCAATGTATATGCTATGCCTCTGTTGCTGTGACTAAGAAAATATTCTAACTTTAGGTTTTTGCAACTAATCATTTTACACATAAGATAATGACCAAAACAACCTCGATTCTTTCACTGATTTTTATGTCCATTTTTTCCATGACTGCCAGCACAAAGGACAAAACCATTCAAGAAAATTTTAAAGTAACACTGGTTTCACCGGAAAATGGTTCATATACCGTTTCCCCAGAAATTCCCGAAGATGGAATGATAGCGGCCGGAACAGAAATTACCATTATCGCAAAACCTGACTCAGGTTATAGTTTGGATGCCGTTTATTATGCCTACAAAGGTGGCATGTGGGGAACCACAAGTGTAGAGAACTTTATGAACACCATGAAAATTACTGTGGATAGAGACATGTCCATTGGAGCTACTTTTGTGGATGATGACTTGGTGAACAATTTGAATGTAACCCACGATGTGGTATATGCAAAACCAGGAGTAAAACCTCTCAAGTATGACGTGTATTCCCCAAAAGGAGCGGAAAATTTGCCTTTTGCCATTATTGTGCATGGTGGAGGATGGTCATCCAATAATGAGGATATTATGAGAGGTCTGGCACGTGAACTTGCCAAAGGGAACCACTATGTGGTGGTGAGCGTAGATTACAGATGGGTAAACCAATTGGATGGTGATGAAGAACCCAATGCCATGCACGAACTTATTGAAGATGTTTTTGGAGCCATTGCCCACATTCAAGAACATGCTGCCGAATACGGAGGTGACCCGACCAAAATTGCCATTACCGGGGATAGTGCAGGAGGTCATTTATCTGCATCTGCTGCAATTTTAAGCCCTATGATCGGCGACGGTGGCTTTGGGAAGGCCAACAATGTGTATGAATTTATGCCATCTTATATGCCAAATGGAAAAACTGTTGAGGCCGTAAATAAGGAAATAACAGACGCCATAAAAGTGGTAGCACCTAGCTACGGACCATTTAGCGCATCAGATTTTAAACAATTTATGCCACCGCAAGCAGGACAAGACTATTATGATGCGGTATCACCGGCGGCACATGTGCCCAATGTGGCAGATCGGGCCATACCTAACTTTATCGTAAGAGGGACGGAAGATCCATTGATCAGTAATGAAGTAGTTCAACCTTATGTGGAAGACTTAAAAGAGAACGGTCAAACGGTGGAATATATCCAGGTTGAAGGAGCAGGGCATGCCTTTTTCGATTGGAAACCCGATGCACAAACAAGAGCAACCTTTGCTAAATTTGGAGTTCCGTATGCTGCAGAGATGAAATCCTTTTTTGATTCTGTTCTTTATTAACCAATACGAACAAGTTGGATAGAAAAAGTCATTGGGAAACCGTTTACAATACCAAAAATCCAGATGAGGTAAGTTGGACCCAAGAGGTTCCGCAGACTTCTCTGGATTTCATTCATTCTTTTAAGCCGGACAAAGCGTCAAAAATCATTGATGTGGGTGGTGGTGATAGTAAATTGGTCGATTTTCTGCTCGATGAAGGGTTTGATAACATCACCGTGCTCGATATTTCGGGCAAAGCCATAGAACGAGCCAAGGCAAGGCTTGGAAACAAGGCTCAAGAGGTTAAGTGGATTCAAAGTGACATCCTCGATTTTAGTCCAGAAGAAACTTATGATGTTTGGCACGACCGGGCCGCATTTCACTTTTTAACAGAACCGGAACAGATTCAAACTTATGTGGGCCTTACCAAAAAAACGGTAACTGGCCATATGATTTTGGGAACCTTCTCCAAAAACGGACCCAAAAAATGCAGCGGTCTCGATATCAAGCAATATGATGAGCAACAAATGGAAACAACCTTCCAAAATTTTGAGAAGATTCATTGCAAGACCGAAGATCACAAGACCCCATTCAATACAATACAGAATTTTCTCTTCTGTAGTTTCAAGAGAAAACAAGGTTAATCTGGTGATGATTGCTTACCATAAATAATGTTTGAGATAACAAACGCAATCAAAGCAGGTAAAACCCAACCGAGTTGATGCCGGCTCAATGGAATCCAATCAACGTATGGCAAAAGGGATTCCCCTAATCCTAAACTTCCCAAAAAATCAGGAACACTGAACAAGATGGTTGTCCAAACCACTCTCTTAAACACCTTTGGTGAGCCCAACCTTTTTGGAACAACATTCAGTAAGATCAAAATTATGGTAATGGGATATATAAACATTAGCGATGGAACCGCTACCGTAATAATGTAGCCGACATCAAACTGACCCACAAGAACCCCCAGTAAACAACCTAAAAAAGCAGTAATTCGATAGGCTAATAGGGAATTGTTGAACCGACCTTTTATAAAATCAGAAGTGCCCGTAACAATTCCAACAGCGGTGGTAAAGCAGGCCAAACTTACCAAAATACTAAGCAATAGGTTGGCTGTTTGCCCCAAGGTTTTTGTACTTACTCCCCGTAAAAGAGCTGTTCTGGAAATTTCTGTGTCAAAGGAATCCCCGAACAAGGCCCCAGTGAGAATTAAGCCTCCATACACCAAGAATAAGCCGATTCCTGCCCAAAGCCCTGCATTTCCAATGAGCCTCTTTTTCTGTTCAAAAGAAGCACCCTTTTCCTTTAAGTTGATGGAAATAATGATTACCGCTCCCACAACTACAGCGCCAATGGCATCAAAAGTTTGATAACCTTCAAGAATTCCCGAACTAAATGGCTGGCTCATTTCTGAGGGGACAAAGTCAAAATCCAAAGTAAAAATAGCCGTCGCTATCATTATCAGTAGAATAATAAGAATACCAGGCGTCAACAGCTTGCCCAGAGCATCCAGAACCTTGGTACGGTTGATGGCAAATACAAATACCAGCATAAAATAAACAAGACTGGTAAGCAATGATGAAGAGTCCCAAAAAGGCTGTATGGCCATTTCATGGGTTACCGATGCTGTACGGGGTGATGGTAAAGCAATGGCTATGGCATAAATCAAATAACAGTAGATCACACTAAAAGTAGGGGATACCTTTTTGGCAAAATCGAAAAGAGTCCCTTGTATTTTGGCATGAGCGATTATGCCTAAAATAGGAATAAGAACCCCCGAAATACAGAACCCCAAAGTGACCAACCACCATAAATCACCGGATTTAAATCCCAAGAGTGGGGGAAGCACCAAGTTTCCAGCACCGAAAAAAAGCGAAAAAAGAGCAAAGGCGGTAACTGTTAACGATTTTTTACTAATGGGTTGTTGATAATTTGTTTTCAATGTGGTATATTACGAAAGCGTTTTTGAGCGGAAAAAGATGACTTTTGGTCGATTTTATTGTATTTCATCGAAAAAAATACTTTATGGAAGTAAAAATGAAATAAAAAGTTATCAACATCCGTTCCTAATTAAAATGAACTTCTAAAATTTATTTGTATAACAAAAAACTACGAACCAATTTAAGCATTTTTCGAAGCCCCATTTCGTAAATCATCGCTTTTCTCCAAACACACTCCAGCTTATGAAAACAACTACTACGCAACATGGCAACAAATTTTCTTCTTTCTTTTGCAATTTGTTCGGCCACCATTATGTGGTTTCCAAAAAAGTGACCCAGCACATTAAAGAGTACAAATGCATTCATTGCCAAAAGGAAGTCACAACAGATGTTAGTGGAAAGCTTTCCGCATTGACTCCTCAAATGCAAGAAATCAACAGTACATTGGAAGATATGTACAGAAAAAGAAAAAGTAGGGTAGTGCACCAAGTGGCATAGCCCTTTTTTATTTTAGGAAAGGCCCAAATCTTATCCCGGAAACTTAAGTAATTGCCTACTGCTAATGGTTGCGTGCCCCAATGCCATGATGTAGGGATGCCCTTGATTTTCGGGATTTTTTTATTCGTTGAACGAGTTCCACCCCTGTGCTGTAATCGGAATTTTAGTCTCCGCTCTGGTAATCAAGTGAATGCCTTCATTCTTTTCGGTCATATGTCCAATCACTGTTAGATTGGGATTGCCTTTTATTTTTGGAAAATCTGCCTGGTCAATCGTGAACAACAACTCATAATCCTCACCTCCGCTCAAAGCGATCATAGTACTGTCCATTTTAAATTCTTCAGAAGCTGAAATCACAGTTGGGTCTAGAGGAATCTTATCTTCAAAAACATTGCAGCCAATATCACTGTGCTTGCACAGATGAATCACTTCGGAAGAAAGGCCGTCGCTTATATCGATCATGGAAGTAGGCTTTACCTCTAATTTTTTGAGTAGTTCAACAACATCTTTTCTAGCTTCCGGCTTCAACTGTCGTTCCACAATATAAGAGTAGGGTTCAAGATCAGGTTGACTGTTCGGGTTTACCTTGAAGACCTCTTTTTCGCGTTCCAGTACTTGTAGTCCCAAATAAGCACCTCCCAAATCACCGGTCACCACCAATAAATCGTTTGGTTTGCTGCCTTTCCGGTAAACAATGTCGTTATCATCGGCAGCGCCAATGGCAGTTACGCTAACAATCATTCCCCTAGTGGAAGAAGTAGTGTCTCCCCCGACCAAATCCACATTGTACAATTTGCAAGCAAGGGCAACACCGGCATAAAACTCCTCTAAAGCCTCGAGCGGAAATCGGTTGGATATGGCCAAAGAAACTGTTACTTGGGTGGCCATGGCGTTCATGGCATAAATATCTGAAAGGTTCACCATTACTGATTTGTAACCCAAATGCTTTAGGGGCATATAGCTCAAATCAAAATGAACTCCCTCTACCAACATATCCGTAGAAACAACGGTTTTTTTGCCATTGTAGTCCATTACGGCCGCATCATCGCCTACGCCGATTATGGATGATGGTTGATTGAGTTCAAAGTTTTTGGTAAGATGTTCGATCAGGCCAAATTCGCCCAATTCTTCCAACGAGGTACGTTCTTGATTCTTGTCTTCTAGCATTTTGCAAAAATAATGAGGATAATCGTAAATTCTGCTGTCGAAAGGAACATAAAATTTTTTTGAAGAAACCATGTCAAAAATCATGGAAAATACGTGAGAATAGGCACTTGATAAGCCTTATTGGAGAACGAACCTGATTTTCCATAGGAAACGCCTATGGAATCATACGTTATAATAATGTTAGTTGCCATGGTAAAACCCTACATATACAGTATATTTGTGGGCTATTTAGATTAATTACAAGTAAGATGATTAAGGTTTCGGAAACAGCAAAGCACAAAGTGGTGTCGCTCATGACCGAGGAAGGTTTTGATGCGAGCACGGATTTCGTGCGTGTTGGCGTAAAAAGTGGAGGGTGCAGTGGATTGTCTTATGAGTTGAAGTTTGACAAATCCGCTGAGGATACAGATAAAGTTTTTGAAGATAACGATGTAAGAATCATTGTGGACAAAAAGAGCTTTTTGTATTTAGTGGGCACCACATTGGAATATTCAGGAGGTTTGAATGGGAAAGGTTTTGTGTTCAACAATCCCAACGCCCAAAGAACCTGTGGATGTGGAGAAAGTTTTTCACTATAAAATGAGTTAAAGAGCTAAACATTAAAAAAGTAAAAGTATAGATGTACAGCTCTTTTGAAGACTTGGAAGTTTACAAAGCAACAATGAAGTTTACTGGCCAAGTTTATGATTTGTTGAAGAAAAGTCCTTTGAAAGAAGATTTTGCAATGGTTGATCAAGTGAGAAGAGCAACGATTTCAATTTCAAACAACATTTCAGAAGGATTTGAAAGGGAAACAGATAAAGAGTTGATAAGATTCCTTTATTTCTCCAAAGGTTCTGCGGGAGAGATTAGAAATCTTTTTAACTTAATGGAAGAGATAGGATATTTTAGAGCTGAGGAGTTGGTTGATTACAAACAGCAGGTAATCAATATTTCAAAACAGCTAGCAAATTATATTAAGTATGTTAAAAAACGAAGCGGGCTTTAACTGCTTTGACTTTTTAACTCTTAACTGAGAAAATATATGGCTTATACAGAGGAAGAATTAAAAAAAGAACTGGAGACCAAAGAGTACGAGTATGGTTTCTATACGGACATTGAATCGGACACCCTTCCCAAAGGGTTGAACGAAGACATTGTTATTGCCATCTCCAAAAAGAAGGAAGAACCGGATTGGATGACAGAGTGGCGATTGGAAGCTTTTCGTGCCTGGAAAGAAATGGAGGAACCGGAATGGGCCAATGTGACCTATGAAAAACCGGACTTCCAAAACATTTCTTACTATTCCGCTCCGAACAAAAAACCCAAGTACAACAGCTTGGATGAAGTGGACCCAGAGTTACTGGAAACCTTCAAAAAGTTGGGGATTTCAGTAGATGAGCAGAAAAAATTAGCCGGTGTTGCAGTGGACATCGTGATGGATTCCGTTTCAGTAGCGACCACGTTTAAAAAGACACTGGCAGAAAAAGGGATTATTTTCTGTTCCATCTCCGAAGCCATTCAGGAGCATCCAGAGTTGGTGAAGAAATATTTGGGAACCGTAGTGCCTCAAAAAGACAACTTTTATGCGGCATTGAACTCAGCTGTATTTTCCGATGGGTCTTTCTGCTACATCCCTAAAGGTGTAAGGTGCCCAATGGAACTTTCCACGTACTTCCGTATCAACCAGGCCGGAACGGGACAGTTCGAAAGAACCTTGGTCGTTGCCGAAGAGGGCAGTTATGTGAGTTATTTGGAAGGATGTACCGCGCCAATGCGCGACGAGAACCAATTGCACGCCGCTGTTGTGGAATTGATTGCCTTGGACAATGCGGAAATCAAATACTCTACCGTTCAAAACTGGTACCCTGGTAATGATAAAGGAAAAGGAGGGGTTTTCAACTTTGTGACCAAACGAGGACTCTGTGAAAAGAACGCAAAAATCTCTTGGACACAAGTAGAAACAGGTTCTGCTGTAACTTGGAAATACCCATCCTGTATTTTAAAGGGTGATTATTCCATAGGTGAATTCTACTCCATTGCTGTTACCAATAATTTTCAGCAGGCGGATACAGGTACCAAAATGATTCACTTGGGAAAAAACACGAAGAGTACTATTATTTCCAAAGGTATTTCTGCAGGTCAATCGCAAAACAGTTATCGTGGATTGGTTCAGGTGAACAGCCGTGCGGAGAATGCGAGGAACTTCTCGCAATGTGATTCCCTGTTGATGGGCAACCGTTGCGGAGCACATACGTTCCCTTACATTGAAGCCAAGAATAAAACAGCACAAATAGAGCACGAGGCAACCACCAGTAAAATTGGTGAGGACCAAATTTTCTATTGCAACCAAAGAGGAATAGATACAGAGAAAGCCATAGCCCTGATTGTAAATGGATTTAGCAAGGAAGTATTGAACAAACTCCCGATGGAATTTGCCGTAGAAGCACAAAAACTATTGGAAATCAGTTTGGAAGGCTCTGTTGGATAAGAAAAACAAAATCATGAAAAAAGTATTTGTTTTACTTTTAATTGCTGGAGTATTTGCTTGCAAACAAGCAAAAAAAGAGACCGCTGAAGCCGATAAGGTTATGGTGGAAACTGCTGCAAGCGAAATCAAGCTTTATGTATTTAACGGCGGTGCCGTAAAAGCAAATATGTTGGAGTTGTTTTCTCAAGACACCACATACACAGGTCAATCAAAAGAGTTTGCAGATGCATTTTATGTCATTGTTCATCCAAAAGGAACCTTGATGTGGGATGCCGGACTTCCAGAAAGTTTAGTGGGAATGGATGAGCCTTACACGGACCCAAATGGTGCTTTTACCGTGTCTAGAAAAGATTCCGTAAAAAATCAATTGGCAACCATCGGAATGACCCCTGAGGATATTGATTATTTGACTCTTTCACATACACACTTTGATCATGTAGGCCATGCTAACCAATTTGCGAAATCAACGTGGTTGGTACAAGAAAGGGAATACGATTTTGTGACCAGTGAGGAAAATCAAAAGAGCAATCCGGAAATATATGCGGCAATAAAAGATTTGACCAACATCAAAAAAATTGCCAACACTGATTATGATGTGTTTGGCGATGGAAGTGTTGTGATGAAATTTATGCCGGGCCATACACCGGGTCACCAAGTGCTCTTCGTGGACTTGGCGGAACACGGTCCACTTTTGCTTTCCGGGGATATGTATCATTTTTATGAAAACAGGGAATTCCGTAGAGTTCCGATTTTCAATTTTGATGTGTCCCAGACCAAAGAAAGCATGGCAGCTTTTGAAAAGTTTGCCGACGAAAAAGGAGCGCAAGTTTACTTGCAGCACTCCAAAGAAGATTTTGAAAAATTGCCAAAAGCACCCAACTATTTAAAATAATATTTGAAGAACAATAGCATGCTAGAAATCAAAAATTTACACGCAAGCGTAGAGGATAAAGAAATCCTGAAGGGAATAGACCTTAAGGTGAATGCAGGTGAGGTACACGCCATTATGGGGCCAAACGGTTCCGGTAAAAGTACCTTGGCCGAGGTAATCGCAGGTCAAGAAGAATTTGAAGTGGGAGAAGGAAACATTCTCTTGGAAGGAGAGGATTTGGAAGAGCTTTCCCCAGAAGAAAGAGCTCACAAAGGTGTATTCTTGTCTTTCCAATACCCAGTTGAGATTCCAGGAGTATCGGTGACCAACTTTATGAAGACCGCCATCAACGAATCCAGAAAAGCACAAGGTTTGGAGGATATGCCCGCCAACGAAATGCTTAAAAAGATTCGCGAGAAGTCTGAAATGCTGGAAATCGACAGGAAATTTCTTTCCCGTTCCTTGAACGAAGGTTTCTCCGGTGGTGAAAAGAAACGTAACGAAATCTTCCAAATGGCGATGATGGAACCCAAACTGGCCATTTTGGACGAGACCGATTCCGGTTTGGATATCGATGCACTTCGTATCGTGGCCAATGGTGTTAACAAATTACGCAGCAAGGACAACGCCATTATCGTGATTACCCACTACCAGCGTTTGTTGGAATACATCGTTCCCGATTTTGTTCACGTATTGCACAATGGTAAAATCGTAAAATCCGGAACCAAGGAATTGGCCTTGGAATTGGAAGAAAAAGGATACGATTGGCTAAAGGAAGAAACTGCGGTATAACCAGTTTTGTCATTCCCATGAAAATGGGAATCCAAATGAAAAAGAATCATTAATTAGATTCCTGCTTTCGCAGGAATGACAATTAAAAACGAATGGATTTAAAGGAAAAATTAGTCTCCTCTTTTATGGCTTTTGAAGATGGCTTGGATTTAGATCATCCAGTACATGAGGAAAGGTCCAACGCCATTAAGAACTTTGAGACCAAAGGCTTCCCAACAAAAAAGGATGAAGCTTGGAAGTACACTTCGTTGAAAGGCTTGCAAAAAATTGATTTCAGCATCTTTCCAAAGCAAGAAACCGCCTTGGAGTACAAAGACGTAAAGAAATTCTTCCTTCATGAGATAGATACCTATAAAATTGTATTTGTAGACGGGGTATACAGCTCATATCTATCGGAAACAACGCATGATGGTGTCGATGTTTGTTTGATGAGTTCTGCCTTCAGCAAGCCAATGTTCCAACAGGTAATTGAAGTATACTTCAACAAAGCGGCCTCCAAAGATGAGTCGTTGACCTCGTTGAACACAGCTTTCAGTAAAGAAGGAGCTTATATTTATATTCCTAAGAACAAAATGCCGAAAAAGCCTATCCAAATCTTGCATTTGGCCACGGGCAATGAGGCAGCTTTGATGTTGCAACCGCGCAACTTGATCGTTGCAGAGGACAACGCTGAGGTCCAGATTATAGAGCGCCACCAGAGTTTGACCGGTAACGAAGTCTTTACCAACTCCGTGACCGAGATTTTTGCAGGCAAGGATGCTATTGTGGACTACTACAAGGTACAGAACGATGCCCCTACAGCTTCGTTGGTGGATAATACCTACATCTCACAAAAAGATAGTAGCGTGGTAAGGGTACATACCTTCTCCCTAGGAGGAAAACTCATTCGAAATAACCTGAACTTCTATCAGAACGGGGAGCGTATCGACTCTACCTTGAAAGGCGTAACCATTTTGGGCGACAAACAGCACGTGGATCATCATACTTTGGTGCACCATGCACAGCCCAATTGTGAGAGCCATCAAGATTATAAAGGAATATTTGGAGATAGTTCCACCGGGGTGTTCAACGGTAAAATCATTGTGGATAAAATTGCCCAGAAAACGGATGCCTTCCAGCAGAACAACAATATATTGTTGAGTGATAAGTCCACCATCAACTCAAAACCTCAATTGGAGATTTTTGCGGACGATGTAAAATGTTCGCACGGATGTACCATTGGTCAGTTGGATGATGAAGCGCTCTTTTACCTAAGATCAAGAGGGATTCCTAAAAAAGAAGCTAAAGCTTTGTTGATGTACGCTTTTGCCAATAATGTATTGGAAAGTGTTCGTATTCCTGAGCTAAAATCACGAATCAATAAGATTATCGCCAATAAATTGGGCGTTCGTATGGGTTTTGACCTTTAGACATAAAGTTTATAAAATAATACTTCAACCTTACTCTATATTATTAATCAAAGCTGCAATAATTAAATGTGTGGCTTTAAATTAAAATTTGATTAAATATGAAAAAATCGGTAGGTGTTGTTGTAATAGCTTTAGCTAGTACTTTATTTATGAATGCGCAAGAAAAGAATTTTGGCTTCGTTGGAGGCTTAAATTATGCCAACATCAGAGGAGATAGAGCAGAATCTATCAACAGTAGTTGGCGTCTTGCTTATCATTTTGGTATCTTTTCAAAGATTTCATTGAGTGATAAGATCGCTTTGGAGCCAAGAATACTCTTTTCTTCAAAAGGATATGATGATGAAATTGATTTTGACCAGTTTGGTTTTGCTGAATCAAATGGTTCAACGATTTCACAAAATCGTGTAAACTATACTAGCAGAAATAATTATTTGTCAATCCCTATATTATTTAAGTATAAAATAATCGATAAAATTAGTTTAGATCTCGGGCCAGAAATTGCTTTCTTATTGTATTCAAAAGATGTAATTACCAAAGTCGATAGAGAAGGCTTTTATGCGAAAGGTGATGTACCGGATGAGGGTTCAGGTGATTTCTTTCTGGATTATGGAGCTATGGCTGGTGTAACCTATTATTTTACAGATGATGCATCCATACAACTTAATTATTTTCATGGGCTATCCAATTTACATAGAAAAAATCCCATAGGTGATTCAACGGAAAATAATTCTGTGATTCAACTTTCTTTAGGTTATCTTATTTTTTAATGATTGTAAAGACTATAGACATACAAGCAATACGTAAGGATTTCCCCATCCTCCAAAGAGAGGTCAATGGGAAGCCCTTGGTGTATTTGGACAATGCAGCTACCTCGCAGACACCACAGCAGGTAATTGATGCCATTGTTGATTACTACCAAAATTACAATGCCAATATCCACCGTGGGGTACATACTTTATCACAAGAGGCTACCGATGCGTATGAAGCAGCACGCCAAAAAATCCAAAAGCACTTTAATATAGCCCATTCCTACGAGGTGATTTTTACTTCGGGAACCACGGACAGCATCAATTTGGTGGCCAATGGATTTGCCTCATTTTTAAAAAAGGGTGATGAAATTTTGGTGTCGGCCATGGAGCATCATTCCAACATTGTGCCTTGGCAAATGTTGTGTGAGCGAACAGGTGCGGTATTAAAGGTGATTCCAATGAATTTGGAAGGAGAATTGGTCATGGAAGAATATCACAAGTTGTTGTCCGAAAGGACCAAGTTGGTATTTTGCAACCACGTTTCCAATGCCTTGGGAACCATCAACCCAATAAAAGAAATCATAGATGCTGCCCACAAAGTAGGAGCAGCCGTTTTAATAGATGGTGCACAGGCAGCAGCCCATATCAAAGCAGACCTGCAAGCCTTGGATGTTGATTTTTATACCGTTTCTGCCCATAAAATGTGCGGACCCACTGGAGTTGGAATGTTGTACGGAAAAGAAGAATGGCTAAAAAAATTACCACCCTATCAAGGAGGAGGTGAAATGATTGCCGAAGTAACTTTTGAAAAGACTACTTATGCCGACCTGCCCCACAAGTTTGAAGCAGGTACGCCAAACATCTGTGGAGGAATTGCCTTTGGAGCCGCTTTGGATTATATGAATAACATCGGCTTAGACGCTATCACCCAATACGAAGATGAGTTGGTGGAATATGCCACTGAACAACTGCTCACCATTGACGGGTTAAAAATTTACGGAACCGCAGCACACAAAACTTCGGTAATATCCTTTAATATAGAAG
>NZ_CAMYIC010000019.1 GCF_947258355.1 uncultured Allomuricauda sp.
TAGATGTTTTGATACCTGCATCCAAAATTCTTTTGTTATAGAATAACGTTACTTATTTTTGTTTCGTATTTCTGGATTGGCTCTCATCCGAAGAATAGCGAAAAATTAACATTTAGCTTTCCCTTCAAAAATCCAATCACAGTCCAATTAAACAAAAACTGTACCGAAAAATGGAAATTCCATCAAAATATGACCCAAAAAGGGTTGAAGAACATTGGTATACCTACTGGTCGGAGCACGATTATTTCAGCTCCAAACCAGACGAAAGAGAGCCATATACCATAGTAATACCCCCTCCAAACGTTACAGGGGTCCTGCATATGGGGCATATGCTCAACAATACCCTACAAGATGTTCTTATCCGTAGGGCACGACTATTGGGGAAAAACGCTTGTTGGGTGCCTGGAATGGACCACGCATCCATAGCCACTGAAGCGAAGGTTGTGGCCAAGCTGAAAGCAGATGGTATTGACAAGTCAAAACTATCACGAGATGAATTCCTTAAACATGCTTGGGATTGGACCAACGAATATGGTGGGGTAATTTTACAGCAATTAAAGAAACTGGGTTGTTCTTGCGATTGGGACCGCACCAAGTTCACAATGGACGACGATATGTCAGCTTCCGTAATCAAAGTTTTTGTTGATTTATATAATAAAGGTTTGATTTACCGCGGGTATCGTATGGTGAATTGGGATCCTGAAGCCAAGACCACGCTTTCGGATGAGGAAGTGATTTATGAGGAGCGACAAGGTAATCTTTACTATTTGTCCTATGCCATCGAAGGTTCCGACGAAAAAGTGACGATTGCCACCACCCGTCCGGAGACCATTTTGGGCGATACCGCTATATGTATCAACCCCAATGATGAAAGATACCATCATTTGCGCGGCAAAAAAGCCATTGTACCCATTTGCGACAGGGTGATTCCCATAATTGAAGATGAATATGTGGACGTGGAATTTGGTACCGGGTGTCTAAAAGTTACCCCTGCGCACGACGAGAACGATAAAAACCTGGGGGATAAGCACAACCTTGAAGTTGTTGATATCTTCAATGACGACGCCACCTTGAACTCCTATGGACTTCACTATGAAGGAAAGGACCGATTTGTGGTGCGCAAGGAGATTTCAAAAGAGCTTGAAGAAAAAGGGTTTCTGGTAAAAACAGAACAGCATACCAACAAAGTGGGGACATCGGAAAGAACAAAGGTTGTCATTGAGCCAAGATTGTCCGATCAGTGGTTCCTTAAAATGGAAAACCTGGCCAAACCTGCCTTGGAAAGCGTTTTTGGCACAAACGAAATTAATTTCTTCCCCAAAAAGTTTGAAAACACATACCGGCATTGGATGGAAGGTATTCGCGACTGGAATATTTCCCGTCAATTGTGGTGGGGTCATCAAATTCCCGCTTATTACTATGGTGACGGCAAGGAGGATTTTGTTGTTGCCGAATCTCCAGAAGAAGCCTTGGAACTGGCAAGAGCCATAAAACCAAACATAGAAACAGCCGACCTGAGACAGGACCGTGATGTTCTGGATACATGGTTCTCCTCATGGTTGTGGCCCATAAGTGTGTTTGGGGGAATCTTGGACCCGGACAATGAAGAAGTAAATTACTATTACCCTACCAATGATTTGGTGACCGCCCCGGATATCATATTCTTTTGGGTGGCCAGAATGATTATGGCAGGATACGAATATAGGGGAGAACGACCTTTTGAAAACGTCTATTTTACCGGGCTGGTCAGGGATAAGCAGCGTAGGAAGATGTCGAAGCAATTGGGTAATTCCCCAGATGCCCTTAAACTCATTGAAGATTTTGGGGCAGATGGCGTACGTGTTGGACTTCTGCTGAGTTCATCAGCCGGAAATGATATTATGTTCGACGAAGCCCTTTGCCAACAAGGGGCCAACTTTGCCAACAAGATCTGGAACGCATTCCGTTTGGTAAAAGGATGGGAAGTATCGGATATCCCACAACCTGAAGCGGCAGAAAAGGGAATAGCATGGTACAAAGCCAAGTTCTATCAAACTTTGGTAGAGATAGAAGACCATTTCTCCAAGTATCGTATTTCTGATGCTTTGATGGCTACTTATAAATTGGTTTGGGACGATTTCTGTTCCTGGTTGTTGGAGATTGTGAAACCAGAATACCAAAAGCCCATCGACCAGAAAACATATGATGAGGTTTTGGGTCTTTTTGAGGAAAACTTGAAATTATTGCATCCATTTATGCCATTCTTGACAGAAGAGGTTTGGCAACATATCGCCGAGCGTACGCCGGAGGATGCTTTGATCGTTTCCCAATGGCCAGAGGCTAAAGAAGTGGATTCAACCTTGATTGTGGATTTTGCATTTGCTTCCGAAGTTATTTCTGGGATACGAACCATCAGAAAGGAAAAAAATATCCCCCAAAAGGATGAGTTGGAACTCTTTATGCTAAATGCCGAAGGTGTGGGACCGCAAATGGACACCATTATCTTGAAACTGGGAAACCTATCCAAAATGGAAACGATAGATGCCAGTTTAGATGGGGCATTGTCCTTTAGGGTAAAAAGTAACGAATACTTCATTCCAATAAGCGGTGCCATTGATGTGGAAGCGGAAATCGCCAAGATTACCGAGGAGCTCAATTATACCAAAGGATTTTTAAAATCGGTGCAAAAGAAATTGAGCAACGAGCGTTTTGTGAACAATGCCCCAGAAAAAGTGGTGGCCATGGAACGCAAAAAAGCTGCCGATGCCGAAGCCAAAATCGAAACCTTGGAGAAGAGTTTGGCGAGTTTAAAATAATTCAAATGGCATTGTATAACCATTTTTGAAAAGAAGGTGTATAAAAACTAGTTATCTGTCAGTTCGAGCGCAGTCGAGAACTTAAGGATGTTGGAGGTCAATGGGTTTCGACTGCGCTCAACCTGACAAGTTCTTCCTTTTGTTGCTTTTTATACATATGCTTTTCTTTTTATTTTTCATACTTTGGAAGACATAATAACCAATTGATTTCAGGACCCATGAAAAACCTCGATAGAAGAAGTTTTATTCAAAAAACTTCATTGACCGCCGCCGCCGTTTCCATAGCACCAACCTATTTAAAAGCTAATTCCGAAAGACCCTTTACCTCGACCTATATGGGTGGATTTGCTGCACCTAAATTGGAAAAGGTTCGTGCCGCTTTTATTGGCGTGGGGGCCAGAGGAGGAACTCATGCCAAGTTCTTTGCTGCTTTGGAAGGGACCGAAGTGGTCGCTATCTGTGATCTTTATGAGGATTTGGTAAAAGAAAAGACAAAATGGGTAAAGGATGCTGCGGGAGAAAATCGACATAAAAATATAGCCCAGTATTGGGGTGACGAAGATAAGTGGCGGACCATGCTCAAAGAAGTAAAGCCCGATGTGGTGTTTATTGCTACCAATTGGGTAAATCATGCGCCCATGGCCATTGGAGCCATGGAGCACGGAGCCCATGCGTTTGTTGAGGTGCCTATGGCAACTACCCTTCAAGATATGTGGGATATTGTGGATGCAAGTGAGCGTACCCAAAAGCATTGCATGATGCTGGAAAACGTGAATTATAGCCGTGATGAGCTTATGTTCCTCAATATGTGTAGACAAGGCGTAATTGGAGAGATCTTGCATGGTGAAGCGGCTTATATCCACGAATTACGCTGGCAAATGGAAGAGCAGGAGCGAGGCACGGGGTCATGGCGAACACATCATTATGCCAATCGAAATGGAAACTTGTACCCCACCCATGGTTTGGGACCTGTTGCCCAATACATGAATTTGGCAAGGCAAGATGATACTTTTGGTAGCTTGGTTTCTTTTTCTACCCCAGCAAGAGGCAGGGCACTATATGCCGAGAAAAATTATCCAGCCGATCATAAATGGAACCAACTTGATTTTAAAGGTGGGGATTTGAATACATCCATTATCAAAACCGCCATGGGAAAAACCATCATGGTACAGTGGGATGAAACCAGCCCAAGACCCTATTCCAGATTGAACTTGGTACAAGGAACCAAAGGGATTTTGGCAGGATTTCCGACCCGCGTAGCTTTGGAAGGTGGTGTGGAAGGACTCACTGAAGATCACCATTCTTGGGTACAAGGAGAGCAGCTCGAAAAGTTGTACGAGAAATATGATCATCCCCTTTACAAACGACTCAACGAAGCTGCCAAGGGGAGTGGACATGGTGGTATGGATGGTATTATGGTGTACCGCATAGTGGAATGTCTGCAAAAAGGATTGCCTTTGGATCAAAATGTTTACGAGGGTTGTTTGTGGAGCGCCGTTTCCCCATTGAGTGAACGCTCAGTGGCAAGTGGTGGAGCGCCACAGCCTTTCCCCGATTTTACCCGGGGTAACTGGAAGGAAACCGAACCGTTGCAAATTATAAGTTAAGTAGACCTGATTAATGATTGAAATAAAAGTACCCGCCCGAATCTGTTTTTATGGGGACCACCAGGATTATTTGGGATTGCCCGTAATCGCGGGAACCATTGATAGGTATATCAATTTAAGTGCAAGCCCCAATAACGACGGTATATATCTTTTAAAGTTGTTGGACCTCAAAAAGGAAACATCCATTTCATTGGATGATGATTTAAAACATGTTCAGGCAGACGACTACTTTAGGTCGGTAATAGCAGTTTTAAAGGAAAAGGGTTTTCAGTTTGATCAAGGTTACGATATCGAAATATCCGGAAATATTCCTGTTAATGCAGGATTATCCAGCTCTTCGGCTTTGGTGGTGGCTTGGATTCGTTTTTTGGTGGAGACCCAGGGAAAATCTGATGAAATCAGTGACTATGAGATTGGGAGATGGGCGTATGAGGCCGAAGTGTTGTTCTTTGATCAACCCGGGGGATTAATGGATCAGTACACCATTGCCCAAAAAGGGTTGATTTATATCGATACACAAAGCGGTGAAAGTACTCGCCTCCATACCAGTTTGGGGAAATTACTTGTTGCAGAGTCGGGTGTGCCCAAAAAGACCTTGGAGGTCTTGAAAAATGCCCGAGTGTATGCACAGAAGGCTGTGGATGCCGTCAAAAAAGTACATCCAGAATTTGAACTGGAACATGCCACCTTGGAGGATTATGAAAAATTTATCGATCTAGTGCCGGGGGAGCTTCAGGGGTACTGGTACGCGACCATTTACAATTACCACATCACATTGGAAGCAAAAAAGGAGTTGTTGAAGCCGAACCCAAACATCCAAGTTTTGGGAGATTTAATGAACCAGCACCAAATCATTCTTCAAAATGAAATCAAGAACACCCCTTTGGAAATGGTGGAGATGATGGATGCTGCACGAATTGCCGGTGCCATAGGAACTAAAATAATTGGCTCCGGTGGTGGAGGTTGCATGGTGGCCATGATCACGGATGATATGGAGAACAAGGTAAAACAAGCATTTTTGGATAAGGGTGCCAAGGCGGTATACACAGTAGAATTAACCAGTTGATTACAATGGAGAATACAAGTTTGATCATCATGGTAGGGGGTGCATCTTCACGGATGAAGCGAAGCCTGAAAGATAGGGAAGATCAAAAGGATGTTATGGACAATATCCCGCATAAAAGCTTGATTCCCGTGGGACAAAAAGGGAGGCCTTTTTTGTATTATCTGGTACAGAATGCTGTGGAAGCAGGATACACCAAATTGTATTTGATTACAAGCCAGGAAAATGAGGCCTTTCGAAATTTGAAAGATCAAGGTGCTTTTCCAGAGGGATTGGAGGTTTTTTTGGCGGTGCAATCCGTACCAGAAGGAAGAACAAAACCCTTGGGCACTGCGGATGCCCTTCAGCAATGTTTGGACCAATACCCCGAATTAAAACATACCACGTTTACAGTTTGTAATGGGGATAACCTCTATTCCGTTGGGGCTTTAAAAGATTTGAGGGAAGATAGAAAAGCTCCTCATGCTCTCATTAGTTACGGTAGTTCTGGTTTTGATTATACCGAGGAGCGCATTGCCAAGTTTGCCGTGATGGATATTTCTGCAGATGGTTTTCTAAGGCGAATCATAGAAAAACCCAAAGTGGAAGATGTCCCCAATTATAAAGATGCTTCAGGAGAGCTACGGGTGAGCATGAATATTTTTAGTTTTTCCGGGAAGGAAATTTACCCCTATTTAAAAAACTGTCCCATTGATCCTGTTCGGGACGAAAAGGAATTGCCCAAAGCCGTTGCAATATTGGTTGCCGAACAATCGCAAAGTGTACTGTGTATACCCCGCTCAGAGCATATTCCTGATTTAACCGATGCCAACGATATTCAATTATTTAAAAATTTAGAGTAACTTATCGGCACATAATCCCATTCTTGCATTGAGCAAAGCTTAAATTTTTGAAATGGAATCGTATGCAACAGCATTGTTATATGCTACACCTTTTTTTATTGGCTTGGTATTGATCGAGATTCTTTATGGCCGATTTGTAAAAGACCAAAAACACAACCTCATGGACACCGTGAGCAGTCTTAGCTCAGGTTTGACCAATGTAGTGAAGGATTCTCTAGGATTGGTGCTTATTTTGGTAAGTTATCCATTTTTACTCGAACATTTGGCCTTAGTGGAAATCAAGGCGACATGGTTGGTTTGGGTAGTTGCCTTTATTGCTTTGGATTTTGCTGGCTATTGGAACCACAGGCTGAGCCATCACATCAATTTTTTTTGGAACCAACATGTGATTCATCATAGCAGTGAAGAGTTTAATCTGGCCTGTGCGCTTCGCCAGCCGATTTCAAACTTATTGGGGTATTATGCACTATTACTGATTCCTGCGGCGTTATTGGGCGTTCCCCACAAGGTGATTGCCGTATTGGCACCCATCCATCTATTTGCCCAGTTTTGGTACCATACACAACATATCGGGAAAATGGGCTTTTTGGAGTACGTGATCGTGACCCCTTCACAACATCGGGTGCACCATGCCATTAACCCTGAGTATATTGATAAAAACCTTGGACAGATATTTTGTGTTTGGGACAGAATGTTTGGAACCTTTCAAGAAGAGTTGGATGAGGTCCCTCCACAATACGGAGTGTTAAAACCTGCAAACACATGGAACCCAATCATCATTAATTTTCAGCACTTGTGGCGATTGATGCAAGATGCATGGCGGACCAAAAGCTATTGGGATAAATTGCGGATTTGGTTTATGCCCACCGGTTGGAGACCCGAAGATGTAAAAGAAAAGTACCCCGTAGCGATTATAGAGAATGTGTATAATTTCAGAAAGTATCAACCTGAAGCTTCCTCTTTCTTAAAGGCTTACGCCCTGTTTCAATTGATAGTCACAACTTTTTTAATGCTATTTATGTTCTACAGCTACTCGGAAATCGGTTTTGATGGGCTATTGTTGTTCGGTGCTTTCATTTTTGTTGGTATTTATGGGTACACCACGCTTATGGACCGAAAAAGTTATGCGGTGTGGATTGAAGTTATACGAGGAGTGGGGGGATTGGTATTGATTTATTTTACGAACGATTGGTTTGGCATCAACACGCATTTTTCAATGGGAAGCTATATTGTTGCCCTCTATTTTTTGGTAACGATTTTTGGGGCTATTTACTTTACTTATTTCGAGAAGTCTTTTGCAAGTCCAAATTTGGCTTCCTAAAGGTTTTTTAATTCTTTCTCCACGAGTTCCACATATTTTTCCATGGCTTCTTCTACGCTGATTCTTTTGGCCTGAAACAAAGCGTTCGCCTTGAATGCATTGATCAATGGGGTTCTACTGCCGGGATTGTCAAAGTTTTTGTTTGCAATCTTAAAATAGGCATACAGTTTTAACAGAAGATCAGCCGGTAACGGGTCGGTGTAGTCGTTAACAAAGTTAACGGCGTCATTGAATCTTTTATGTAGTTCTTCGTTAATCATCCATCGGTCTTACGGAAGCAATGCATGTGCGTGCCCCAACTACTTTTTGGTTCAATTCAACGGTAATATTGCAATCAAGGGGTAACAAGAGGTCTATACGAGAACCAAATTTTATAAAACCAGCGTCTTCCCCTTGTGTTACTTGTTCACCTTCTTCGGCATAATTTACGATTCTTCTGGCCATGGCTCCAGCGATTTGTCGATATCCGATTTCACCGAACTTTGGTGTGTGGAGTATTATGGTCGTACGTTCATTTTCCGTACTCGATTTTGGGTGCCAAGCGACCAAATATTTTCCAGGGTGATATTTTGAATAGGTTACCGTTCCACTGGCAGGGTATCTGGTTACGTGCACATTGGTTGGTGACATAAAAATAGATACCTGCTTTCTTTTGTCTTTAAAGTATTCCGGTTCATCAACTTCTTCGATCACAACGATCTTGCCATCGGCCGGGGCCAATATTTCATCAAAATTTGGGGTGACCAGCCTTTTGGGATTTCTAAAAAACTGCAGAATGGCTATCAATATCAATAATGCAGCGATTTGAACGGTAAATCGAATCCATTCTACATCGATCAAGTATTGTGAAGCCAAAACGGTGGCTACCACTATAAAAAAAGTGGTGATTATAATTTTTTGCCCCTCTTTATGAAACATAGGAGAATATATTTAAAATCAAATATGCAAAAGGCGCAGCAAACACCAAGCTATCCAATCGGTCCCAAATTCCACCATGTCCAGGTAAAATAGCTCCGCTATCCTTTACCCCGGCCATACGTTTGAATTTTGATTCCAATAAATCGCCCAAACTCCCTGCTACCACTATTAAACATGCCATTGCCATCCATTCCATTACCGTAAGCTTTGTTTCGTACCACGATAAAAAATAAGCGGCTATCAATGCAAAAATAAGACCTCCTACAGAACCTTCAATGGTTTTTTTTGGTGAAACTGCAGGAAAAAGTTTTGTGCGGCCCAAAGTTCTTCCGACCAAGTATGCAAATGTGTCGTTGACCCATATTAAAATAAAGATGCCCATAATCAAAAATTGGGCAAATTCATCTATCTTATATGGGATCATGGTTAAAAAGATACATCCCCCTCCAATGTATAAAAGTCCGATAAGGAACTTTTGAAAACTCGTGAATTTTCTAGGTTTTTTGGAAAAGAGGAACATGAGCAACGCAATATCAACTGTAATGGTCAACAACATCAACAGATTTACTGCAGTGGTGTCGTTGGTAAGGTAAATAAAGACCCACCATAAGGCCAAATAGGCCATGAAAACATAGTATCCCTTTAACCTAACAATACGTTTAAATTCATACAGACAGGCCAATCCAAATGTCATAAATAAAAAGTCGAAGGCATCCGAGCTTAAAAATACGGCACCAAGCAGAAGTACTACATAAATCACCCCTGTTATGGAGCGTCTTAAAATTTCTCTCATGTATTCAGAAATCTTCTAGGAGTAAAAGATATACATTTTTTGAGGCACTTCCGTAGGAAAGAAAGTCATCTTTGTTTTCGGGTGTTTGCTGAAAGTGTTTTAAGGTGGTGATGTTATTGGGGATATTTTTTTGATAGCGTTCTTTGATAAGTTTAAGTGCCTCGCTTATGGAGTCCACCAATTGACTCGTTGTGGCGAATACCACCAAGTTGGAAGGAAGTTCATCCAGTTTCTTTTCCTTGATTTGATTTGAACAAACCAAAATGGAACCGTTGTGGGCAACAAGGTGTTCGCAGGTGGTAAAGAAGATTTCACTTTCGTTTCTGTTATTTGTGAAATCTATGTTCTCCGAGGCAAAACGAGTTTCAAGTCTTGGATCCATGGAGAAGAACGGATGGTTTTGCCAATCGTTTTCGGAAATGATGTTTTTAAGTGCTTCGGAAACTTCGGCAAAGTCTTCGCAGTAGATAAACTTTCCGCCATTTTTTTTAAAGTAGATGGTGAATTTTTCATCTACGGGAATTTTTAAATCGGGCATGTGGTCACCACGGGTTTCCGCAGTTTCTTTGGAAACCTTTTTTCCTCCTCCGAAAAGTTTTTTAAAAACCCCCATTTATGGCATTGTGTTCTTTTTTCTATTAAATCTATATAATTCTTTTGATTGGAATTTTTAATAGTTCTATTTGGCAGGCTCAAGTTCTTCTTCCTCTTTTTCAAAAGGTCGCTGGCCAAATATTTTTTCTAAATCGTCCTTAAAAATCACCTCTTTGTCCAAAAGTCTTTCTGCCAATTCAGTTAGCTTATCCTTGTTGTCTTCCAACAATTTAATAGCTCTTTGATATTGCTTTTCTATCATTTTGGATATTTCCTGGTCAATTTTTTGGGCCGTCTCTTCGCTGTATGGTTTTGTGAAGCCATACTCGTTCTGCCCAGACGAATCATAATAGGTTATGTTCCCCAATTCATCGTTAAGTCCATAAATGGTGACCATGGCACGGGCTTGTTTGGTAACTTTTTCCAAATCGCTCAATGCGCCTGTGGAAATTTTTCCGAACATAACTTTTTCTGCGGCCCTACCACCCATGGTGGCACACATTTCATCCAACATTTGCTCTGGACGGACAATTAAACGCTCTTCGGGCAGGTACCATGCTGCTCCCAAGGATTGTCCACGGGGAACAATGGTTACTTTCACCAACGGTGCGGCATGTTCCAGCATCCAACTTACCGTAGCGTGGCCTGCTTCGTGGAATGCGATGGTTTTCTTCTCGTCCGGTGTTATGATTTTGTTTTTCTTCTCCAGTCCACCTACAATTCTATCTACGGCATCCAAGAAATCCTGTTTGGTCACTGCCTTTTTCTCTTTACGAGCGGCAATCAATGCTGCTTCGTTACAAACGTTGGCTATGTCAGCTCCGGAGAAACCCGGTGTCTGTTTGGCCAAAAAGTCCAAATCCAAGGTTTCTGCAGTTTTGATGGGTCGAAGGTGTACTTCGAATATTTCTTTTCTTTCGTTCAGGTCGGGTAGGTCAACATAGATTTGACGGTCAAAACGGCCTGCACGCATCAATGCTTTGTCCAATACATCGGCACGGTTGGTAGCGGCCAGCACAATCACATTGGTGTTGGTGCCGAAACCATCCATTTCGGTCAATAACTGGTTCAATGTGTTCTCACGTTCGTCGTTGGAACCAGTGAAGTTGTTTTTGCCCCTTGCACGTCCAATAGCGTCTATTTCATCAATAAATATAATGGCCGGGGATTTGTCTTTTGCTTGTTTGAACAAATCACGTACCCTTGAGGCTCCCACTCCTACGAACATCTCAACAAAGTCCGAACCAGATAGCGAGAAGAAAGGTACTTTTGCTTCGCCGGCGACGGCTTTGGCCAAAAGGGTCTTACCTGTTCCAGGAGGGCCTACCAATAGGGCTCCCTTTGGTATTTTACCCCCTAGAGAGGTATACTTGTCAGGGTTTTTTAGAAATTCCACGATTTCCTGAACTTCTTCTTTAGCACCTTCCAGACCAGCTACATCCTTAAAAGATGTGCGGGTATCGGTTTTTTCATCGAACAGTTTGGCCTTGGATTTTCCAATGTTGAAAATCTGGCCACCTGCTCCGCCACCTGCACCACCTGACATTCTGCGCATCAAGTAAATCCAAATACCAATAATAAGGGCAAATGGAAGCAAGGTCAAGAATATTTCACCGAGCACATTGGATTCCGTGTCGAACTCAACAATCGTATCCAAGTTGTTTTCTTTCTTGATTTCTGTGATTTCATTCTGAAAAATCTGTAAATCACCATAATCCAGCACGTACTGAGGCACCAAACCAGTGGAGGGGAACAAAGGTTTTTCGGCCACACCCTTGTGGACGTCTTTGTTCATGGCCTCTTCGGTAAGGTATACTTTTGCTTGACGTGTATTGGTAATGATGACGATCTTGGAGATATCACCATTACGCAAAAATTCCTGTAGTTCGGAGGTTGTGGTTTTTTCAGTGCTTGAAAAACTGCTTCCACCAAAAAATTGGAAACCAATAATCAAAGCGATGACCACACCGTAAATCCACCACGAGCTAAAGCGTGGTTTTTTAGGAGCATTATTATTTGGATTGTTTTCTTTTGCCATTTTTTTTAAGAATTGTAACTGCTTTCTACCATAGTAACTTTGGCATCTCCCCAAAGTCCCTCAATATCATAGAATTCTCTAATATGTTTTTGAAATACATGTACTACAACATTAACATAGTCCATTAATACCCATTCGGCATTTTCAGAACCCTCGACATGCCATGGCTTGTCTTGTATAGCCTTACTTACCTTTTTTTGGATGGAGGAAACAATTGCGTTTACATGTGTATTGGAAGTACCGTTGCAGATGATGAAATAGTCGCAAACTGTATTTTCGATTTCCCTAAGGTCCAGTAGATTTATATCAACTCCTTTAACGTCTTCTATTCCTTCCAGGATTAAGGCAATCAATTTATCTGCGCTAGCTTTCGTTTTCTGCATTCAAAAATTTTAGTTTTTACAAAGTTATGTTTTTTTTGTTTTCTTAGCCCTAGTTTTTAACAAATCATAAAGGCTTACGATATTGGGAAAACAATTTCAAATACTCAAACTTGATGCCACGGACTCCACAAATCAATATTTGAAGGATTTGTTACGTTCCGAAAACCCACCCGATTTTACTGTCGTTGTTGCCGAGAAACAACTCCAGGGTCGGGGGCAAATGGGGTCTGTATGGGAGGGAGAGGCAGGTAAAAACCTTACCTTCAGTGTTTTAAAAAGATTTAATGCTCTGAGTGTGAGACATCAATTTGTTTTGAATATTCTGGTGTCAATGGCTATTTGTGATGTATTGAAGGAACTTTCTCTGCCTGCTGTCAAGGTAAAATGGCCCAACGACATTATGTCAGGTTCTAAGAAAGTTTGTGGCATTTTGATTGAAAATGTACTGAAAGGTGAACAGGTAGGTCAATCCATTATCGGAATTGGCCTCAATGTGAATCAATCCGATTTTGCGAATTTGGACAAAGCTTCCTCATTAAAACGAATAACAGGGCGCAATTTTGACTTGGACGAACTGCTCCAAAAACTCTTGGAGCGCATCTGGTTGCGTTTGGAAGCTATCGAATCCAAGACCGTCACACAATTGTTGCCTTCCTACGAAAAGTTGCTTTTTAGAAAGGATAAACCTTCCACTTTTACAGACGCCAAAGGCGAAATGTTCATGGGATATATCCGCAGGGTGTCACCGTCTGGCAAATTGGTGATTGAATTGGAGGATAGGGTATTTAAAGAATTTGACCTTAAAGAGGTGAACTTACTTTATTGACCTATTTTGTCCATGTTGTTGGACAGCGTTCCCATAAAGTTGGTGATAGGAGCCTTGATCATCATGGCCATCATTGCATTGAACTCTCCTTCAAAACTTAATGCAACTTCGCTTTCGTTTTCTTCCAATGCGTTGATGTCTGCGGTCAATGTAAAGGGAAGTTTGTCACTGGCAGCACCCAAAACCACTTTTTCATGAGGGTTTTGTTCCTTCAATCGAAGTACGATTTCGGGCATGCCCTTCAATGCGAACTTAAAGGTGTTCTCGTCCAACACTTCAAATTTGTCGATGTTTTCCGGCATTAGGGTTTCAAAGTTTTTAATGTCCGTCAAGAACTCAAATACTTCTTTATCGCTTTTGGCAACTTGCTTTTTTGGGGTTTCAATGTGCATGGTAAACTTTTATTTCTTCCATTCTTGTGGATTAGATCTCCACTCCAATAGGGTCTGTAATTGATTTTGTTGAATGTAGTTGGTCTCCGAGGCTTGTTCGATCAAGTTTTCATAATCGGACAGGGTATGGAGTTCTACCCCTTCTTTTTCAAAATTATCCGTGGATACGGGGAAACCATAGGTAAAGATGGCGATCATGCCTTTAATATCAGCATTTTGTGCTTTGAGGGCCTGCACCGCATTTAAACTACTGTTGCCCGTGCTGATGAGGTCTTCGATGACCACTACGCTCTGCCCAGCTTCAAAATAACCTTCAATCTGATTTTGCCTTCCGTGCTCTTTGGGTTTTGGTCTTACATAAACAAAGGGGAGTCCCAGTGCTTCGGCGACCAATATTCCGATTCCGATGGCTCCTGTGGCCACTCCGGCGATTACATCGGGCTTGCCATAAAGGTTCTCGACCTGTTTGGCAATTTCTTCCCTCACAAAATTCCGAACTTGGGGGTAAGAGAGCATGATCCTATTATCGCAATAAATAGGCGATTTCCAACCCGAGGCCCAAGTAAAAGGATTTTCAGGTTCCAACTTAATTGCATTAATTTGTAATAACAGCTCAGCTGTTTTTTTTGCGATTTGCTTATCTAAAACCATTGCGCAAATGTATGAAGTTTTTGTTAATGAGGCTCCACTGATTTTAACAAACGAACGCCCCCAGGATTCCAATGGTAATTTGTTTTCTTTGGATGGTGATTCCATTGTTGAGGCCATCAAGCTCTTGTCTAAAAAGAAGTTGAAAAAGGCCTATTTGTATCATCCGGATGATGAAAAAATCCTTAAGCTTTTTATGCACAAGATTCCGGTAGTGGTTGCTGGTGGCGGATTTGTAATCAATAAAAAGGGGAAGGTCCTGTTCATTTACAGGAATGGAAAATGGGATTTGCCCAAAGGAAAGGTTGACAAGGGCGAATCCATAGAAAATGCTGCAATTCGAGAAGTAGAAGAGGAAACGGGAGTAAAAAACCTAAAAATTGAACGATTCTTACACACCACTTTTCACATTTTTAAAAGAAACGGTGAATACCGCTTGAAGCAGACACATTGGTTTATTATGTCCACCGATTACAAGGGTAAGTTGGTGGCCGAAAAATCCGAGGGAATCAAGAAAGTGAAGTGGAAAGGTGCCCGAAAGACCAAAAAAGCATTAAAAAATTCTTACCATAACATTAAGGTTCTGTTCAAGGATTGGCCCTTTAATTAGGTAATAATCCCGAGGCATCACTGCCTTTTGCAATGCGATAAATGGGATAGGTGAGAAAAGCTTCTTCAAAATGTTCGGAACGTTCAAAGATCCAATTGAGTTGTGCATACCAGTTGTTGGCAAAATTGAGTTCGGCTTCTTTTTTAGTTTCAAACTCTTGCAATAGCAGTGAATCGCTTTGTAACATTTCCAACGCTACGTCCTCAAAAACGTAGGGTGAGAAACCTTCTTTGCGCTGCAGAACAGTATCAAAAAAGTTCCAATTGAAAAAGGAGTCTGCACCTTGTGGTTCCAAAGTTTCCATAAGGTATCTAATTCCTGGTTGGCGCGTAGGAACCAATAGGTCACCTTCCCTAAAATGAACTTGCTTGGTGCTTTTTGCGACTTGTGTATTGGAATGCAGGTAATGGCCCTCATAGGGTGCATTTCGGGTGTCGTAATCCACAATACGGTAGGTTTCCACCGTAAGGGTAGTATCTTTTTTTAGTAGGGTGTATTGAATTTTGTTGGCATCCAATCGTTCTATGACCCCGTTCCAACTTTTCTTTACAAGGTAGGCGGCAGGAATATTTACAGTGTCTGCGGGATAAAAATAATCTTGGTATACCGTTTCCTTGGTGAAAGGTTTGTCCCTATTGTACTTTAATCGTGGAAGTCCTGTTACTTCACTGGTAAGTTGTTCGGCCTCATACCCTTTAAAGTTGAGTGTTGAGCTCTGTGTTGTATCCACCTGCCAATTAAAGTAGTACTCGGTAAGGTCCAAGTTTTTTTCCAAAGTTTCCTTTCGTAGTATTTTTATGTTCTCATGCTCTGTTTCCACGACCTCTATCAAGCTTTGCATTAAGTCATATGTGCCTTCTACCCGTTGTTGGTAGGGTTTTAGCATATGGGTTTCCACCATAAGTCCCAAGGTGCTCCAAAGCGTAGTGTATCCTGTGGAATATCGTGGATGATCCATAAACTGGCTGAATCCCATCTCGGGTGGCACATTGAATACATTGACGTAGGGTGTTATGTCCCATTCCTTCTCTGCCAGTGAACTTTCTAAACTTGGCATCAGTGTTTCGTGCAGGTATTCGCCCATTTCGCCTCCCAACTTGTTGTGTTGTGTAAATAGGTGGGTCAAGGTATATTGGTAGTCGGCTCCGTTGCTTACATGGTTGTCTATGAACACATCAGGTTTTACCATGTGGAATATCTGTGCGAACGTCCTAGCGTTCTGGGTATCCATTTTGATGAAATCCCGATTTAGGTCGTAATTACGAGCATTGCCACGGAAACCGTATTCAGCAGGACCGTTCTGATTGGCCCTAGTTGTGGAATTTCGGTTGAGGGAACCACCTACATTATAGATGGGTATGGTGACCAGTACCGTATTTTGGGGCATGTCCAGTTTTTCAGTGGCCAAATCCCTGTAAAGCATCATAGTGGCATCAATGCCATCACTTTCGCCCGGATGTATGCCATTATTTATAAGAATGATGGATTTTTCCTTACGGATATTCTCATAGTTAAAATCCCCATCAGGATTAAATGTGACTATATGTAATGGATAACCACTGTCCGTTTTACCTATGGTGTGAATGTTTATTTCTGGAAAATCACGTGCAAGGGTAATGTAATAATCAATGGTTTGCTGATAGCTCGCTGTTTCTTTTCCTTCGGACAGTTCATAATGGGTTGGGTACGACGATTTTTTATCCTGGGTTTCAGATTCACAGGATATAAAAAGAATCAGGGCCGTTAAAAAAATAATGTACTTCAAAATACTTTGGGAACTTTGGTTTGCACAAAACATGTGCATGGTTGTACCAAAAATACAGAATATTATAAATTAAGAAGCTACATTGATACAACCCAAGTCCTCCGATTCAATTTTAAAAATGGGTTTGTTCTTAAAGTTGAGTATATAAGGACACTTGTCTTTAAACCCATTCCATTTATTGTAGTCCATAGGGTCAATAGAAGATGTGATCATGTTAACGACGATGTGTTCGTTGATATCGAGTGCAATCAATTCTTCCAAAAACTCCCAACCATCCATAATTGGCATATTAATGTCCAAGAAAATAACTTCGGGAATAACTTTTCCTTGTTCTTTTCTTTTTTTAACGGCCTCGAATGCTTCCTGCCCATTCTGGAAAATTTGTATATCATCACAACTTGCCGCGGATTTCAACATTTTTTTAATACCAAATACTGTAATGGGATCATCGTCCACGATAAAAATACAACTAACTTTCTTCATTAAAATACACATTAAATGTAGTGCCTTTGTCAACTTCACTCTGCACTGTTATACTTCCGCCCATGGCTTCAATTTGGTTCCTTACCAGGTAAAGACCAAAGCCTTTAGCATCTTTTCTGTTATGGAATGTTTTGTACATCCCAAAAATTTTGTCACCGTATTTATTTAAATCCATTCCCAAACCGTTGTCGGATATACTCAATAAAATGCTGTTTTTGGATTTAACTGCATTTAGAATAATTAGGGGTGCGCGACCTGGACTTTTGTATTTGACTGCATTGGAAACCAGATTTAGTATGATACTGTCCAAGTAGGCAGGTACACAATTTACTTCTAAATTTTTTCCAACATTATTTATGATTTTGGAGTTGTTCTCGTCCAGAAATGCGGAAAGATTTTGTAGCACCTTAACTATACTTTGATGAAGGTTCAGGTTTTTCTTGGTTACCGATGTGTTGGTATTGACATCCACTACTTGATTTAGGTTGCCTAAGGTTTCCAGTAAACTGTCGGATGCATTGGAGAGCATATCAATGATTCGTTGTCGCTCCTTTGGGTCTTTTTCTGAGTTTAAAAAACCTAAGAGCATGGAGAAATTTGCTGAGTGGGAACGTAAATTGTGAGAAACAATGTGTGCAAAACTAATAAGCTTTTGATTCTGCGTAGAGGTAATATCTATCAAGCTTCTAAGTTGTTCCTGTTTCTTTTTCATTGCGGTAATGTCCAAACTCATACCAATAAGCCCGCATACCTTGCCTTCTAAATCAAAATGTGGAATTTTTGACGTTAGAAAATATGTGGTTTTTCCATTAAGCTTACTAACGGTTTCTTTACCGATAATCGGTGTAAGGTGCTTCATGACCTGTATGTCCTCTTCCCTGGAAACTTTGGCCATTTCCTCACTATAAAGTTCAAAGTCGGTTTTACCAATAAGTTCCTCTACACTTTTGTTGAAGTAATTGCACTCGCCCTTGTTCACCAGTATTTTTCTCGATTCCAAGTCTTTCACATAAACGTTCAGAGGAAGGCTGTCCACCAAGGTAGAAAGTAATTGTTGATGTTCTTTTACTCTGGTCTTGGCCATTTCTTCATCATGAATATCTTTTATGGTTCCGAAAATTTTTCTGACTTTTCCATCTTTAACAAACGGTTTTCCCGTTATTCGAACCCATCTTTCCTCTCCATTATATGTAACCAGCATTAGTTTAGTGTCATAAGGTTGATGATTTTCCCTAACCTTATGGAATAACATGGAAACTTTGTTTTGACTGTACCCTGATTTAAAAAAATCAATCGCCTCTAAGGCAGTTGGCTGATAGCTCTCGGGAACTTGATGTATGCGTTTGGTTTCCTTGCACCAAGAAAGTTTGTCCGTTTCAACCTCATATTCCCACCATCCAGTTTTGGATACTTCCACCTTGGTTTTTAAGATATTGTTCAACCAATCAATTTGTTTTTCCTTTTGAATTTCAGAGGTAATATCATCGGTTTGAACAATGGTCCCGATTACGTTTTCCTCTTTATCGAACCATGGGGCGAAATAGCTTTTTAAATAACGGGTTTCATTGTTGGTCTCTGTTTTATGTTGTAATGTAAATGGCTTGTTATCCCGGAGTTTTTGTTTGAGGTCTGATGCCTCTGCATATAGTTTGAATATTTTGGTTTTCTGGTTTTTGTCCTGTGGGGGCAAACCAAATATCCCTAGCCAAGAACAAGAAGCGTCCAGCAATACTCCTTCTTTGCAAAGAAGTGCTGTTGCCTTAGGCAGTTGTTTTAATAAATAAAATTGGTCAATGCTCTCAGCTGCTTTCAAAACTCGGGGGTTGTCTTAAAACTTTATGTTCCTAAGAAATTTCTGACCAAAGTATGATTATTGGGTATTATCTATGAGTTAATGTTGTGAAAACACCTATAAATGTTGTATTTGGCTATTTAACTTAGGTTTGACAAATATCAATTTTAAAGAAATTACCTACACTGGGTTTGTGGGTTCCAATATGTGCCGTGATTTTTATTTTACAACAACGGTCTCTGGCACCAAACCTGTGTAATCACCACCATTTCGGATAACATCCCGCACTATGGAAGAGCTTATATAGGATTTACCAGAGGATGTCAATAGAAAAACCGTTTCGATTTCGGAAAGCTTTCGGTTGGTGTGGGCAATAGCCTTTTCAAACTCAAAGTCAGCGGGATTTCGAAGCCCCCTCAAAATAAAATTGGCGTCAATTTTTTTACAAAAATCAACGGTCATGCCTTTGTAGGTGGTCACCTTTATCTTGGGTTCATCTTTAAATGCTTCTTCAATAAAGTTAACACGTTCTTCCAAAGAGAACATGTATTTTTTATCCGCATTTATCCCAATGGCTATCACTAATTCATCAAAAAGGGTAACACCTCTTTTTATAATGTCATAATGTCCTAAAGTAAGTGGGTCAAAGGAACCGGGGAACAAAGCACGTCTCATGTTGTGGAATAAAGTTTTTTAAAAATACGGTTTCTATCGCAAAGCTTCAACAATGGCACTATCAAAAAGTGCCTCGAGTGAAATTCCGGCTGTATTTGCCTGTTGTGGCAGCAGGCTTTCTTCTGTAAGTCCCGGTGTGGTGTTTATCTCGAGAAGGTGTGGCTCATCACCTATAAAAATAAATTCACTCCGCGTATAGCCTTTTAATCCTAGGGTTTTATAAATAAACTCGGCCAATTGTCTCACTTTGGATTCCTGCTTTTCGGAAATTCTTGCAGGAGTTATCTCCTGTGACTTGCCCATGTATTTGGCCTCAAAATCAAAAAAATCATTTTCTGAAATGATCTCGGTGGCCGGGAACACTGTTACCTTATTATTATAAGTAATCACCCCAACGGAAACCTCCGTCCCATCTAAAAACGACTCAATGATGATTTGGGTATCTTCCTTAAAAGCATCATCGATGGCCTGGCCCAGACTCTCCTTTTTGTGTACTTTGGAAACGCCGTAGCTGCTACCGGCCCTATTAGCCTTCACAAAACAGGGAAGCCCAACTTTGTCAACAATCGCGTCTTCATCAATAGTTTGTCCCTTGTTCAAAAAATAAGAAGTGGCGCAGGGAACACCATAAGGCTTAAGTGTACTAAGCAAGTCCCGTTTGTTAAAAGTAAGAGCCGCCTCGTAATGGTTGCATGATGTTTGTGGAATTCCCAAAAGCTCGAAATACGCTTGCATTAAGCCATCTTCTCCGGGAGTTCCGTGGATTGCATTGAAAACACAGTCAAAATGAACCGTGTTGCCATCAACACTAATGGTAAAGTCCGATTTTTGCATGGGATGCTCCCGATTACCTTCATCCAAATAAAACCAACGGTCCTTTGTAATAATAATTCGGTACGGATTGTATTTGGCCCTATCCAAATATTTGTGCACTACATTTCCACTTTTAATGGAAATATGGTACTCGCTGGAATAGCCTCCCATAATTATGGCAATGTTCTTTTTCATTGACTTAAAAAATAACGCAAAGCCAAAATAAAGAAAAAAGGGTTGGCTTTCCTATATTTGTCCCGTTAAGGTGAACTACATGAAAAATTTTTTCAACTTTTTAAAGAGTAAAACTTTTCTCATCCAACTTGGATTGGCTGCGGTAGCTGTTCTGGTTTTGGTTTTTGTTGCTTTGCAATGGCTTAAGAGCACTACCAACCATGGAGAGTTTGTTGAAGTCCCTGATTTTTCCAAAATGTCGGTATCGGAGATGCGCAATGCAGTGGAGGAAGCGGGGCTTAGATATCAAGTTCTGGATTCATCGGAATATAACCCGGAGTATCCACGATTTTCCATATTGGACCAAAATCCTCCAGCAGGAAACAAGGTGAAGGCCAATCGTAAAATTTATTTTACCGTTAATCCATCAGGATATAAAAAAGTAAGTGTGCCAGATATTATTCAAGTTACCCAACGAAATGCGTCTTCTATGTTAAGGGCAGTGGGACTGGATGTGGAGCGCGTAACTTATATTGATGAGCTCGGTAAGGATATGGTCTACCGCATGAAGCATAAAGGGAAATACATTAAACCCGGCGATCGGTTGCCCAAAACCTCAAAGGTGGAGTTGATCTGTGGTAATGGGACCATTCCCGGAAGCGCCAGAGTGCAGGCAGATTCCAATTAGGCATGGATACTTCGGAAAATCAGGACGAGCTTTCTCAGGATGATCTTTATGAGCATCATGGTTTTGTGGCTTCCAAAGGTCAAGAACCCTTACGTGTGGATAAATTCTTAATGAACTTTATCGAGAATGCCACACGGAACAAAATCCAACAGGCAGCTAAAAAAGGACATATTTGGGTAAACGGTTCCATTGTAAAGCAAAACTACAAGGTAAAGGCAGGGGATGAGGTAAAGGTGATGTTCGAGCATCCGCCCTACGAGTTTTTATTGACCCCAGAAGACATTCCATTGGATATTGTTTATGAAGATGATGTGCTATTGGTAGTGAACAAACCTGCAGGCATGGTGGTGCACCCCGGACATGGAAATTACTCTGGAACACTGATCAATGCATTGGTCTATCATTTCGAAAATTTGCCCAATAATAGTTCGGACAGACCCGGATTGGTCCACCGAATTGATAAGGATACCTCGGGATTATTGGTAATTGCGAAAACAGAATCGGCCATGACCCATTTGGCACAACAGTTTTTCGATAAGACCAGTGAACGTGAGTACGTGGCTTTGGTTTGGGGCAATGTGGAAGATGATGAAGGAACCATTGAGGGAAATATTGCCCGTAATCCAAAAAACCGATTGCAGATGATGGTTTTTCCCGATGGCGACGAAGGTAAAGAAGCTGTTACCCACTACAAGGTACTAGAGCGATTTGGGTATGTTACTTTGATTTCCTGTAAGTTGGAAACAGGAAGAACCCATCAGATTCGGGTACACATGAAATACATTGGGCATACCCTGTTCAACGATGAACGTTATGGGGGCGATAAGATTTTGAAGGGAACCACTTTTACCAAATACAAGCAATTTGTGGAAAATGCCTTTAAAGTATTGCCCAGACAAGCACTGCATGCCAAAACCCTTGGGTTTGAACATCCTGTAACGGGAGAGTTCATGCGTTTTGATTCTGAACTACCCGAGGATATGGTGAATTGCATTGAAAAATGGCGTGGTTATGCCAAGCATCACGAATCATAGGTTTCATCAATCTTAAGATTGAAAACACCATTGGAATACACTTCCAAATAAGTAAAATCCTCGTTATTTTTACACAAAATTGAACAAGATGAAAATTGTGATATCCCCGGCAAAGTCATTGGATTACGATACGACTTTGCCTACATCAAAATATAGTCAGCCCCAATTTTTGGAACAAGCGGAAAAACTGAATTCCGTTCTTAAAAAGAAAAAGCCCAAAGCCTTGTCGGAGCTGATGTCCATTTCTGATAAACTGGCCGATTTAAATTGGGAACGCAATCAAAAATTTGAGCTTCCTTTTACCGCTGACAATGCGAGACCTGCCATTTATGCATTCAATGGGGATGTGTATCAAGGTCTGGACGCCTATACCATCCCAGAAGATAAATTAGATCGTCTGCAGGATACCTTGCGAATCTTGTCTGGTCTTTACGGTGTGTTGAAACCGTTGGATTTGATGCAGCCCTACCGATTGGAAATGGGAACACAACTCAAAGTAGGCCGCAAAAAGAACCTGTACGAGTTTTGGAAAGATCGGATTACGGAATCCCTGAACAAGGAACTAAAGGATGGAGAGTTGTTCGTTAACCTGGCAAGTAACGAATATTTTAGTGCCGTAGACGATAAAAACCTTAAAGTTCCAGTAATAGCACCTGTCTTCAAGGATTGGAAAAACGATAAATTAAAGGTTATCAGTTTTTATGCTAAAAAAGCACGCGGTTCCATGGTGCGTTATATTTTGGATACAGGAGCCGAAACCTTGGACGATATCAAGAATTTTGACTACGATGGGTATCTCTTCAGTGAGGAGCATACGGTTAAGAAAAACGAACCGGTGTTCATCCGATAAAAAACTTTGGTAAAATCCGAAGTAATCTTTAAGTTAAAGTCGACAAGGCGTGTTGTTACGATAAGAGTGCACATGCCTTAAATTGTGATACACTTAAATTTAACCCAGAGGTTATACTTTATTCACGACCTTTGAGTGTTTGTCCATTTTTAACACTAACATAAAACATATACATGCAGCAGCAGACTAAACGGTTAGAAGAATTTAAAAAATCGGTAACCAATAAATTCAATATCTATAACAGCCTTTTCTTGAGCTTGCCCTACAAGAATGTCGAAAATGTCGGGATTCTTATCCCTCTGTTACTCGACCAGTGCGAAAAAGGACTCAAGGAGGGGAAAGAACCACAAGAGATTTTGGAGGTGTTTTTCACCAACTTTGTGGACATTCAGGATGAACGGGAACGATTGGACTTTATGTTCAAAATAGTTCAGTACGTAGAGCGTCAAGTGGTGTTGTACGATAGCGTGGAAGATTCAGCATTTCCCAAGTTACAGGAATACAGTAGTTCCTTGACCATCAAGGACTATTTTGAATTGGTAAACCGAACCAAAAATTGGGACAAGGTCTCCAAAAAACTTTCCACCTTTAGTGCTCGCATCGTTTTAACCGCACACCCTACACAGTTTTATACCCCTGCGGTTTTGGACATTATTGCAGAACTACGCTCATTGATAGATGAGGATAGAATCCACGATATTGATGTGACCCTACAACAATTGGGACTAACATCCTTGATCAATGCCAAGAAGCCTACGCCATTGGACGAGGCGAAAAACATTATCTATATTCTTCGTAATACCTATTATGATGCTGTTGGAGAACTATATCAATACGTAAAAAGCAATATTCGAGACGATAAGTTTGAGAATTATGACCTCATGAAGCTCGGATTTTGGCCCGGAGGGGACCGGGATGGAAACCCATTTGTAACGGCCGATATCACCAAGCAAGTAGCCGATGAGTTAAGGTTGACCTTGATGAAATGCTATTATAACGAATTGAAAGGCCTCAGAAAGAAATTGACCTTTAAAAGCATGCAAGGGGAAATAGGTGCATTGAGTTCAAAACTGTACAATGCCATGTTCGACCCCAATGCGCCGATTTCCTACGAAGGAATTATCGAGCACTTGGAAACCGTAAGGGAAAAATTGATAGCAGATTATCACGAGTTGTACCTGGATGAATTAGATCGGTTTATTGATAAGGTCCATATATTTAAAACACATTTTGCCACCTTGGATATTCGCCAAGACCATAGCAAGCACTTATTGGTGGTGGAAACTGTGCTGAAAAAGCAGGGCATTATCAAAGATAGCGTTGATGAGCTCAAAGAAGATGAATTGGTAAAGTTATTGCTAGAGGACAACTTCGCACTAAACCCAAAAGATTTTGATGATGATATTGTAAAGGATACCATTGTCAATATCCAAAACTTAAAAGCAATTCAGGAGAAGAACGGTGAAGATGGTTGTAATAGATACATCATCAGTAACTCAGAAGATATTTTTGCCGTATTGTTCGTATTCGGATTGTTCAGATGGTGCGGATGGGACGAGAAGGATATCACTTTCGATATTGTTCCGTTGTTCGAGACCATGAAAGGTATGGATGCTTCCGAAGAAGTGATGCAAACCCTGTTCGATATCCCAAAATACAGAAAGCATTTGGAGCGAAGAAGAGATATTCACACCATAATGCTCGGTTTCTCTGATGGAACCAAGGACGGTGGTTATCTAAAAGCCAATTGGTCCATATTAAAAACCAAAGAAACCTTGAGCAAGGTCTGTAAGAAAAACGGGATTGCCGCTATCTTTTTCGATGGTAGGGGTGGACCGCCGGCAAGAGGTGGAGGTAAAACCCACAGGTTCTATGCCGCTCAGACCAAGGATGTGGCCAACCACGAGATACAGCTGACCATTCAAGGGCAGACCATTACCAGTACCTACGGGACTAAAGAGCAATTTATGCATAACTCCGAGCAATTGCTCACCGCTGGACTAAGTAATAATCTGTTTGGCAAGGAACTTACCATTTCGGCAGCACAACGCAAATTGATTGAGGAGCTTTCTGAACTTAGTTTCGATAAATATGACGCCTTAAAACAGCACGAAAAATTTATACCGTACTTAGAAAATAGAAGTACATTAAAATATTATACCAAAGCCAATATTGGTAGTAGACCAGGGAAACGTGGGAATAAAAAGCAGCTGACGCTTTCCGATTTACGAGCGATTTCATTTGTGGGTTCATGGAGCCAGTTAAAGCAAAACGTGCCGGGTTACTTTGGTTTGGGCTCAGCCATCCAGCAGTTGAAAGAGGAAGGAAGGTTGAACGAGGTAAAGAAACTGTATAAAGAAGTTCCTTTCTTTAAGGCCTTGATGCTGAACAGTATGATGTCCTTGGCCAAGTCCAATTTTGATTTGACCAGTTACATGAAGGACGATCCTGAATTTGGTGATTTCTGGAAGATACTTCACGAGGAATTTGAATTGTCCAAAAAGATGCTCTTGCAGATTTCAGGACTCAAGATTTTAATGGAAGACGAGGCTGTATCAAGGGAATCGGTGGAAATAAGGGAAAAAATAGTGCTGCCATTGTTGGTGATTCAGCAAAACGCACTTTACCATATTACACAAAACTCCGAATATAAGGAGTTGTACGAGAAAATTGTGACCCGCTCACTTTATGGAAATATCAATGCCAGTAGAAACTCGGCCTAGATTAGCAAAGATTGGGTTCAACAATTTTTAAACATACACACCCGTATGCCCCTTTTTTATTGTCGGAGGCCACTAAATTAATTGTGGGGACCTTGCCACCGCCTCGGTTTACAACAGGTGAGCTAAAGCCACAGGATGTGGATTTCTGCTATGGCAGTTGCAACGGTCAGTTGTGGCCCATTCTGGATAAAATATTTGATTTGGGTCTAAAATACGAAACAACTGAAGAGGCTGTTCAACAGCGTAAACAGTTTCTTGTCAATCACAAAATAGGGGTGTGCGACATTGTAGAGATCGCCGAACGCGAAAAAATAGATGCGTCCGATTTGGGCATGCAAAATGTAATCCTTCGGGATTTGGTCGGTTACTTGAAAAAATACCCCAATATCAAGACACTTTTGTTTACAGGGGGAAATAGTAAAAATGGCCCTGAATATTTCTTTCGTAAACAGTTAAAGGAGTATGGTCTAAAATTAAAAGTAGTCTCCAACGAGGTGCCCCGAATCCATCATCTGGAGTTGCCAATCACCTCGAGTTCTGTGTCAGTTCGAGCGCAGTCGAGAACCATAAAAACGGTTTCTTTGACCGCCCCTTCGGGTGCTGCCAATCGTGCAGTGGGTAGTTTGCAGGCATACAAGGATATTAAAAGTAAAAACCCTGAATTCAACACTGTTGATTTCAGGGTAATGCAGTATAGAGCGTTTTTTTAATTCATTTCAGAAGAAAGAATCCCATAAAATGCCTTAATGCCATAGGCCAATTGGCCGATTTTTACATTTTCGTTGGGACTATGTTGGTTGTTGTCTGGATTTACCACGGGTACAATAAAGGCTGGAATCTTCAATTCGTTGATAAATGGGGAAATAGGTACTGTACCTCCCATGGTACGGATTTGAATGACTTCTTCCCCAAAACTTTGATTTAGGGTGTTCACAATAAAATCTCCATAAGGATTATCCAAATCGGTACGGAAGGCATCGGTTACGCTACCTTCTTTCACCGTTACAATTTTATCAAATTGCATACGCTCTTCTTTAGAGGGCATATGGTCCAATACGTTGTACCCCTGTTTGGTAATATGGTCTTTAACCAATTGTTTCAAACGGTTGCCATCACTTTCAACGACCAACCTTAAATCCAGTTCAGCCGTGGCGCTTTCAGGAACAATGGTCCTGGCTTTGTCGCCTACCCAACCAGAGCCCAATCCACGAATATTGAGAGAGGGATATTGCAGGGCTTCTTGATAAAAACCACCTACTTTTTCAGCTGACTTAAACTGAAGTTTTTCCGCTATGGCCTCGTCGCTATCGGGAACACTCTTTAAGATGGAGTCTGTTTTTTCGTCAATGGTAATGCCATCGTAGTATCCAGGAATGGTTACCCTGCCGTCTTTGTCTTTCATGGTAGCTAGCAATTGTGCCAACTGGAACCCAGGGTTTGGGGCGTAATTACCATAATGTCCGCTATGTTGTGGTTTTATGGGTCCGTAGGTGGTAAGGGATAAGGTCGTGATGCCACGACATCCGTAAACCACGGTAGGATTTTCCGAAGCATGTACGGGTCCATCCACAATCATTAAAAAATCGGATTCCAATAATTCCCGATACTGTTTCACAGCGGCTGGCAAAGGCTTGCTGCTCTTTTCTTCCTCACTGTCCAAAATCACTTTAATGTTGAACGGGATTTCTTTACCGTCTTTTTTTAAAAGGTCCATGGCGTTCAAGAGCATCACAATTGGGGATTTATCATCCGATGTAGATCGTCCGAACAACCGCCAATCGTAGTTGATGTCATCACCTAATTCATCAAAGGAAACTGTTTCAAATCCACCATCTTTTGGGGCTTTCAATACTACCTCATATGGATTGGGTTGATTCCATTTGGATGGGTCAACGGATTGTCCGTCAAAATGCATATAAATAAGTACGGTTGGTTTGCCACTGTTCATTGGCATTGCGGCAAAGAACAAAGGGAGCCCTTCCGTGTCCAAAACTGCAGTGTTAAACCCCCTATCGCCAAATTTTCGTTTCAGCCACATAATGTTAAGGTCAATATCCGCTGCATCCAAAGCATCATTGGGGATGGCGATAAATTCGCGGATTTCGTTGATGGCATCGGCCACTTGGGATTTTATGGCCACATCATCTTGTGCAGAAAGGGAAAAAGTAAGGCACAGGGAAACTAAGAATAGCGTTTTCTTCATGAGACAAATCAATGTTGATTTTAAAAGCTGAAATTTAACGAATTTGCTTCACAAAGTCACCAATACCATCAACTCCATTTACGGTTAAATGTTTGATGAAGGCCGAACCGATAATGGCTCCCTTGGCTTTTTGTGTAGCCTGCTCAAATGTTTCTGCATTGCTGATACCGAATCCAACGATTTGAGGGTTGTTCAACTCCATGCTGGCTATGCGGTTGAAATAGTCGGATTGCTCACTACCGAATCCTTGTTTTGCCCCTGTGGTGCTCGCAGAACTTACCATGTAAATAAAACCTTCGGAGGCATCATCAATAGCTTTTATGCGTTCATCACTCGTCTGTGGGGTAATCAGAAAGACATTGATCAATCCATGTTTTTTAAAAATATCCTCGTATTCCTCCTTGTAGACATCTAAAGGCAAATCGGGAAGAATGAGACCATCGATTCCTATTTCTTCACATCGGGCACAAAACTCGGCTACACCATACTGAAGCACAGGATTAAAATAGCCCATCAAAATAAGGGGAATGGAAACCGTTTTCCGAATATCTTTCAATTGCTCAAAGAGCAGCGAGGTGTTCATGCCATTTTTAAGGGCGGCCGTGGAACTTTCTTGGATGGTGGGGCCGTCTGCCAACGGGTCACTGAACGGCAACCCTATTTCGATAAGGTCTACGCCGCTCTTTTCCAAATCTTGGATGATTTTTACAGTATCGTCCAAATTGGGGTAACCTGCAGAGAAATATATGGAAAGGATTTTTTTGTCCTCCTGTAGTTTTTGTTTGATCCTGTTCATAATTTGAAATAATCAATATAGTTCTGTAAATCTTTGTCACCACGGCCGGATAGGTTCACTACCACCACATCATCGGGATTGAACTTTCTGTCCTCAAAAATGGCCAGTGCATGGGAGGTTTCAATAGCTGGAATAATACCTTCCAATTTACAGAGCTCCAACCCAGCCTTCATCGCATCATCATCGGTAATGGAAATGAACTCGCCACGACCCGAAGCGTACAAGTGAGCGTGCATCGGTCCGACCCCAGGATAATCCAATCCTGCCGAAATGGAGTAGGGTTCTGTTATTTGTCCATCTTGCGTTTGCATCAACAGAGTTTTGCTACCATGGATAATACCGACTTTCCCCAAAGCGGATGTCGCGGCGCTCTCACCCGAATCAACTCCCTTTCCAGCGGCCTCAACAGCAATAATACCTACTTCTGGTACATCCAAATAATGATAGTAGGCCCCGGCAGCATTACTGCCTCCGCCTACGCAGGCTACCACATAATCCGGGTTTTCCCTGCCTTCTTTTTCTTGAAGCTGATTTTTGATTTCCTCCGAGATTACCGATTGGAAACGGGCCACCATATCTGGGTAGGGATGCGGCCCTACTACCGAACCAATAATATAATGCGTGTCCACGGGATTGTTGATCCAATCACGAATTGCTTCATTGGTGGCATCTTTTAAGGTCTTGCTGCCCGATGTAGCTGGTCTAACCTCGGCTCCCAACATTTTCATGCGGGCCACGTTCGGTGCTTGGCGGGCAATATCGATTTCGCCCATGTACACAACACATTGAATCCCCATCAAAGCGCAAACAGTCGCCGTTGCCACGCCGTGTTGACCCGCACCTGTTTCTGCAATGATTCTGTTCTTGCCAAGCTTTTTGGCCATCAATATTTGGCCAATGGTATTGTTGACCTTATGAGCGCCAGTATGGCACAGATCTTCTCGCTTTAGGTAGATTTTGGTATTGTACTTTTCGGATAGGCGCTTTGCAAAATAAAGCGGTGTTGGACGACCAACGTAATCCTTGAGCAATTGATGAAACTCTTCCTTGAACGAAGGTTCTTCCATAATGCTGAGGTAGTTCTGTCTAAGCTCCTCACAATTGGGATATAGCATCTCCGGGATAAAAGCTCCCCCAAACTCGCCGTAGTATCCCCGTTCATCAGCATGATAGCTTTTCATTGGTTCTTATTTTTTAGTTGCGAACGCTATTCAGCGATTCGATAAATACTTTTAGATCATCTATGTTTTTTAGGCCTGGGGCCGTCTCAAATTTACTGTTCACATCAATGGCGAAACAATTTTCGGAAGCGGTGCTGTTTAAAAAGTCCTGCAATTTTTCCTTGGAGTCCAACCCAATACCACCGCTTAAAAAGTAGGGTTTATTGGATGTGTATTTTTCCAAGACCGACCAGTTAAACGTATACCCATTGCCTCCAGGGAGTTTTCCTTTGGTGTCAAACAGAAAATAATCGCACACTTCTTCATATTCTTTCACTACATCAAAATTAAAATCATCTTTGATGGAGAATACTTTGATGGTTTCTAGATTTCTCGACTGCGTTCGAAATGACAGAAATCTTTCATTCAGTTCATGACAATAATCAGCACTTTCCTTACCGTGCAGTTGTACCGCATCCAATTGATAGTGGGCTACTTTTTCCAAAACTTCTTTCAAAGGTGCATCCACAAAAACCCCTACTTTTTTAATGGAACTAGGCACCGTGGGCATCTCTCCAGAAAAATAGCGGGAAGAAGGTTCCCAAAAGATAAACCCCAAATAATCGGGTTGCAATGTTGCTACTTCCTCAGGATTATGGTTCATGCCACAAATCTTTAGTTTCATGGTATTGATCACGAGATTATTTTATCAATAAATTTTTTTGCACTTTGCCCGGGTTCGTCGGTCTTCATAAAATTTTCACCGATCAAAAATCCTTGATAGTCGAACTCCTTTAACTCACGAATGGCTTCGACTGAACTGATGCCACTTTCTGAAACCTTTACAAAATCGTCCGGAATTTTTTTTGACAAGGTTTTACTGATATCTAAATCGACCTCGAAGGATTTAAGGTTCCGGTTGTTCACACCCAACATATCCAAACTCGGCATCAGGGATTTTTCCAATTCCTCTTCGTTGTGTACTTCCAAAAGTACATCCAAGCCCAAACCTTTGGCCAATTCGGACAAGGTCTTTATTTCTTCTTTGGACAATATGGCCGCAATCAATAAAATAACATCGGCACCATAGGCTTTGGCCTCCACAATTTGATATTCATCTATGATGAATTCTTTCCTTAAAATGGGAATATTCGTAGAAGCCCTTGCAAGAACCAAATCATCCAAGGAACCTCCAAAATATTTCCCATCGGTCAACACCGACATGCCACAGGCTCCTGCATCGGTATAGCCCTTGGCCACATCTTGTACGCTCAAACTTTGGTTGATCACGGATTTGGATGGGGAACGGCGTTTATGCTCTGCAATAATGCCCGAGTTGCTTTTACGCAACACTTCCGCCAATGAGACCGAGGTGCGTTCCATCATCACCGAAGCCTCCAATTGTGGTAGGGTAATGAGCGTTTTTTTTAAATCGACCTCTTTGCGTTTATCTGCTACTATTTTATCTAGTATGTTCATTTTTTATTGTTGTCATTCTGTATGGAGTGAAAAATCTCTTGCAATCTCTCGACTGCGCTCGAGATGACACTAATTCTTACTCAATTCCTGCAATTTTTTTAGGGCTTCCAGTCCTTTGCCACCAAACAACGACTCTTTTGCTTTCTCAAAACCTGCTTTTGGCGTGGTGCCCTCTACCGTGGCAATGGCGACACCTGCATTGGCACATACTACATTGTTCTGGGCATTGGTGCCCTTGCCGTGCAAAATATCCATGAAGATTTGAGCGGACTCCGCCACATCCTCACCACCTACGATTTCTTGTTGTGAAACTTTTTCCACGCCAAAATCAGCTGGTCTCAATATGGCTTCGGTGTGGTTGGATATTGTTTTTGTGTCACCTGTTAGGGAGATTTCATCATACCCGTCCAAAGCATTTAAAACAGTGAATTTTTTATCCGTGTTCTGATATAGATAGCCATACATTCTCGCCAGTTCAAGATTAAAGACGCCCACCATCTGGTTTTTCGGGAATGCTGGATTCACCATAGGTCCCAACATATTGAAAAACGTTTTCACGGCCAACTCTTTTCGGATGGGGGCTACGTTCTTCATTGCCGGGTGAAATAGGGGTGCATGCAATACACAAATACCTGCCTCCTCGATGGTTTTCTTTAGAAAATCGGCATCATTGCTAAATTTGATGCCCAAAAACTCCATGACATTACTACTCCCGCATTTTGAGGACACTCCATAGTTACCATGTTTGGTTACATGTATTCCTGCTCCTGCGGTCACAAATGAAGCAAGAGTGGAAATATTAAAGGTATCCTTGCCATCTCCGCCCGTCCCGCAAAGGTCAATGGGATTGTATTCTGATAGGTCCACTGCCAAACACAGTTCCAAAAGTGCATCACGGAAACCTTCAAGTTCTTCAATGGTAATACTACGCATCATATAAACCGTTAGGAAAGCGGCAATTTGTGAACTGTTGTAATCGCCTTTGGCAATGTTCACCAAAATCTGCTTGGCTTCTTCCTTGGGTAGAATCTCGTGATTAATCAGTTTATTTAAAGTCTTTTTCATTGTTCTTTTTTGTCATTCCTGCGAGGGCAGGAATCTATTTGTTATTATTCTCGAATCCCGCCTGCGCGGGAATGACATATAAATTAGGTGTTTAACCAATTTTTCAGCATTTGTTTTCCTTGGGGTGTCAAAACGGATTCTGGATGAAACTGCACTGCTGTCACATCATATTCCTTGTGTCGAAGTGACATCACTTGTCCGTTTTCATCCACCGCGGTGGTCTCTAATACCTCCGGCAAATCAGGGTCCACAACCCAAGAATGATATCTGCCCACCTGAAGCGTTTTGGGCATACCGGAGTAAATATGGTCGTCCTTGGTGACGGTTATAGTGGTGTCCACCCCATGATATACTTGGTCTAAGTTGATCAAGGTGCCTCCGAATACTTCGCCAATGGCCTGAAGGCCCAAGCATACCCCAAAAATACGTTTGGTAGGCGCGTAGGTTTTGATGATTTCCTTTAAAAGTCCTGCTTCATCAGGTATTCCCGGTCCAGGGGAAAGCACGATGTATTCAAACGGTTCGACTTCGTCCAAAGTGAGTTTGTCATTCCGTTTAACAGTCACTTCGCAATCCAAATCTTCCAGATAGTGCACCAAGTTGTAGGTGAAGCTATCGTAGTTGTCTATCATTAAAATCTTTCTTCCCATGCTTAGATTGTTTCGGCAATTTCCAACGCTTTGGTCAATGCGCCCAATTTATTGTAAGTCTCTTGGAGTTCATCATCAGGATTGGATGCAGCCACCAAACCTGCACCTGCTTGGTAATTCAGTTCGTGATCCTTGCTCAAAAAAGTTCGAATCATGATAGCGTGGTTAAAGTTGCCTTCAAAATCCATGAATCCTATGGCACCACCATAATAGGAACGGCTTGTTTTTTCATATTTCTCGATAAGTTGCATGGCCATATGCTTAGGTGCCCCGCTCAAAGTGCCTGCAGGAAAGGTGTCGGCGACCACTTTCATGGTAGTGCTGTCCTTTTTCTTTTGTCCTGTTACTTTGGACACCAAGTGGATAACGTGTGAGAAATACTGCACTTCGCGATAGGTTTCCACGTTTACGGTATTTCCGTTACGGCTCAAGTCGTTTCGGGCAAGATCCACAAGCATCACGTGTTCGCTGTTCTCTTTTTCGTCCTGCGCCAGTTTTTTGGCCAGTTCGGCATCTTTTTCATCGTTTCCGGTACGTTTGTAGGTTCCGGCAATGGGATGAATCTCTGCCTTGCCATCTTTTACGATCAATTGTGCTTCTGGGGAGCTCCCAAAAATTTTAAAATCACCATAATCAAAATAAAAGAGATAGGGGGAGGGGTTAATGGAGCGAAGTGCTCGGTACACATTGAACTCGTCTCCCTTGAATTTTTGTTTGAACCTTCTGGAAAGTACCAGTTGGAATACATCACCACGTTTACAATGTTTTTTGGCTAATTCGACCTGTTCTTTGTAATCTTCATCCTTTAGATTGGATTTTGGTTCACCTTCCTTGTTAAAATTATATGATGAAAATGTACGGACATTCAAAAGCTGCTTCATTTCTTCCACGTTGCTTTCGGTGTTGTAACAATGGGCGAACAAATAGGCTTCATTCTTAAAATGATTGATAGCGATGATATTCTGGTACACCGCATAATAGATGTCTGGAATATTAGACGAATCTTCCTTTTTGGAAATCTCCACGTCCTCGAAATAACGAACGGCATCGTAGGCCATATACCCGAACAATCCGTTGTAAATGAACTTGAAACCATTCTGCGAGGTCTTGAATTGTTTCCCGAAGTGGTGTATCATCTCTGGAACATCGGTATCTGGAGTGATTTCGGTTACTTCTTTTGAACCATCGGGAAAACGTTGGGTAATGGTTTCGTTCTCCACTTTAATGGATGCAATGGGATTGCAACAGATATAAGAAAAACTATTGTCGTTGGCATGGTAGTCGCTACTTTCCAAAAGAATACTGTTGGGGAACTTGTCCCTGATCTTCAGGTAGACGCTCACGGGTGTAATCGTGTCCGCGAGGATTTTTTTGTAATGGGTCTTTAAAGTATACTTCATATTAGTCCTAAAAAAGAAAAAGGCCTGTCGTGATGACAAGCCTCTTATATGGTTATAATGGGGACTTAGCTCACGACGTTTGACGTAAGTTTATCCACCACCAGTTATTTGCTGTTCTGTTAATCATTGCATCAAATATAGGGAGGAATTTTTAACGGGACAACAATGTTTTGTTTAAAATAAAAAATCCCATCCAAGAATTGCTCGGATGGGATTTCCACACACTAAATAGGAGTTGATTACATCTGTAGATCAACTACCAAATCAAACTCATCGTAGATCAATTTGTCTTTGGCAGTACCAATGATTCCAGAACCATATTTTACGTCGTATTTGGTTCTGTCGACTTTCAAAGAAGCAGTAGCTTTGTCGCCATATACCGAAACTTCAAAAGTCACAGGCTCTGTGTTACCTTTAATGGTAAGGTCACCAGTTACATCGTAAGAATTTTTTCCTGTTGATTTCACTTTAGTGAAAACCAATTTGGCTGTTGGGTGATTGGCTGTTCCAAAAAAGTCATCGGACTTTAAATGACCGTCCAATTTGTTTTTGTAATCACCTTCTAAGTCGGTTGTGTTAATGCTTGTCATATCCACGACAAACTCACCACCAACCAATTTTTCCCCGTCAAATTCCAAAGTACCGGACTCCAGGCTAATGGTTCCTGTATGGGAACCTCCAACTTTGTAACCTTTCCAAGTTACGTTGCTTTCCGTTGTCTTTACTTCTTTGATTTCTTTTTCAATTGGGTTAGCTATTGCTGAAGCTCCGAAAAGGGTGACCAATGCTAAACTTAAAATTGTCTTTTTCATGATTGTTTTAATTTCTGTTTCTAATTGTTAAAGGTTCAATAGTTATATATGGGTAAATAATTCTTCTTTCGATTTTCTGACTTTGGGCAGATGCTGGGTTGCATCTTCCTCCGAACGATAACCGACCGCCAAAACAACGGCTGCGTTAAGGTTTTTGTCGTTGAGCCCAAGAATTCCGTTGTATTTATCAGATTCGAAACCTTCCATGGGGCAGGTATCGATTTTAAGTTCGGCGGCGGCTTGTAATGTGTTTCCCAAGGCAATATATGCTTGTCTTGCGGTCCAATTACTTTTAGCTTCCATAGGAAGATCGATAAGTTTGGACTTCATAAAATCGGAGTATCCTTTAAGTCCATCCACAGGAATATCCCTGGTCTTGCTTACGTTTGCTACAAAATCATCCACCAGTTCCTCACCGTAATTGGTTTTATTGGCAAATACAATGATTTGAGAAGCGTCCTCAATTTGAGATTGGTCCCAAGATGCCGGTCTTAGTTGCTCTTTGGTCTTTTGGTCAGAGACGACCAATACCTCATAAGGTTGCAATCCGTAAGAGGAAGCACTCAACCGAATAGCTTCCAAGAGGGTATCCAAGTCTTGCTCGGAGATTTTCTTAGTTGCATCGAACTTTTTGGTGGCATACCGCCACAACCTACTGTCTATTACATTATTTTGAACTGCTGTACTCATAGCCATTTTAAAATTTATCTAGTAATTTGTTTAATTGTTCTAAATCTTGCTTTTTGAAGTTTTGAAAGATTACTTGATGGGCCTCTTCCAAGGACTCATCCATTTGCCCCAAAACTTTTAGCCCGGAATCTGTAATCACTATCTCAACTTTTCGTCTGTTGGATGGGCATACGGTTCTATTTACAAAACCTTTTGCCAATAACTTATCCACCAATCTTGTTGTATTGCTCATCTTGGTGACCATGCGCTCATTCAATGTGGATAGGTTCGCTGGTTTGCCTTGCTGTCCTCGTAAAATTCGAAGTACATTAAATTGTTGTAGGGAGACTTCAAATGGTTTAAGGGCCCCGTTCATTGCTTCGTTCACTTTATTGTGAACCAGTTGCAAATGAATCAAGGTCCTTGGTTCCAAGGGAATCTGCTTTGAGGTCTTTATGATTTCTTCAACATTCATGTACAAACAATATTTGTATATACAAATGTATGATGATTTAGGAGGTTTATCCAAATGTTTGATCGATAAATTTTTGTTAAAGAGTAGAAAAACGAACTGTACTTCTATATTTTTAAAGGTGTAAAAAACAGATAATGAACAGGTTATTCGCTATAGGATTGATGGTTTTCGTTTTTGTGGGTTGCGCCGAAAAGAAAGAACAAGGACAGAAAAAGGCTGAAACCACTGATAACGACATGATTGTGCAAAAAGAAAGTACAAGTACGGATGTTAAGTTTCCCGTTTATGATTTTAATGGTTTTGAGCCAATGCTCCATAAAGACGATGGAAAAACCTATGTAGTAAACTTTTGGGCCACTTGGTGCAAACCCTGTATCGAGGAAATGCCCCACTTTGAAAAAATCAATGCGGAACGCAAAGGGGACAATGTAGAAGTACTATTGGTCAGTTTGGATATGCCCAATATGTGGAAGACCCGTTTGGAACCTTTTGTAGAAAACAGAAAAATACAGTCCGAAGTGGTGATATTGGACGACCCCAAACAAAATGATTGGATACCAAAGGTGTCCGAAGAGTGGGGAGGAGGTATTCCTGCTACCTTAATATATAATAAAGATAAACGAACTTTTTACGAGCGTGGTTTCACGTACGAAGAACTGAACAACGAGTTGAATAAATTTTTAAACTGATCAACTATGAAAAAGATAAAGATTTTTGGATGGTCAGCCTTGTTATTGATTTTTGTGGCAGCATTTGCCGTGGGATTTAAGGCGGCGACTGAACATGATTTGGAAAAAGGATACCAAGTTGGCGATACAGCCGCCGATTTTTCCTTGAAGAATGTGGATGGGAACATGGTATCGCTATCCGATTTTGATAGTGCCAAAGGTTTTCTGGTCATCTTTACCTGCAATACCTGTCCATATGCACAGGCTTATGAGGATAGGATTATTGCTCTGGATGCCAAGTACAAACCACAAGGTGTGCCCGTAATTGCCATCAACCCTAATGACCCAATTGCCAAACCAGGTGACAGTTTTGCAAAAATGAAAGAACGCGCAGCTGAAAAAGACTTCACTTTTCCTTATTTGTTTGATGAAGGTCAGAAAGTATACCCGCAATACGGAGCCACTCGTACGCCGCACGTATTCTTGCTGGAAAAAACAGCATCGGGAAATATGGTAAAATATATTGGTGCTATCGATGATAACTATCAAGATGCATCACAAGTGGACGAAACTTTTGTGGAGAATGCCGTAGATGCAATGTTAGCAGGAAACGAAATCAATCCGAAAACAACAAAAGCCATTGGATGCGGAATTAAATAGGATACCATCAAAATAAAACAACAAGAAATCCGGAGGAATGCTCCGGATTTTTATTTTTGCAGAACTTAAATTGAAAAAGATGGCAGATTTATCACAAGAAGAATGGGCAGAGCAATTAAAAAATGATGACAATGCCTTTATGTTGGATGTTCGTACCCCTCAAGAATTTGAGGAAGGTTATATCCCAGGTGCAGTAAATATTGATATTTACTTAGGACAAGAGTTCATGGAGGAACTGGGAAAATTGGACAAAGCCAAAAACTACTACGTTTATTGTAGGTCAGGAGCCCGTAGTGGACAAGCTTGTGCCCTAATGAACAGTATTGGAATTGAAAATGCTTATAACTTGGAAGGTGGCTTTATGAATTGGGAAGGCGAAAAGGTAGAGTAGACCTCCATTTATCCCAAATCGATGCGAGAAGACCTACTTTATTTTATTTGGAGGCATAATAAGCTTCCAACAAAACAGCTATGGACCGGAAATGGTGAAACCATTGTAATTGTAAATCCGGGAACGCAAAACCGATTAGCGGGCCCAGATTTTTTCAATTCCAAGATTGAAATTGATGGTCAATTATGGGCTGGAAATGTGGAAATGCACCTCAAATCTTCCGATTGGTACGTGCATGATCACCAAACGGATGAAAACTATAACAATGTCATTCTCCATGTAGTTTGGGAGGATGACATTGCTGTTTTTAGAAAAGATGGGTCGCAAATTCCGACCTTGGAAGTGAAACAATTTATTTCTGACAAACTTTTGAAGAGTTATCAGGACCTGGTTGAAAATTCCCGTCCTTCTTTTATTAATTGTGAATGGGATTTAAAGGAAATTGACTCCTTTTTGGTGGAAACCTGGCTGAACCGATTGTACATTGAACGTTTGGAAAACAAGTCCAAATTAATCTTTGATCTGTTGGAGGTTTCCAAGAACGATTGGGAGGCAGTACTCTTTATAATGCTTGCCAAGAATTTTGGTTCCAAGGTCAACGGGCAGTTCTTTCTGGAGCGGGCACAGCAATTGGATTTTTCCTTAATCCGAAAAATGACCAACGAACCTTTGCAATTGGAAGCTTTGCTTTTTGGCCATTTTGGACTTTTGAATGTTTCCGATTGTACAGATACCCATTATTTACAGCTTAAGCAAGAGTATGGGTATTTGGTTCACAAATTTGGTTTGAACCAGGATCAAACAAAACCGGAATTCTTTGGACTAAGACCTCTTAATTTCCCCACTGTACGAATTTCCCAATTGGTCAATTTATATAAAGGAACCCATAGTATTTTTTCAAAATTGATGAATCTGAACAAGATGGAAGAAATTTATCAGTTCTTTGAAATTTATACAGCACCCTATTGGGAAGATCACTACACTTTTGGGAAAGTATCTAAAAAAAGGATGAAGAAATTGTCCAAAAAGTTTGTTGACCTTGTTGTCATCAATACATTGATGCCCCTTAAGTTTTGCTATGCAAAGCATGTGGGCAAGGATTGGGACGAAGAGCTGGTTGAGTTGGTTTCACAAATAGACAAGGAGAGTAACTCTATCATCGAAAACTTTGGAAAAATAGGTGCTAAAACAAGAAATGCCATGGAAAGTCAAGCACAGTTGGAGCTTTACAATAAGTATTGCATCAAAAATAAATGCATGCAATGTGCGATTGGCACTCAATTATTGAATAGAAATACATAATTTTAACCATGTCCTTATTTTACAACACCCTTTACTACTTTCAAAAGAGAGGCTTCGAGGTTTGTAGGCGCATTGCCGAAAGACTTGGTATCCGAGCCCGTGTGGTACGCACTAGCTTTATCTATCTAACTTTTGTTACCTTGGGTTTTGGTTTTGCTCTTTATCTCTTTATTGCCTTTTGGCTTCGGATTAAAGACTTGATTTACACAAAAAGAACTTCAGTATTTGACCTCTGATCATGATTAGATTGATGCGTTCCAAAATAGTATTGGCCCTTTCCCTTATGGTTATAGTGCTGCTGTTTGGGGTAGTGGGCTATAAAATGCTATCTGATTTCACATGGATCGAGGCGATTTATATGACCATTATTACGGTAACCACGGTAGGCTTTTCGGAAGTGAGGCCCTTGGATGCCAATGCAAAGATTTTTACAGTATTTTTAATCGTTACCAGTGTTTTTATATTTGGTTTTGCCATTTCTGTGGTATCCGAATATATTTTGGGCAGAAATTCCCTGGAACTACTAAAAAAGAAAAAAGTGAAAAAGCAAATAGATAGTCTTTCCAACCATGTTGTAGTTTGTGGCTTTGGTAGAAATGGTATGCAGGCAGCCGAAAAATTGATTGCCTACAAAAAACCTTTTGTGGTTATAGAAAGAGACAAGGAAATTATTGAGCGCCATGAAGAAGATATTTTATTTGTGGAAGGTGATGCCAATGAGGATGAGGTATTGCTCCAAGCTGGGATAGACAGGGCCCAATATTTAATTACGGCAGTTCCTGATGATTCAGCCAATCTTTTTATAGTGTTGTCGGCAAGGCAATTGAATACAAATCTTTTTATTATTAGCAGGGCATCGCAAATCACCTCCGTTAAAAAGTTGGAATTCGCTGGAGCAAACAAGGTGATAATGCCCGATAAAATTGGGGGTGACCACATGGCTTCTTTAGTGGTAATGCCAGATTTAATAACCTTTTTGGACCAACTCTCCATTGAAGGGGAACACACTACAAATTTGGAAGAGGTAAGTATCGAGGATTTTACCGATCAGATGGATTGCAATTCGCTACGCGATTTGGATTTAAGAAGAAAAACGGGCTGTACAATAATCGGATATATAGACCCTAATGGAAAATATATCATCAACCCGGAAGCGGATATGGTTCTTCAGCCCAAGAGCAAGGTTATTGTTTTGGGGCGGCCAGAGCAGATTCGTAAGTTGAACCAAATGTTTCAGATAGGCTAGTTTAACACCCTTTAATTTTTTTGCGAGCAAATTTTTTAGGATATTGGGGCCTTTACAAAAAACTAACATAACCAAAACATTATGATGAAGTATAGACTTCTTTCTTTAATAAGTTTATTGTTGCCAGCTCTTTCTTTCGCTCAGGAGGAAAGCACATCGGAAAAAATTGATGCGGTTTTCTCCAAATATACAAGCTGGTTCGTCGATGCAATTTTCTATGAGATCCCTTTCTCGGACCAATTCCAGATACCATGGGTACTTATTGTATTGGTAGGAGGTGCATTATACTTTACCATATACTTTAAACTCATCAACTTTACTGGTTTTTGGACTGCTATAAAAGTGGTTCGAGGTAAATATGAAGATATTGAAAAACACGGTGTTGATCATTTATATGGTGACGAGGTAGAAGAGCATGATCTTCAGGATACCATTAGGGATGAATCGGCTCATGGAGAGGTTTCTCACTTTCAAGCACTTACAGCAGCTCTTTCTGCCACGGTAGGTTTAGGGAACATTGCTGGTGTGGCCGTGGCCCTTTCCATTGGTGGTCCCGGTGCAACTTTTTGGATGATGCTTGCAGGACTTTTGGGGATGGCCTCAAAATTTGCAGAATGTACCTTGGGTGTAAAATATAGGGATGTTGGTGAAGATGGAACGGTGTATGGAGGTCCCATGTATTATTTGACCAAAGGTCTAAAAGAGAAAAATGCCAAAGGATTAGGTAAGGTACTAGCTGTATTGTTCGCAATATTTGTTATCGGTGGTTCTTTTGGTGGAGGAAATATGTTCCAGGCCAACCAAGCAGCTGCACAGTTTGTGGAATTGTCGGGTATTGAAAACGACAATGCAGGATTGTACTTTGGAATTGTGATGGCCGTTTTGGTAGCTATCGTAATTATTGGAGGTATTAAAAGAATTGCTTCCGTAACAGAAAAAATTGTACCGTTCATGGCCGGTATCTATGTATTGGCGGCCTTGATTATTTTGGGTGCCAACTTCTCATCCATTGATGATGCCTTCGGATTGATTTTTGAAGGGGCCTTCTCTGGTCTAGGAATAGCAGGTGGTCTAATAGGTGTTATGATTCAGGGTATTCGTAGGGGAGCCTTCTCCAACGAAGCCGGTGTAGGTTCGGCAGCCATTGCCCACTCCGCAGTACGTACCAAGTACCCAGCGAGTGAGGGTATCGTGGCCCTTTTGGAACCTTTTGTGGATACCGTTGTAATTTGTACCATGACAGCTTTGGTAATCATTATCACCAACTACGAAGCAGGTTTCTTGCAGTATGGTACCGAAATTACCGAAGGTGTTGAGATTACAGCAACAGCTTTTGATACTGTGATACCACACTTCTCGGTAGTATTGACCATTGCAGTAATATTGTTTGCATTCTCTACCATGATTTCTTGGTCATACTATGGAATGCAAGGATGGATGTACCTTTTTGGAAAAAGTAAAACAAGTGACCTAGCTTATAAAATCTTGTTCTTGTTCTTTGTGGTCGTTGGAGCTTCCATTAGCCTTGGTTCCGTAATCGACTTCTCCGACGCCATGATTTTTGCCATGGTGGTACCTAACATTATAGGTGTGATCTTATTGACACCGGTAGTCCGAAAAGAATTGAGAAAATACATGAACGCCATAAACAAGAAAGAGGATGCACTGGATGATGGTGCTGAAGACTTGGTGGATAAAATGTAAAAGGCATAGCTAAGATGAAATTCAAATCCCACTTCAGGTTCAACAAACAAGAACGAAGTGGGATTTTCTTTTTGTTGTTTATAGTGATTTGCTTGCAAGGTGGGTATTATTATGTGAAAGCAAATCCATCACCAAGGGAAACTGATTTTGCGCTCAATATTTCAGAACAAAATAGGATTGACAGTTTAAAAATTCACCAAGCTGAAGCGTCTCCGAAAATTTATCCCTTCAACCCTAACTATATCAACGATTACAAAGGGTATACCCTAGGATTATCTGTATTGGAATTGGACCGGTTGTTTGCATTTAGGGAACAAGGCAAGTTTGTGAATTCAGCTAAAGAGTTTCAAAAGGTCACCCAAATTTCAGACTCGTTGCTGCAGATTATCTCTCCGTATTTTAAGTTTCCAGATTGGGTTAGGAACAATCAAACTGTAAGGAAGAAAGAATCAACTGTCAAAAAAGTTACTACCATTAAAGACCTTAACTCGGCCACGGCGGAAGATTTAAAATCCGTTTATGGTATAGGCGAAACCCTATCAAAAAGAATTGTAAAGTTTAGGGATAGATTAGGGGGCTTTTTAGTTAACGAACAATTGTATGATGTTTATGGACTTAAACCTGAGTTTGCCGACAAAGCGTTACTTCAATTTCAGGTGATAGAGACTCCAACAGTAAAAAAAATCAATATCAACAAAGCGGGAGTGGATGACTTATCCAAATTAATTTACATAAACAAATCGTTGGCATACAATATTATTGATTATAGGGATAAAAATGGTTTATTTGCATCTTTACAGGAGTTGAGTCAAGTGGACCAATTTCCTACAGAAAAGCTAGATAGAATAGCCTTATATTTGTCTTTATAAAAAAGTTGCTATGAACGATATGTACTTCACGGAAGAGCATAATTTATTCCGCGATAGTTTGAAGGATTTTTTACAGAAAGAAGTTGTTCCCCATATTGAAGAATGGGAAGAGACCGGCAAGATTGATAGGGCTATATGGAGCAAGTTCGGTGAGATGGGGTATTTCGGACTCATGACTCCGGAAGAGTATTCCGGTTTGGGATTGGACCTTTTTTATACCGTTATTTTTCTGGAAGAATTGCAAAAAATCAATTCAGGTGGTTTTGCAGCGGCCATGTGGGCCCATCAATATTTGGCCATGACATATTTAAATAAGTTGGCCAATGACGAACAGAAAAAAGCTTATTTGGAACCAAGTGCACTTGGAGAAAAGATTGGATGCTTGGGAGTATCAGAACCTTTTGGCGGCAGTGATGTTGCGGCAATGCGAACCACAGCGGAAAGGAAGGGTGATGTTTACATAGTAAATGGTTCCAAAACTTTTATTACCAATGGGGTTTATGGAGATTATATCATATTGGCAGCAAAAACCGATAAAAATGCTGGCCACAAAGGTATAAGTATGTTTATTATGGACAGGAATGCCAAAGGTGTTTCCGCTAACAAACTCAATAAACTGGGTTGGAGGGCATCCGATACGGCAGAGCTTGCCTTTGACAATGTTGAGGTTCCTGCCTCAAATTTGTTGGGTGAGGAGAATTCCGGTTTTGGCTACATTATGGAGGCTTTTTCTTTGGAGCGCTTGGTAATGGGGGTAAATGCCCATGCAAGGGCAGAGTACGCTTTGGACTATGCATTGCAATACATGTCTGAACGTGAAGCCTTTGGTAAGAGTATCGATCAATTTCAAGCCTTGCGCCATAGATTGGTTGACCTTTATTCTGATATGTTATTGTGCAAGCAATTTAATTATGCTACTATAGCACAGATGGAAAAAGGTACTTATGTTGTAAAAGAAGCAACTATCTCCAAGTTAAAGTCCACCAAAATGGCCGATGAGGTCATTTATAATTGTCTTCAGTTTTTAGGTGGCTATGGATATATTGAGGATTACCCCATGGCTCGCTTAAGCCGTGACAGTAGATTAGGACCTATTGGTGGTGGTACTTCCGAAATTTTAAAGGAGATTTTGGCCAAGATCATTGTGGATAAGAAGGAGTATAAAAAGCGTTTAGTGTAGTATTTCATCAAAAAAATAAAATATTTCTTCACCCATTGAATATCATTTGTATATTTGCACACCAAAATTTTAAAGAAAGGAGGTTGTAGCCCATGTTAATAATACCAGTAAAAGAAGGAGAAAACATCGATAGAGCTTTAAAACGTTTCAAACGTAAGTTCGACAGAACAGGAACAATGCGTCAGTTAAGAACAAGACAGCAATTTACTAAGCCTTCTGTAGAGCGTAGAGCGCAAATTCAAAAAGCACAATACATTCAGAGCCTTAGGGATCAAGAAGAAGTATAGGGCTATCGCTTTAACAAAAATATATCAATCCCGTTCCAATATTGGAACGGGATTTTTCGTTTTGGGTAATGACTAATCTTAATTGCTACCTTTGATATATGTCCGTATCAGCTTTTATATCTTATTTGAGATTGGAGAGGAATTACTCCGAGCATACCATAAAAGCATACCAAAAGGACATAGAGGCCTTCGCCGCCTTTTGTAAAGAAGGTTGTGGCGAGGAAAATCTGGAAAAGGTATCTTATCCGTTAATCCGAAATTGGATTGTGGAATTGTCCGATCAGGGAGTTTCCAATAGAACCATCAATAGAAAAATTTCATCCCTTCAGGCATACTATAAATTTTTGTTGAAGGTTGGTGATATAACCATTTCACCTTTGGTTAAGCATAGGGCCTTAAAGACAAGCAAAAAGGTGGAAGTTCCTTTTTCGGAAATGGAGATGGAGTCCATTTTATTGGAAATCCCATTTACAGATGATTTTGAAGGCGAACGGGACAAACTTATCATTGAACTTTTGTACACAACAGGTATGAGAAGGACTGAATTGGTCAACTTAAAAGTTAAGGATGTTGATTTTTCCGGTCAGGTTCTAAAAGTGCTTGGAAAAAGAAATAAAGAGCGTATTCTCCCCCTTCTTCCGTCAACTATTGAACAGGTTGACAAATATTTGAACAAGCGCTCCGAACTTAAAAAGGTGATGGATACTCCTTATCTTTTATTAACGAAAGAAGGTCTTAAAATTTATGAAACACTTGTTTATCGAACTATAAATAAGTATTTTAGTTTGGTATCCTCTAAGGTAAAAAGGAGTCCGCATATACTCAGGCACACCTTTGCAACACACTTGCTCAATAGGGGGGCGGATTTAAACTCGGTAAAGGAATTATTGGGTCACTCAAGTTTGGCGTCCACACAAGTGTATACGCACAATAGTATTGCCGAACTAAAAAAAGTGTACAAAGAGGCCCATCCAAGAAACAAGAAATGAATTCTTGTATTGTCTAACTTCACTGTCGCAGACAGTACTAAAACTACATCTTATGAAAGTAAACACACAATCGGTAAATTTTGCAGCTGATGGTAAACTCATCGACTTTGTCCAAAAACGAATGGACAAGATGGAATTGTTCTACGACAAGGTCATTGAATCGGATGTGTATTTAAAAGTGGAGAACACGAGTGCTAAAGAAAATAAGATAGTGGAAATCATGGTATTTGTCCCCAGGGATAAATTTATGGTAAAAAAACAATGTAAGTCGTTTGAGGAAGCAGTGGATTCAGCCTGTAGTTCTTTGGAAAGACAATTGGTTAAAAAGAAAGAAAAACAGAGGGCGAAAGCTTGATGAAAATTTTTTGAAATTTGTTTTGATTAAAAAAATAAATATATACATTTGCAGTCCGTTAGAAATAGCGGGCTTTTTTAGTGAGTAAAAAGCGGTGAAATGCCGATATAGCTCAGCTGGCTAGAGCAGCTGATTTGTAATCAGCAGGTCGTGGGTTCGAGTCCCTCTATCGGCTCGTAAGTTATTGAAAATTAAGGCGGGGGGATACTCAA
>NZ_CAMYIC010000020.1 GCF_947258355.1 uncultured Allomuricauda sp.
TAAAATCTAGGTGGCCATGGCGACGGGGCCCACCCCTTTCCATTCCGAACAGGGAAGTTAAGCCCGTTTGCGCCGATGGTACTGCCACACCAGGTGGGAGAGTAGGTCGCCGCCTTCCTCAAAGCCCGATGCATTAGTATCGGGCTTTTTTGTTTTTAAAGATTTCTATTCTTCTATTTGATTGAAAATTTATAGAAAAGGTTTTTTTCATCCGCTGCAGGCACCTCTGAAATAAGAACATATTTTCCTGGAGCTAAATCTGCTTCAAAGTATCCTTTGCTTTCTGCAGGAAGATTATTCATACCTCCTAAGAATGTAAACCCTTCCGGGGCAGGTGTGCGTAGTCCTCTTGGATCCATCCAATTCATCCATTGAACAAGGGAGTCCAAAGATGCTGTATTTTCATAACGAACAAGATTAATATCATGTCCAACAAAATTCTCATAAACTTTTTGATCTATAAAATTGGTTTCAATAATATGCCTTCCTGATGAAAGACTATCATTTAATATGATTCCCTCTGTACTTGAAATGTTAATACTCGCTGTTGGTTTTGGAGGATTTAAATCTGTTGCTTCTTCCAATACTATGATTTCCTTTAACATTCCGTGCGAAGTATGCCATTCCCCATTGAACATTTTCACATAACATTCCATTATATATCGTCCAGGTTCCAAATGAATTGTACTTTTTGCTGTTGTTCTTGGGGAAACCAATCCAGTGCCACCTAAAAATTTAACCTGTTGAAACCATTCTGGTAGCTTTCCAAATGCCGCCATAGCACTATCCATCTTTTCTTCCATTATGTAGCGCATCCCATCATCAAATGGAGGCAATAATTCATTTTTGGTGTTCTGAATAGTCACCCCATCTGGGTAGAGATCCATCATGACAAAATGTACTTCAGGAGATTTGTTTTCATAGGTTAATGTGTTCCATCCAGAATAAAGGGTATCCGCAACAAAAAATTCCATACTTTTTGTGCTTATATGTACCTCACCAAGTTCTAATGAAGATTTTTTTGGGATTGTGGTTTCTTCCTTTGTTTCTTTTTCTTTGCTTTTGCATGCAACAAGTGTCGTAATTATCAAACAAAGTGCAAATAAGTTTTTCATATGTGGTTGTATTAAGAGGTTAGTTATTCTCTTTTAATACATAGCAATGTGTAATGTGTTGTAGGGTAAGGAGACTCCATTTAAGGTACAAACAATAAATGAATAAAAGGTTTATAGGTGTGCAGATGGTTAATTTGCCTATGTATTTGTACTCGTTTGGTCTTGCTATAGCTATAAATAAAAATGCTCCTCGCAGTGTAATCCTTTGAGGAGCTCGTGAGTTTAGTTAAGATTCACGTGTATGTTACACTCTTGGTAAATCCCCTTCCCCTTTTAAAGGTAAATAGGATTCTCCCATCAAATATTTATCCACATAGTGCGCAGCTTGCCTTCCCTCAGAAATGGCCCACACAATAAGTGACTGACCTCTTCTTTGGTCGCCAGCTGCAAAAACTCCAGGGACATTGGTTTTATAATCTGCTATGGAAGCTTTGATGTTGGTTCTTGAATCCATTTCAAGATTTAATTGATCAGCAACCGTGGTCTCCGACCCCGTAAAGCCCATTGCCAATAGAACCAAATCGCAGTCCCATTCTTTCTCTGTGCCCTCTACTTCCTTAAGCATAGGTCTTTGGCCAGGTTGCTTGATCCATTCAACTTCTACAGTTACCAAGCTTGTTAAATTTCCATCTTTATCTGTATTGAATCTTTTGGTAGAAATGCTGAACACCCTTTCAGCTCCTTCTTTGTGGGAACTACTGGTGCGTAAACGCATGGGCCAAAACGGCCATGGTTGTCCTTCAGGGCGTTCCGGTGTACCTTTCGGCATAATTTCAAAATTCGTTACGGATGTAGCTCCTTGTCGTATGGAAGTCCCAATACAGTCGGACCCTGTATCTCCACCGCCTATTACGATTACTTTTTTGCCTTTAGCGGAAATGTCTTCGCCTTTAAAAGGGATACCATCCACTTTACGGTTGTTCTGCGGTAAAAAATCCATCGCTTGAACTACGCCTTTGGCATCTGCTCCTGGAACGGGAAGGTTCCGTCTAACCGTTGCCCCACCACACAGAACAATGGAATCAAACTCATTTTGCAGTTCTTTTGCAGTAACGTCAACCCCAACATGGACACCAGTTTTAAACTGAATACCCTCTTGTTCCATTATCTCTAACCTTCTATCAATAATGTTTTTTTCCATTTTAAAATCTGGAATACCATATCTAAGAAGGCCACCAGGTTTTTCGTCCCTTTCGAACACTGTAACATTATGACCTGCACGATTCAATTGTTGCGCTGCAGCTAGACCTGCTGGTCCCGAACCTATCACTGCTACCTTTTTATCGGTTCTGTTCATTGGAGGTTCTGGTTTTATCCACCCATTCTTAAAGGCAGTCTCCACAATGTTCTTTTCGATGTTTTCGATGGAAACCGGAGGTTCGTTTATTCCCAACACACAAGCTTCTTCACAAGGTGCAGGGCATAATCTTCCAGTGAATTCTGGAAAATTATTGGTCGAATGAAGAATTTCGGCAGCTTTTTCCCATTTTCCTTTATACACCGCATCGTTGAAATCTGGAATCAAATTACCCAGTGGACACCCGCTGTGGCAAAATGGGATTCCACAATCCATACAACGTGCGCCTTGGTTCTTTAATTCACTTTCCTTTAGAGGCTTTGTAAATTCCTTATAGTTTTTGATACGTTCTTTGACCGGGGCATATGCTTCATCCTTCCTGTCAAATTCCAAAAATCCTGTAATCTTTCCCATGTCTCAAATTATAAGGTTTGCATTTTTTCTTCTTCCAATCTGATAAGTGCCTGACGGTATTCTTCAGGGAATACTTTAATGAATTTTGGAAGACATTTTTCCCAATTCTCAAGTATGCTCTGTGCCAATGGACTCAATGTTGCATTGTAATGGTTTTCAATCAAATCTTTCAACTGTTGGATATCGTTGTCTTCATCAACAGCAAGAAGGTTTAGGTGGTCTCCATTACAGTTTTGCCTAAAGGTGTTGTCCTTATCGTATACATAAGCGATTCCACCACTCATACCGGCACCAAAGTTTCGGCCAACAGAACCTAAGATAACAGCAACTCCTCCCGTCATATATTCACAGCCATGATCACCTATGCCTTCGACTACGGCCTTGGCGCCAGAGTTCCTAACACAGAATCGCTCTCCTGCTTTACCGTTGATATAGGCTTCACCAGAGGTTGCTCCGTACAGTGTTACGTTTCCTGTGATAATGTTCTCTTCAGGTTTTATAGTGGATTTAAAAGGCACTTTGATTACCAATTTGGCTCCAGAAAGTCCTTTTCCGAGGTAATCGTTTGTATTTCCATTGACCACCATGGTCAGACCTTTGGTGGCAAAGGCTCCAAAACTTTGTCCGGCAGAACCGGTAAAGTTCAACTTGAGTGTATTCTCCGGTAATCCATCTGCGCCATAAATTTTGGAAATCTCGTTACTGATGATGGCACCCACAGCTCTATCCGTGTTGTGGATAGGGAAGTCCAAAATAGTCTTTTCTTTCCTGAACAAAGCAGGGTGTGCCTTACCGATGATTTCAAACTCAATGGATTTATCTATTTCGTGATATTGTTTTTCCGTATTGTGGAACTTGGTGCCTTCGGGCACATCAATTTGATAGAGTATTGGTGTCAAGTCGATTCCTGCCGCTTTGTAATGCTCAATTGCTTTTTTCCTGTCCAGTTTTTGAACTTGTCCGACCATTTCATTCAAAGTTCTAAAACCAAGTTTGGCCATGATTTCACGAAGCTCTTGGGCTACAAAATACATGTAGTTGACCACGTGCTCAGGTTTTCCTTCAAACTTTTTACGGAGTTCGGGATTCTGCGTGGCTATACCTACAGGACAGGTATTCAAATGGCAAACGCGCATCATTACACAGCCTGATGCCACTAGTGGTGCTGTGGCAAATCCAAATTCTTCTGCTCCCAATAAACATGCAATGGCAACATCACGTCCGGTTTTCAACTGTCCGTCGCATTCCAAGGTTATTCTGTTTCGCAAATCGTTAAGGACCAAGGTTTGTTGGGCCTCCGCTATTCCAAGTTCCCAAGGTAGACCAGCATGTTTTAAAGAGGTGAGTGGAGATGCACCGGTACCTCCATCAAACCCAGAGATTAAAATAACGTCTGCTTTTGCTTTGGCAACACCAGCAGCCACTGTTCCCACGCCGACCTCAGAAACCAACTTTACATTGATGCGAGCTTCTCTGTTGGCAGATTTTAAATCATAGATCAACTGTGACAAATCTTCAATGGAATAAATGTCGTGGTGCGGTGGCGGTGAAATCAACCCAACATATGGTGTTGAGTTTCTTGTTTTGGCAATGGCAGGATTTACTTTTGGACCGGGTAGCTGGCCACCTTCGCCAGGTTTGGCCCCTTGGGCCATTTTAATCTGTATTTCCTGTGCACTGGTAAGGTAATTGGATGTTACCCCAAACCTACCAGAAGCCACCTGCTTGATGGCACTGTTTCGCCAATCACCGGTTTGACTTTTATAGAAACGAGCCGAATCCTCTCCTCCTTCTCCTGAATTACTCTTTCCTCCAATTCGATTCATGGCAACCGCAAGATTTTCGTGGGCCTCCTTGCTGATACTTCCATAGGACATGGCCCCGGTTTTAAACCTTTTCACAATTTCTGTCCAAGGTTCAACTTCTTCAATGGGAATAGGGTCATAGTTCGAAAATTCGAATAGTCCGCGGATGGTCATTAGGTGTTTGGATTGCTCATTCACCAATTTGGAATACTCTTTATAAGTTTCCGGCTCGTTATTGCGTACCGATTTTTGAAGCATGGCGACACTTAATGGATTGAACATGTGCTTCTCGCCATTTCTTCTCCATCGATACTCTCCACCAACCTCAATATCGAGATTGGCTGCTATTTCCTGTGCTAGGAACGCCTTTTTATGGCGTTTGGTAACTTCTTTTTCTATTTCGTAAAGCCCTATCCCCTGGATACGGGTCGGGGTATTTGGGAAATATTTGTCCACTACGGTAGTGTTGATTCCGATACACTCGAACAATTGAGACCCCCTGTAAGAGTTAAGAGTGGATATCCCAATTTTGTTCATCACCTTTAGGATACCTTTTCCAACGGCCTTATTATAATTTTTGACTGCTTCCTCAAAAGTGTAATCGGTAATATTGTTCTCTTCAATTTGCTCACCAATGATTTCGTTTACCAAATATGGGTTGATGGCACTCGCCCCAAATCCAAATAATAAGGCAAAATGGTGTACCTCTCTCGGCTCTGCGGATTCTATAATGATGCTCAATTTTGAACGCTTGCCCAATTTTCTGAGTCCACTGTTTACATAGGAACAAGCCAAAAGAGCTGGAATTGGTGCCATTTCGGCGCTCACCATTCTGTCTGATAGAATAATTATATTGGCGTCTTCATCAATGGCTTTGGAGGCTTGCTTGAGAATGGAGTCCAAGGCCTCTTCCAATCCGTTGTGCCCTTTGTTGATTTCGTAGAGCATGGAAATGGATACTACCTTATAATCTGGACTGGCATCGTAATTTTTGATTTTATCCAAATCCTCTTTGGAAATAACAGGATTTTGAATTTTCAGTTTTCGGCAGTGCAGTTCGGAAAAGTCAAATATGTTATGATCGCTACCCAGCGTAAGACTAATATCCGTGATCAATTCTTCTCGAATACCATCCAAAGGTGGATTGGTTACCTGGGCAAATAATTGTTTAAAGTAATTGTAGATCAACTGTGGTCGTTCGGAAAGTACGGCAATAGGCGTATCCGACCCCATGGAGCCGATGGGTTCCTTCCCATTTTCTGCCATGGGCATTATAATGGTGTTGATGTCTTCCTGCGTATAACCAAACGCAGTTCTTCGGGTTTGTAAAGGGAATTCCCCAAAGAAAACAGGGCAATCGTTATATGGAATATCCCTTAGGTGTACCAAGTTGTCCTTCAACCAATTTTTATACGGATGTTGTTTGGCTATATGTTCCTTGATTTCCTCGTCGTTAACGATTCTTCCTTCCTCCATGTTCACCAAGAACATTTTTCCCGGTTCCAATCTTCCGTGGAATTCTATATCTTCTGGTTCAAGTTCAACTACACCGGTTTCCGAGGACATGATTACATATCCTTGCTTGGTCACGGAGTATCTTGAAGGACGAAGACCATTTCTATCAAGTACGGCCCCTATATAGTTACCATCCGTAAATGGAATGGAGGCAGGTCCGTCCCATGGTTCCATTAAACAGGAGTTGTATTCGTAAAATGCCCGTTTAGCTTCGGACATGTCCGGGTTTTTCTCCCAGGCTTCCGGAACAAGCATCATCATCACCTCAGGTAGGGAGCGGCCTGTCATTAATAATAGCTCCACTACCATGTCCATACTAGCGGAATCCGATTTTGCAGGCAATACAATGGGAAGTATTTTTTTGATGTCCTCTCCAAACCAATCACTCTCCATGAGTTCTTCTCTGGAGCGCATACGGGAAACATTTCCTCTTAATGTATTGATCTCCCCATTATGGCACATATATCTAAATGGTTGTGCCAAATCCCACATAGGGAAGGTGTTGGTTGAAAAACGTTGATGTACAAGGGCCAAGCGGGTAACCACTCTGGGGTCCAGGAGGTCTTCATAATATTTACTGATATCTTTGGGGACCAACAATCCTTTAAATATGATGATTTTTGTAGAGAGGCTGGGAAGGTAGAAGAATTCACTTTCCGATAATTTACTTTCTATTACGGTATGCTCTGTAATTTTTCGGGCAATGAAAAGCTTAAGGTTAAATTGAAAATCATCCAAAGCCTCACCTTTACCAACAAAAACCTGCATTACGTAAGGTTCGGTTTCCGCAGCTATCCGTCCAGGAACGGAGCGGTTTACGGGCACATCTCTCCAACCCAATAATTGAAGGCCCTGTTTTTGGATATTTTCCTCAAAAACTTTGATGCAAAAGTCCCGTTGGTTTTCTTTTTGAGGTAGAAATACGTTTCCTACGGCATATTCACCTACTTTGGGCAAATCAAAAGGGCAAGTATCAACAAAAAAATCATGGGGTATATCTATTAATATACCTGCTCCATCTCCAGTTTTACCATCTGCACTCACAGCACCTCTATGTTCCAATTTATCAAGGATTTCGAGGGCCTTGTGTATTATATCGTTGGACTTTATCCCTTTTAGGCTACAGATGAAACCTGCGCCACAGTTATCATGCTCAAATTCTGGTAGGTATAAACCTTGTTTCTTCAACCTCATCTTTAACGTATTTCTTCAAAAATATCAAAATGAATGAATAAAGTATAAGGTTTTTGTTGATTATCAGATAAATAATCAACGTAATGCTTGTAGGGTTAAAAAAAATTCAATTTAGGAATATATTGAATGTTAAATTATCATTATCTCAAATTGAGCTAAGAAAATGAGCTCTTCCCCGTTAAAAAAAGAGTGTTTGGTGAAATTTGATTGTGTTTAAGCAAGGGGTTGTTCTTTATACGAAGGGTCTTGTATTGATAAAAACCCTTTTAAGAAAAATAACCCCCTCTTTTTGGAGGGGGTCTTGATTATTTAATCTTTAAGAATGCTTCTGGAGATAACAATTTTTTGGATTTCGGAGGTGCCTTCATAAATCTGGGTGATTTTGGCATCTCGCATCAAACGTTCCACATGGTATTCCTTGACGTATCCATTTCCTCCATGGATTTGCACGGCTTCCACAGCAGTTTCCATGGCAACTTCTGAAGCGTATAGTTTGGCCATGGCACCTGAAAGGGTGTAATCTTTTCCTGTGTCTTTATCGCATGCTGCTTGGTAAACCAAATGGCGGGCTGCCTGAATTTTGGTGTGCATATCAGCCAATTTAAAGGCAATAGCTTGGTGGTTGGCAATCTCGGTGCCAAATGCTTTTCGTTGTTTGGAATATTTTAGTGAAAGTTCGTAGGCTCCCGCTGCAATACCAAGAGCTTGGGCGGCAATACCAATTCTACCGCCAGCCAAGGTTTTCATAGCAAATTTGAACCCAAAACCATCTTCGCCAATGCGATTCTCTTTCGGGACCTTTACATCATTGAACATTAAGGAGTGGGTGTCACTTCCTCTAATGCCCAATTTATTTTCTTTAGGTCCAATGTCAAAACCTTCTGTGCCCTTTTCAACAATCAAGGCATTTATACCTCGGTGACCTTTATCCCTATCCGTTTGGGCAATTACCAGATAAACTTCGGCTTGGTTTCCGTTGGTGATCCAGTTTTTTGTTCCATTTAATATGTAATGGTCACCTTTATCAATAGCTGTTGTTTTTTGCGAAGTCGCATCGCTTCCTGCTTCCGGTTCGGACAAGCAGAATGCGCCGATAATTTCACCCGAAGCTAAGCGGGTAAGGTATTTTTCTTTTTGTTCTTCAGTTCCATAGGTTTCCAATCCCCAACAAACCAAAGAGTTGTTGACCGATACCATTACTGAGGCCGAAGCATCAATTTTGGATAACTCCTCCATGGCCAACACATAAGATAGGGTGTCAAGTCCGCTACCACCATATTTTTCGTTGACCATCATCCCTAAAAAGCCTAGTTCTCCCATCTTTTTAACGAGTTCACTTGGAAATTTTTGGGTTTCGTCACGCTCAATTACCCCAGGTAAAAGCTCATTTTGGGCAAAATCTTTTGCCGCTTGTTGTATCATTAAGTGTTCTTCGGAAAGTGTAAAATCCATAAAACTGAATAATATTTAAAAACTACCTGCAAATATAGCTTTAGAATATTAATTTTCTATGGATAAGTGTGAATAAATGAGAATGATTGAATTTTTAACGATTTTTTTAAAAAGCAGTATTTTCCCTTTACATATTTTTATACCGATAAGATTATGCGGAAATATTCATTTTGAATATCTTTAGCAACTCAGATAACTGCTCAAAAATATTATTCCTTAATTAAACCAAACTTAACATGGAAACCCTATTAGTTGTCATTTTTGTAATTGGATATTTGGCAATTACCCTAGAACATAATTTAAAAATTGATAAACTTATTCCAGCTTTGGCCATGATGGCCATCTTATGGGCTTTAATGGCTTTTGGAATAGATGGTTTTACCACTTGGTTCGATTCTGGCAATCATGAATTGCTTGAAAACTTCGGAGCTTTTGGGCACGAGGAAAAGATGGAGTTAATGGAGGAAACTTTATTGCACCATTTGGGTAAAACTGCCGAAATTTTGGTTTTCCTACTTGGAGCAATGACCATTGTTGAGATCATTGATTACTTTGATGGTTTTGCCACCATAAAATCTTTTGTCAAAACAAGAAGCAAAAAGAAGATTCTTTGGATTTTTTCTTTTTTAGCCTTTATCCTTTCTGCTATAATTGACAATTTAACGGCAACCATTGTGCTGATTTCCATCCTTCAAAAAATTGTTAAGGACAGAGATGTTAGACTTTGGTATGCAGGTTTAATTATTATCGCAGCAAATGCCGGAGGTGCTTGGTCTCCAATTGGGGATGTTACCACCACTATGTTGTGGATTGGCGATAAGGTTTCTACAGCAATGCTTATCGAGCATTTATTGGTGCCTTCTTTGGTATGTATGCTTATTCCTTCTTTTATTGCGTCTTTTCTTCCTGCTTTCAAAGGGGAAATAGAGGTGGAAGAAGATGATGGGGCTAAGTCAAAATTTGGACCTACCATGTTATACCTTGGATTGGGAGCCATTGTTTTTGTACCAATTTTTAAAACATTGACACATTTGCCTCCATATGTGGGTATGATGTTGTCCTTGGCCGTGGTAGCTACTTTTGCGGAAATATACAGTAATTCCAAAATTGCCATATCTACTGTGGATCAGGAAAGTGATGCTGCTGCGCACCATAGCCCTGTACATAGCGCCCTTACAAAAATTGAATTGCCCAGTATCCTATTCTTCCTGGGTATATTAATGGCGGTGGCCGCATTGGAGTCCCTAGGTTTGCTGTTCAACTTTGCCGAAGGATTAAAACAAGGAATGCCTTTGATTGGCACGGAAATGGCAGGAACTCAGGTGTCGGATTTGGTAGTGATACTCTTAGGTGTTGGCTCTGCAATTATAGATAATGTACCATTGGTGGCAGCTAGTTTGGGGATGTTCTCCGAGCCCATGGATGACCAATTGTGGCACTTTATCGCCTATTCCGCGGGAACAGGTGGTAGTATGTTGATTATTGGTTCCGCAGCAGGTGTTGTTGCTATGGGAATGGAGAAAATTGACTTCTTCTGGTATCTTCGAAAAATATCGTGGTTGGCCTTTGTAGGATTCATTGCAGGAGCAATTTGCTTCATGGTAATGCGATATTTGTTCTAAAAAATACTTTAGTTCAAAAATCTCCGTTATAATTGCAACTTAAATTGGGGATTTTATATGAATATTTTTCAAGAAGCAACGGAAGGTGCTGAGGTAACTGCCTCTATTTCCGAAGAAAAGACCTTGTCCGTAATAGATCTAATCGTTAACGGGGGAACAGGAAGTGTTATCATTATTATGGTCCTTTTTGTTCTTCTGTTTGTAGCAATGTACATTTATTTTGAACGCATTTTTGCCATTAAGGCGGCGTCCAAGATAGATAAGAATTTCATGAACCAGATTCGTGACCACATCATGAACGGTAAATTGGAAGCTGCAAAACTATTGTGTGCCCAAACGGATTCGCCTGTGGCTCGATTAACTGAAAAAGGAGTTGCCCGTATTGGAAAACCGTTGGATGACATCAACACGGCCATTGAAAATGCAGGTACACTGGAGGTGTACAAGCTCGAAAAGAATGTGAGTGTTTTGGCAACCGTTGCCGGAGCCGCACCAATGATTGGTTTCTTGGGAACCGTAATTGGTATGATTTTGGCATTCCATGAAATGGCAAGTAGTGGGGGGCAGGCTGAAATGGGGTCTTTGGCCTCGGGTATCTATACTGCCATGACTACAACTGTTGCTGGTTTGGTTGTTGGTATCATAGCCTACATCGGGTACAACCACTTGGTAGTGAGAACGGATAAGGTGGTGCACCAAATGGAAGCCAATGCGGTACAGTTTTTGGATTTATTGAACGAACCTATATAGTTTTTTATGAAACTGAAGGGAAGGAATAAAGTAAGCCCGGAATTTAGCATGTCATCCATGACGGACATTGTGTTCTTGTTATTGGTGTTCTTCATGCTGACTTCCAATGCACCCAATGCATTGGATTTGCTATTGCCAAAGGCAAAGGGGAAATCGACGAACACTCAGAATGTTTCTGTTACCATTGATAAGGACCTGAAATATTTTGTGAACAACGAGCAAATCAACAAAGAATACATTGAAATTGAATTAAAAAAGGCACTTGAAGGTCAAGAAAAGCCGACAATCATCCTCAGGGCAGAAGAAAACGTGGCTATTAAAGAAGCGGTCAACGTAATGGACATTGCCAATAGGAACAGTTACAAGGTTATCTTGGCGGTGCGGCCAAAATAATGTCCTTTTTAGATACGAGACACAAGAAAAAATCCTTTACGCTTACAACACTTTTGTTAAGCGCACTCCTTTTATTGCTTTTTTATATCGGAATGACCTATCTCGACCCGCCCATTGAAAATGGTATCGCTGTTAATTTTGGAACCATGGAGTATGGAAGCGGGGAAGTACAGCCAAGAGAACCGGTTCGGTCCGAACCTAGGGAAGTGGAAAGTCAGCCTGAGCCCCAAGAAGTTGCGGAGCCCGTTGAACCTGAAGAAACGGTTGTTGAAGAAGCTCCAGTTGAGGAGGTTTTGACCAGTAATGAAGAAGAAACGATAAAGCTTAGACAACAACAAGAGGCCAAACGCAAAGCGGAAGAAGAGGCGGAAAAAGTCAAGGCCGAAGTGGAGCGTATTGCCAAAGAAAAGCGAGAGGCTGAAGAACGGAAGCGCCAAGAGCAGGAAGCAAAGAAAAAAAGTGTTGATGCCCTGATTGGCGGAATCGGGAAATCGGATGGTACCGCAACAGGTAGCGAAGGTGACGATGACCGTACTGGTGATAAAGGTCAACCCGATGGTGACCCCTATGCTACATCTTACTATGGGTCGCCAGGAACCGGAACAGGGGGATATGGCCTGAGCGGTAGGTCTTTGGCCAATAAAGGTAAAGTACAACAAGAATGTAATGAGGAAGGCAGAGTAGTCGTCCGAATTGTTGTGGACAGAAGCGGTATGGTAATCAAAGCGCAACCTGGGGTTAAAGGGACTACCAACAATGCACCCTGCCTTTTGGAGCCAGCTCGTAAAACGGCGATGCTCCATAGATGGAATCCTGATTCCAACGCACCTGCACAGCAAATTGGTTTTGTGGTGGTGAACTTTAAACTGGGACAGTAGTGACCTACAAAGAAACGTTGGACTGGATGTTCGGACAACTTCCGATGTACCAGCAGAAAGGTGCTGCGGCCTTTAATGCCAAGCTGGATAATATCATCCATTTTTGCAATATGCTGGACAATCCTGAGAAAAAATTTAAAAGTATTCACGTAGCCGGCACCAATGGAAAAGGGTCCAGTAGCCATATGTTGGCTTCCATTCTTCAAGAAGCGGGTTACAAAGTCGGGCTATATACTTCACCTCACTTAAAGGATTTCAGAGAGCGTATCAAAATAAATGGAAAGCCTGTCAGTAAGAAATTCGTAGTTGAATTTATAGCGCAACACCAATCATATTTCGAGTATCACAAGCTATCTTTTTTTGAAATGACTGTTGGTATGGCCTTTGACTACTTTGCCAAGGAAGAGGTTGATATTGCGGTAATCGAGGTCGGTTTGGGCGGAAGGTTGGATTCTACCAACATTATAACTCCCGAAGTGTCCTTGATTACCAATATAGGCATGGACCATATGCAGTTTTTGGGGGATACTTTGGAGAAGATTGCTTTGGAAAAAGCAGGTATCATCAAACGAAAGGTTCCTGTCGTCATTAGTGAGACCCAACCCGAGACTAAAATGATATTCAATCTTATTGCTCATCAGTTAAAATCCAATATTGTTTTTGCTGATAATGAGCCTACCAAAGGATATAAAACCGATTTGCTTGGTGATTATCAACAAAAGAATATCAATGGAGTGGTAGCAACAATTCACCAATTAACAGATTTTGACGTTTCGGAGGAGGAAATCTCTAGGGGACTCAAAAATGTTGTACAAAACACGGGCTTACTTGGAAGGTGGCAAGTGTTGCAGCAAAATCCATTGGTGGTTTGCGATACTGCTCATAACCAAGAGGGGCTTCAATTGGTCTTAAAGCAGGTTCAAAAACAATCGTATAACAAACTACATGTAGTGCTTGGTTTTGTTAATGACAAAGATGTGAAATCGGTGCTGACCCTATTCCCAAAAGATGCTGAATATTATTTTGTTAGACCTGCAATTCCTCGTGGAATGGACGCTGTGGCTCTTCAGGAATTGGCCAAGGAAGCGGGATTGAAAGGAAAGAAATATAAGTCTGTGCAGCATGGCTTACAAAAGGCGTTGAAAAAAGCGGATGACAACGATATGATCTATGTTGGGGGAAGTACATTTGTTGTCGCTGAGGTGGTATAAATTTTTTCATTTTTTTGTTTTATAAATCAAAAACAGTCTTATATTTGCACTCCCATTCGGGAAAATGAATGGGCGCTTAGCTCAGTTGGTTCAGAGCACCTCGTTTACACCGAGGGGGTCGGGGGTTCGAATCCCTCAGCGCCCACTTTTAGAGTTCAAACGAAAACAAAGCCTTGCATATCTTATTGATTTGCAAGGCTTTGGCGTTTTAGGCCTTTGTTTGAATTGGTTTGATTTGATATGTTTTGGTTTGTAATTCGGTTAGTTATAAAACAAAAGCAAGGTAAAACCCAATAAACTTAAGGGTTTGCAGACGTGGTTCGAATCCTTCCGCGATTACAGATAAAAAGCCCCTTTTAAATGGGCTTTTTTAGCTTTAATGAAATTAACTCTTCCAACTACCATTATAGACTTTGGTCAAGATTTCTTCCATCTTGTCTTCAAAAACGGGTTTGACCACATATCCCGTGATTTCTTCAAACTCTTTAGCTTTGTCAAGATCCATATCACTGTTGGATGAGGTTACCATAAAAATGTCTACATTTTGACCACGTAATTTTGGTTTTACTTTTTTAAACTCTGATAAAAATCCCCAACCATCCAAAAAAGGCATATTAATGTCCAATAGAATTACCTCAGGTAATTCAACATTTTGCCCCAAGCAAAGATTTATATATTCTATGGCTTGCTCCCCATCTGTAAAACTGGTCACGATAATATTTTTGGATAGTCCGTTCAATATTTTTTTTGTAACGAAAAGATAAACCTCGTCATCATCTACCAATAAAATGTTGGGTGTCTTCATAATTAGTTGAATTTCATTTTAAACGTGGTGCCAACTCCTGCCTCACTTTCTACTTCCAGTGAGGCATTCATGGCCTCAAGTTGTGATTTTACGATAAATAGCCCCATCCCTTTTCCAGAAATGTTGCGGTGGAACCTTTTATAAAGTTTGAACATATTTTGTCCATGGCGCTCAAGGTCAATACCCAGTCCATTGTCTTTGATATACAATATTTTTTTACCTTTCTCATAGGCCGTTTCGAAGATCACATAGGAATCAACATCGGTCCTCCTATATTTTATTGCATTTGATAAAAAATTCTGCAGGATACTTTTCATGTAAAATTTTGAACATTTGAGGGAATACCATGCATTAAATCTGTAAATGGTTTGAAAGTTTCTCGCTTTTTTATCCATTAAAGTTTCCACAAAGTCATTCTCGACATCCTCGAGCAACACTAGTAGGTTTACGTTTTCAATTTCCAGTTCATTATTGTTCAATATGGAAACGTAAGACTGTACATCTTCAGTAAGTGTGCTGATGTTGTTGGAAATGGTTTTAAGTTTTGGAAACAGTTCATTAAATGTTTTTAAGTCGGAAGATTTACTCAACATATCCACAATAATGGACATACTGGTTACAGGTGATTTTAGGTTATGTGCTACCACATAGTTAAAGTCTTCCAATTGCTGGTTCCGCACCTGAAGCCTTCTATTGGACTTTTGAACCAGTTGATTGGTATGTTCCAGTTGTTCCCTATTGCGCTGTAATTCTTCCTTCTTGGCCTTCAAACTTTCAATAAAACTGTTTCTCTCTTTTTGTGTTCGGGCATATCCTAGGGCGATTAATAGGATGACAAAAAGCGTTAATATATTGAACAGCAAAAGATTCCTTCTTATGGATTGTAACATTTTTGAGATATAGGCTGCAGGTATTTGCTGTATTATTGCCCAATTATTGTTGGAAACAACATCGGCCACATTTGAGAAGGTGGGCTTACCGCCCTTGTTTTCAAAGCCAACATTAACATTTTGAAATACCCACAGATTCCCTTCTTTCATGAAAAAAGTATCTTTTTCCAATGACATGTTGTCGAACAAAAGCTTTTCCCGGATCAAGGAATCCTGATGGCTCATCAAGGCCTGGTGGGGTAGGTAATTGGAAGACAGATTGGTAGCGATTACGTTACGGTCTTTATCGACCAGGAAAAAATTATCGTCGGATATTCTTGCCTTCATCAAATCAAAGATTTTGGTCAGGTCAAAATTTACAACGGCCAAACCAACTTGATCATCATTGTTGTCGAATATGGGGGTAACACCTCGCATAACAGGTTTGTATGGTATTTCTATTTCGCCGTATTCTTGATTGAGTTCTATGGGGGAAATATATACCTGCCCTTTTTTTAACGTAAGGCCCTTGTTAAAATATGGACGATTAACCTTGTTCTGTACTTGAGCCGGTAGCATTTTGTTCGTACCGGTTTTTTCGTAGCGCAAAATCTCTTGGCCGTTGGTATCTATGAGTCTAAATTGATCATATTCATCAACTCCTTGTAATATTTTAATGTAATTTTCTATAAACCCTTCTTCCAGTTCGCTGGTATCAGAAAAAGATGGAGGAAAGGGTACTGTAGACCAATAGGATGTAATTTCGGTCAGTGCAGTGCACTCGTCTGCCAAATGAAAACTCTTATTGAGGATATTTTTTTGCTGTATATGAGCCATATTGTAGATGAGGCTCTGTTTTTGCAAATGGCTCCAAAAAATGGTAAAGATCAGTAAGGGAATATAAAGGGCAAGGGAGGTTTTTATTATTCTTATCCACATAAACATACCAATTTTTAAAATTCTTATAGAATGTATGTAGGGGAAATTTTGTAACCTTAGTAGGATTTTATTTATTTATTAAGCCATCCATTATTTGATTAATTTACTGAAATTTTTTGATTTCCAGATTGGATTGTAAAATAATTAACATTATGACTTGTTACTGATCATTTATCCAGGAGGTAGTATAAATGCCCTTACCGTATTTAAAACTTTTTTATTTTCGGTTCATCGACAGTTTTCTTCCACTCACCTACACTAAAAATGGTTTCACCTTTTTTTGATTAGAGGAATCAACAAGTTTATTTTCTTTTGTATATCTCTAAATTTTATCAGAAATGTACATACTATTCATAGAGGACGATGCCATAGAAACCATGAAGTTTCAGCGTACCATGTCCAAATTGGAAACAAAGCATACGCTCATCGAAGCAAAAAACGGAGAGGAAGCGCTGGAATATTTGGAGTCGGGAAAATCTTTGCCCGACATTATTTTATTGGACCTTAATATGCCCAAAATGAATGGAATCGAGTTTTTGGGCCTCCTCAAGCAACACGATAAAATAAAATACTTACCCACAATCGTACTTACAACATCGGAGAACAGGGACGATCTATTGGAATGTTACAAAATCGGTATAGCAGGATACATTATAAAACCCCTTAAATATGAAGACTATGAGACCAAATTAAAAACGGTTCTCGAATACTGGAACATCAATGAACTGGTAAAAGCCTAGTTAAAAATTGCATTTCACAACAAAACTTACCTGTTAGGTAAATGTTTTCCTACTTTTGAAACCTCTACAAGCCAGATTATGAAAGGAATAGTGTTTACCGAATTTTTAGAGATGGTCGAAAGTCAATTTGGACTTGAAACTGTTGATGCCATTATCGAGGCCTCAAATCTACCTTCTGACGGTATTTATACCACAGTGGGAACTTACGATTTTAATGAGATGGTTGCCTTGCTCCAAAGTTTGAGCAAAAAAACCAATATTTCCATAGATGACCTTTTGTACACATTTGGCCACTACCTTTTCGTGAGCTTGGGAAAGGCACATCCCGATGTGATTAAGAGTTATACCTCTCCGATTGGTTTGCTATACTCCATTGAAGACCATATCCATGTGCACGTACAAAAATTATATCCAGATGCGGAATTGCCCACCTTCAACATATTGGATAAAACGGACACTTCCATATCCATGGTGTACGTTTCGTCGAGAGGGTTATATAGATTAGCTCATGGACTGATTGAAAAATGCTTCGAGCATTTTAATACCTCTTCCAAGGTTTCTTTTGAGTTGCTCAAAGAAGATGGGACAGAAGTTAAATTTGATGTGGTGCAGGATGGAGAGTAATGAGATCGAAATATTGAAAAGAGCCCTGGAACGCCAGAAAAAAGCAAGGGCCCAAGCAGAAAGAATACTAGAAGAAAAATCCAAAGAACTTTACGATACGGCCGAACATCTAAAAAGAGCCAATGCCCAGCTGGAGAATTTGTTGGATGAGAAAACCGACGAAGTAGATGCCGCTTTCCTTAATATTATCGACCCTTATGTGGTTATGGACTTGGAATTTAATGTGGTTCGCAGTAATGAGTCCGCTAAGGAATTTTTACAGTTTGATCACAGAAAGACCCGAGTAAACCTATCGAGTTATGTACATCCGGAATTTGCCCAATATACGGCGGAGTCCATTCAGACCCTTTTGGATACCGGAATGTTAAAAAATTACAGAGCTAAGATTGTTCTTCCCGATAGCAGCGAAAAGTATGTACAGATCAATGCAAGCCTTATTTATAATCGAAAGCATGTTCCCATTGCTGCTCAGGGAATTGTAAGGGACATTACCCAAGAAAAGGACATTGAAACTCTTTTGGGAAACCAACGGAAACAATTAAAAGAATCGGAAAATAGACTCGCCACTTTGATCAAAAACCTCGAAATGGCTGTTCTGCTGGAAGATGAAAATCGGAACATCGCCCTCACCAACAAAAAATTCTGCGATATGTTCGGTGTTCCTGCCAAGCCCGAAGAAATGATCGGTACGGATTGTGCGTGTGCTGCAGAGGAGAGCAAGAACTACTTTAAGAATCCGGAACAGTTCATGGATCGGATAGATGAAATTCTGGAAAAGCGGGAACCCGTGCTTTCCGATGAGTTGGAAATGGTTGATGGCAGAATTTTGGAACGCGATTATATACCTGTTATCAACGATGGAATCTATAAAGGTCATTTATGGAGTTATCGAGATGTGACGCTAAACCGAACTTTTAAGCGAAACCTTCAAGCGGAAAAAGACAAATATAGTGGCATAATTGCCAATATGAACCTTGGACTGATAGAAGTGAGTACCGATGGTCATATTCAAACTGTCAACCAAAGTTTCTGTAACATGAGCGGTTTCGAAATGCAAGAGCTTTTGGGCAGTGTAGTACACGAGTTAAGAACCATAAAAGGAGAACCAATAATAAAAGACTCGGATATACTTCAATTGAAGGAAGGCCAAGATTCCCATGAAATGCTTGTCTTTAACAAAATGGGAGAACAACGGCACTGGTTGGTCAGTTCAGCACCCCGTTTTGATGAGGCTCAGCGGATAATTGGTTCCATCGGAATCCACTTGGATATTACCGAGCACAAAAAACTGCAACTCGAAAAGGAAAAGTTATTGGTAAAATTGGAGCAAAGCAATCAAAGCCTTAAAGAGTATGCCTATGTGGTTTCCCATGATTTAAAATCACCCCTTCGGAGTATCGAAGCCCTGGCCAGTTGGTTAAGCAATGATTACAGCGATGCTTTGGACGGCACTGGAAAGGAATACTTGGGTATGATCCAGGATAAAATAGAGTCCATGGAGAACCTCATTAGTGGAATATTGGCATATTCGACCGCAAATACCTCGGAGCTGAACAATACCCAAATAGACCTTAACGAGGTGATGACGGAAATAGTGGATAGTATCTATATTCCCGAGAATGTAAAGGTCATGGCTCCTAAAAGGTTACCTCAAATTATTGCCGACAGGACCAAAACACATCAACTGTTTCAAAATATTATTTCCAATGCCGTAGTGCATATCGAAAAAGAAAATGGCAAGGTGGAAGTGATTTTTAATGAAGAAGCGGAATATTGGGAATTCTGCATACGTGACAACGGAATCGGTATCCCCAAAAAATACCATAAAAAGATATTTGACATTTTTCAGTCTGCTTCCAGTGATAAAAAATCATCGGGAATTGGTCTATCCATAGTAAAAAAGATTGTGGACCGTTATAATGGTAAGGTATGGGTGGAAAGTGAGGAAGGAGAGGGAACCGATTTCTACTTTACTCTGGAAAAACAAAACCTAACAACTGAATTCCATGAAGATACTACAGGCCAAAAAGTCATCTGATTCCCCTTTTGAGTTCACTTCGGAAATAATAGACCTACACGATCCTTTGGTGCTGGTTTTTGGAAATAGGTTCATGCTTCAGGACAAACACTTGTTTCAAGAAGTTAGGGAGCTGTTCCCCAATGGACATTTGGTTTTTGGATCCACTTCTGGTGAAATCTTGGGAGAAAAAGTTTGGGATGGAACGGTTACACTAACCGCCATTGAGTTCGAGAGAGGGAAGTTTTTGGTAAAGAGCAAAAACGTTTCCGATTTTGATCACAAGGATAATACGTTGGGTAAATCATTGGCAATGGAATTCCCGATGGAAGAATTAAAACACATTTTTGTGGTTTCTGAAGGTAGTTCTGTCAATGGAAGTGATCTTATTGCAGGAATAGAATCTGAAAAAGACCAAAATATTGGTCTTTCCGGTGGATTGTGCGGTGATGGAGATCGTTTTGAGACTACCTTGGTCTCTTACAACGAACCTCCAAAAGAAGGAGAGGTCGTGGCCATAGGTTTTTATGGTATATCGTTGGAAATAAGTTGTGCCAATTTTGGTGGATGGACACCATTTGGACCGGAAAGACTCATTACCAAATCCCGCAACAATATTTTGTTCGAACTTGATGGCAAACCTGCCTTGGACCTTTATAAGAGATACTTGGGCAAAAAGGCCAGTGAACTTCCAAAATCGGCACTCCTGTATCCACTTAGCGTAAAAACCGAAGATCAAAATCCTATTGTTCGTACCATTTTAAATATTGATGAACAAAGAAATGCCATGATCTTGGCTGGTGATGTGCCCGAAGGATCCAAAGTACAATTAATGATGGCCACTGTTGATGATATTGCCACTGGAGCAAGATCAGCGGCAAAATTGGCCGTCCAAGAGAGGCAATCCACTCCACAATTAGCTCTATTGGTAAGCTGTGTTGGAAGAAAACTGGTTATGGACCAACGTACCGAAGAGGAAATCGAGGAAGTGACACAAGTGGTCGGGAACAAAGTAGCGGTCTCTGGATTCTATTCTTACGGTGAAATGGCACCTTTTGCAGGTCAAAGATCTTGTAAACTCCATAATCAGACCATGACCCTTACCTTAATCAGCGAATAATGCACAGTCTATTAAAAAGACAGCTCAATAAATATCTGCCCGAATCATTATCGGGTGACGCATCTTTGAATGAACTTTTTGAGGCCATAGGAAAATCCTATGAGCATTATGATGATAAACTGACCATGCTGCAAAGGGCTACGGCAATTAGTTCCGATGAACTTTTTGAGGCCAATAGAGAATTGGAAAAGGAAGCGGCTCGTCAAAAGAAAGTATTGAATTCGCTTGAAAACGCTTTGGCTTTATTGCAGACGAATTTTAAGGAGCAGGAAGTGCCAAAAAATATAGTGGACAGCGATTTTGATGCAGAGAAATTGGCCAGGCAGATTGGGGAGTTGGCCCAACAGGCATCCACTATGAGCGCGGAAAAAGACAAACTGTTAAAAAACTTAGCGAGTCAGAATGAATCTTTGAACAGCTATGCGCATGTAGTATCCCACGATTTAAAATCGCCCATAAGAAACATTAGTGCATTGATCACATGGATCAATGAGGATGAAAAAGAAACCTTGTCCGAGCAAAGTAAGCAAAACCTTTCACTCGCCTTGCAAAACTTGGAGAAAATGGACAAGCTTATAACCGGTATCCTTAAACATGCGACCCTACAGAATAAGAATACATCCAACGTTATATTTGAACTGGAGGAGGTATTGTCCGATGTTCAACAAAATATCTATGTACCGAACAATGTACATTTTCAATTTCCGGAACACTTGCCCAAACTATTTTACGATAGGTACAAGATCGAGCAACTTTTCATGAATTTGATGACTAATGCCGTTAAGGCTACGGAAACTAAAAAAGTGGGGACCGTACGGGTTGATTTTAAAGACAAAGGTGACCAGTGGTATTTCGCAGTAGCAGATAACGGTAAAGGAATACCGGAAAAACATCAATCGGACATATTTGAAATGTTCAATAAATTGGAGGATGAAGCTATGGCCACTGGTATCGGATTGGCCTTGGTAAAAAAAATAGTAATGCTGTACGAGGGAAATATTTGGGTGGAAAGTATTGAAGGTATGGGTACAACGTTTCATTTTACCCTTAAAAAACAAAAATTATGAAAGAAACCCCCAATCTAGAATATGTGGACAACCTTGCCGATGGGGACGCAGCTTTTCGTCAAAAATTTATTGGTATATTAAAGGAAGAATTCCCATTAGAACGTAAAGCGTATTTGGATACCATTGAAAATTCACTTTTTCGTGAGGCTTCGGAGCATGTACACAAGATAAAGCACAAATTGAACGTTCTAGGATTACACAATGCCTACACCTTGGCGGTACAGCATGAAAATGAATTGCGAAAGGAACAATATTCGTTCAAAGCGGAGTTCATATCAATACTTCAAGTTGTAGAGCATTACCTAAAAAACATTTGATCATGAATTGTATTATAGTTGACGATGAAGCCACAGCTAGGGCAATTGTACTGCAATTGTGCTCCAAGGTTCAGGAAATCAATGTGATGGAGGAGTTTGACAACGCCATTGAGGCCATCAAATTTTTAAACCAGTATAAAGTCGATTTGGTTTTTTTGGATATTCATATGCCCGGCTTTACCGGAATAGACTTTATCCAAACACTCAAGAACCCTCCAAAAATAGTAATGACCACGTCCGACACCGATTTTGCCATCGCGGCCTACGAATATGAGTCCATTGTGGATTATTTGGTTAAGCCGATTACTCAAGAAAGGTTCGACAAGTGCATTCAAAAGGTGAAAAAGGCCTCTTTATCAAGAACCCAGACCGATTCAGGCCAACAGGAGAGTTCCTCTGGGGAAGACTTGTACATCAATATCGACCGTAGGCTTATTAAACTAAAATATGCAGAAATATTGCTTATCGAGGCGAAAGGGGATTATATAAACATCAAAACTGAATCCAAGGATTATCTAGTGCACACGACATTAAAAAAAATCTTGGACAAACTACCCGATGATCGATTTTTACAGATTCATCGCTCCTATGTGATCAACTTTAATAAAATCATTGATATCGAGGATAATAGTGTTCTTATTGAAAAAAGCGTGGTACCTATCAGTAGATCAAACCGACCAGAATTGATGAGACGTTTGAATCTTCTCTGATATAATTTTATAGTACTTTTTCCTTATTACATTGTTGAAAATATGGGCTGCTTTTTTAATAGCCATTTTAGCTGTATCCCTATTTCGGTAAATTGAAAACCCGCCGCAGTAGCCGAGGCAATGTTGCTATATTTTCCGTATAAAGCACCGCTCAATCGTTTGGTGAATTGGTGTTTTAGATTCGTTTCTATCCTAAAAATAGAAGTTATATCATCATCTTCTACCTGTTGTAAGCCCGTTGCCGCATTGATTCTATACGTGGAATTTCGGGCAAATTTGCCGCTCACTTCCGCAAATAACTCTCCAGTTTGGTATTTTTCTGGACTAAAATAAATGGTGGGTACTTGATCTGCAAAGGTTAGGTACTGATAGTTGAGACCAAATTTTAAGTTGGGTTTTCTTAAGGCAGTATAATACAAAGAAGTAAACAAAAGATCACGCTTGTTATTATCACTCTGTTTTGTGTGCATGAGTTGGGTGTACCATCCCAAACCGACATTGGAACCCAAATTATAGTTTAGTCCATAATGTTGCATCATAATTTCACGCTCAATCAAATCCGTATTAAAATTTTGCACCTCTCGCTGGTAGCCCAATTCTAAATTTTGCAAACGATAGGGTTCGGTAACCAACTTGGCGTTCAAAATGGGTTGAGTATATCCGTTTCCATCAAACTGTGCATTGTTCATCCCAGCTACACCAACGACTTTTAGTTTGGGCATCAAGGCATAAGTAAGTCCAACTGTGGCCGTATGGGTGTTTGCTTTCGCTGAGGTTTCGGCATTTTCCGTTAATCGATATTGGTAATTTACCGAAGATTGAACCTTAGTAGATAGCGGCAAGTTTACGGTTGTATTGGTGGCATAGGCCAAGTTATTCCCGTTATCAAAACTATAGGATGCCGTTTCTTGTACATACGGACTGTATTGCACATTGATTTTTTCGATAAGTCCTTGGGCATCTTTCTGGTTTTCAAAAACCAATAAGGTTTTGTTTGTGGCTGCGTAGGCTTCCTCTATTCTTCCTAGGGCAAAAAGTGCATTGGCCTTTCCCAGGTTTCCGTCAAAAGAAGTACTGTCAATGGCTAAAATGGCGTCATAATATTGCAAACTTGTCTTAATGTTTCCGGTGTACATTCCAAGGGTGGCTTTAAGGACCAATACCCAATTTCTATCACCAAATTGGCTGGAAAGACCGTCGATGTATTTGTTGGCTTTAATAAACTTTCGGTTCCAGATAAGGGCTTGGGCGTAGCGCTCAAAGGTTTTTTCTTTAAGTTCATTATCATCAATGGTTTTCACCTTATTTTTTGATTGCATGGCAACTTTCAAGGCCACTTTATCGTTTTCCCCGATATGCTCGGCCAAGGCAATTCCGTTTAACGCCACCACAGAGTCTTTAGCATTAATGGCAAGTTTGCGATAAGAGGCTTTTGCACTGTCGGTTTGTTTGGTAATCAAATACAGGTTGGCTAAGTTTAGCAGGGTCTCCTTGTCATTTGGGAAATCTTTGAAAATGGTTTTCAATTTGATTTTGGCCTCATCATAATCTTGAGCCTGTACCAAAGTGTTGGCCAACCCAAGGTTCATATATTTTTTGGAAGTAATGGCGCTTGTGTTACCAGGCTCCAATACCAAAGCCTTTTCTATCCAATACAGGGCCATATCGTATTTTTGAAGGTTGCTCAATGTATTGGCATATCCTAGTACCGCACCAAATTTATTTGGATAATCCTCAACTAGGCTAGCGTATAATTTTTCCGCAGCTTTAAATTGGTTTCCCCATAAAAACGATTCGTAATAATTGATACGAACTTCATAGTCGTCCGGGTGCCTTTCCATCATACCGTTAAATAAGGTGTTGGCCTTATGTGGATTACCGTTTAAGCCTACTGCACGTCCGTAGCAGATTTGAGCTGTTTTGTTATCGGGATTTTCCTTAAGGAAATCACCAAAAAAATTTTCGGCTTGTGAAAAGTCGCCTTTTTCCAAAAGTTGAAATCCTGTCTCCATTTCCGTTTGGGCCTGAACTCCCTGTATGGTGACCATAAAAATGAGGATGTAGGTTAGGCGTTTCATAGGTTAAGTTTTTAAGGTTTATTGATGATGTAAAGTTAAAAAGGGCTTTCCCGCAACCGAAGGGTGAACCTTTCCATTCGTCTACAGCTAATGGCCATCCATCTATAGTGACCTATTTAAGACGTCAAACCATTGGATATTTGCTGTAACAAGTCGAATAAATCTTAACCTTAACAATTAGAAATCATGGCTTTACAAATTACAGAATGCAAAAGGGTATTTTCCATAAATGGTAACTTGGACAGTACCAATATCAAGATTTTTGAACGACATATGGAGCGTTTTGTCCAACGCGGGGCTACCGTTGTATTGGATTTAAAAAGAGTGCCAAAAATCGATGATATAGCTACTAGGGTATTAATTCAAATGTTTGCCAATGCACTTCTTTTGGATTGTGATTTTGCCATAAATGGATGGTTGCCAAGAAGAGTCCTGAACAAAATGTGTTTAGAAGCCAACCTTTAAAATACAATGCTATGACTGTAATAAATATTGTAAGAAATCGGATTTCTCCTCAACAGCTTTTTATGCTGAGTGCATTGTTGGTAAATGGAGGGAACTACATCTATAATTTGTTGTTGGGGCGTATTTTGGGACCTAAAGCCTTTGCTGATGCCGCCCTATTGGTTACCCTATTGTTAGTACTTTCTTTTTTGGGAATGACATTTCAATTGGTAACGGCCAAGTTTGTGGCTATGCTATCCTCGAATCAATGGGATGCCTTTAGAAATCGAATTGGTTTTTTTGCCCTTTTAATCGGTTGTCTGTTGGGTGCTGTGGTGTTTTTCTCCGCACCGACCCTTCAAAATGTGCTACGTACAGAAAATGCTTCAATGTTTCGAGTTTTTGCGCTGGGCGTGCCTGTTTACTTTGTAATGAGTGTAAACCGGGGTCAATACCAAGGGGAGGAGTCCTTTGCGAAATTGTCCATTTCTTATCAATTGGAGATGTGGGGTAGATTGGGAATTACCCTGTTGGCTTTTCTGGTGATTCGTGACCATTTTGGGGCGCTGGTCTCATTTGGGATTTTGGCTTCCTTGGCTTTGGGATTGTTCCCTCTTAAAAAGTTGCGTTTCACGAAAATCGAAAAAGGACCGATCGATTTGGAGTGGTCCAAGGTGCGGACTTTTATGTTGATCACTGCTGGCTACGAATTGACCCAAATTATTATAAATAATAGTGATATTATTCTTGTAAAACACTTTTTTAGCCCAGAAGAAGCAGGTTTATATGCATCTTTGGCGCTAATAGGAAGGGTAGTATACTTTGTGGCCTGGATGTTTGTAATGTTGTTGTTGCCTACCGTGGTTCGCTTTAAAAAGGAAGGTAAACCCACAAAACAGGTTCTATTTAAATATGTAGGTTACATTGGTGCATTGTCTGCAATAATTGTTGGTGCATGCCTGGTTTTTCCAAAAATGATCATTACACTACTTTTTGGTGAAGCCTATATTTCAATGTCATCACTATTATGGCAATATGCTTTGGCCACCTCTATGTTCTCCATTGCAAATATTTTTACGTATTACTTTTTGTCCCTTGATCATTATCGGCCGATATGGTTTTCGGCACTGGCAGGGTTGGTACAGATTGCTCTGATTCTTTTTCTTCACAGTAGTTTGGCCATAGTTGTACAAGCACAAATACTGGTGATGACTGCATTACTGGTATTTCAGTTTCTTTATTTTTTCACCAAGGAAAAATAGTTTTAGGGTTTTTAGATTGACGAGAAAGCCAGGAGTACATAAAAGTGCCCTGGCTTTTTTTAATTATCCCCCACGTATTGCCGTTCGTCTACACTTTAGGTTCAGCCACCCTGTAACACGCTTTTTTATAATGACTTATACGGACATTTGTAACACAAAACAAAGAATAAAACTTAACCTTATGAAACTAGCAATTGTAACGGCATATCCGCCAAGTAAAGTCACCCTGACAGAGTATGGGTACCATCTGGTAAAACATTTTAGACTTCAAGATGAAGTAAGCGAGATTGTTTTGCTTACTGACCATACCGAAGCGCCAAAAGACCTTTTCTTTGAGGAGGAGGGATGTCCTATTACGGTAAAGGAATGTTGGAATTTCAATGACCTTAAGAATATTTACAGAGTGGCAAAGGCCATCAAAAAAGAAAAACCGGACGCTGTATTGTTCAACCTTCAATTTTTAAAGTTCGGAGACAAAAAGGTTCCCGCCGCACTTGGTCTGTTATTGCCTTTTGTTTGTAGAATGATGCGTATTCCCACCATCTCCTTGTTGCACAACATTTTGGAGCAGGTAGACTTGGAAAATGCAGGAATCACCCAAAACGGATTTCTTCAAAAAATATACAACTTAATCGGAACCACATTGACACGTTTTGTATTGGCTTCTGATGTGTTGGCAGTAACCATTAGCAAGTACAAGACCATTTTGGAGGACAAATACAAGAAAAATAATGTTGCCTTGGTGCCGCACGGTTCCTTTGAAACACCGCCTGCACCCAAATATGACTTGCCAGAAGGACCTATGCAAGTAATGGCCTTTGGAAAGTTTGGTACCTATAAAAAGGTAGAGCCCTTAATCGAAGCCGTGGAAGTTTTGCGTTACAAATCCGATTTGGACATTGAAATTGTGATCGCAGGAACCGATAGTCCCAACACCCCTGGGTATTTGGACAGGATGAAAGAAATATATAGTCATGTTGAAAACCTTCGTTTTACGGGCTATGTGGCTGAGGAAGATGTGCCTAAAATATTCGGGGACAGTGCCGTGGTGGTTTTCCCGTACACCTCAACAACGGGAAGCTCCGGGGTGTTGCACCAAGCAGGTAGTTATGGTAAGGCAGTGGTGTTGCCCGATTTGGGAGACCTTGGCATCTTGGTCAGGGAAGAAGGTTACCGCGGAGAGTTCTTTGAGCCGGAAAATGTGGAGTCATTGGCAACTGCCCTGGAAAGCATATTGATGAACGAAAACTATAGAATCCATTTGGGCAAAGAAAACTATAAGGCAGCTTGTTCGTTGCCCATGTCCAAAATCACGGAAATGTACCTCGACCATTTTAATGCAATACGATCAAAAAAGGGATTGAAACAACCCAAGGTCCAAAAACTGCAACGTATTGAAAAAACTAGTATCGCATAGGTTTTAGGTTAAGTGTGGAGAGGGGACAGCTTTAGTTAGTTGTCCCCTTTCTTTTTACATCGATTATATTATAGGCAGGTTTTTCTTTGCCCTCGGAATCTATCAGTCCAAAATGCTTTTGTGGTGCTTTTCGCCATGGTTTTCGTCCCACCACGGAACTCGGAACGGTTTCAAAATCGTACAAGGTCCATATAAAATAGGGAAGTTGTTCCTTTGTAAGAACAGTTTGCATTTTTTGGTAATAGCTGGCTTGCACATCTTCAGAATTGGAGAACCCGTTCCAAATGCCGCTATAGCTCGATGTACCGTACTCTTCCAAAACCAAAGGTTTATCTTCGACGGAATCCTTCAAAGCCAAGACACGTTCTTTGAAATGTTCAGGTGCCCCGTAATAATGAAAGGAAACAAAATCCACTTCGTTGGCCAAGTGCACAGCAGCCTCTGGAGTGGACCACCCAATGGTAACAGGATGAATGCTATCGTTCTGTTTGATTTGTTCTGCCATTTCCGAAAGCCATCCAAGTACGTTATTCTTCCCGCGACTATCAAAATCCAAGTCGGGCTCGTTTTTAATGTCCCAGCCCAATAAGGCTTCGTGTGATTTCAATCGGGAAACTATGGTTTCAGCATGCCGATGGGTCAACGTCCAATCCATGAGATTATAATTCCCGTAAAAGTCGAAGAGGGTCACTAGCACTTTGAGATTATGTTCTTGAGCGATATCCAATAGTTTTTCAAGTTGAGCCAACATATCTTCTTTTACCGAGGCACCTCCAAAAACTTCGTAGGGTACAAATACGCGAACCGAATTGAGCCCCATTGTTTTTACAATCTTGAAATCCTTTTGGGTATTGGACTCATCAAAAGTGTCCCCGAACATATTCCAAGGATTATCCTTTGGATAATAGTTGATGCCTTTCCATTTTTTGGTATCAAACGAAAGCTGTTTTGCTTGATTTTTGTTTTCAGGTTGATTGGGAATCTTTACCATTTGACGGATTCGCCAAAAGCCGTCCTCCAGCATTAAAATTACTTGATAGCTGTTTGATGTCCGTTGTTGATGCACTAGGTTCTCATGATCATAAACCTTTTCATACTGGACCACATTGTGATCCGTCAGCACGGCCAATTTTCCATCCAAACTGTAGAACTCGAGTTGTGGATGATGTGATAGGGTAGTTGTCGCAATCCTTACATGGTTATCCTGATTGTTTTGGACCAAGTTGTTGACCCGTTTTCTCGCATCTTCGGTATAATAATCCGCTATGCCCAATTGATCATAGGAGTTCAAGGCAATATTTTTCACATACCAAGCATTCAGGTAATCTTTTTCAAGTTCCCCAAGGGCTTGTTTGGATATTTTTCGTCCACGTTGCCCCGCTATCGTCCAAGTGATTTTTGGTTGGTAAGCCTGTTCTATGGTGCCACCTATGTGAAGAATGGCGGATTTGTCTGCCCCGGTATTCAAAAAGGACCATGCCGCGGCCAATCCATAAATGATTCCAGCATTTACGGCTAAAAAGCTCAAGAGGAGCAACGCACGATATAGATTTTTCTTTGCCATTACTCGATGGTTCCTTCTATTCTTTTTTCAATTCCTGCAACGGTGATTTTTACGGTATTTTCGTAAGCATTAATGTTTTCGGGCAATTCAAACTTGCCCATTCCCTTTCTGGAAGTTGTTTCTTGTGTGAGCAACGATTCCCCATCAGGACTTTTTATTTCTAGGTAAATGCCCATCCCATCAGGGATCCATTGTTTCATATAACTAAGGATGGGACCTACAGTTATGGTTCTTCCGTTTTCTGAAATATGAACGGTATAATCCTTGACTGCCGCCTCAAAGCCCAGTTCCAAGCTATTGCTCTTTGATAGGCCACTGATGTGCGCTTTTACTTTCCATTGTGTTGGTGCTTCTGGATGAAGCATTTTTCCAACCGCAACCCCGTTCAGCGTCTGACCATAGGTTTGATATTGGTTTCCAGAACGGTCTTCGACCACAAAATTCACCATCGTACCATCGGCAACAATATTATCGTTGCGATCTCTGATAGTTGAAGTGGTAAATGAAATAACTTGATTACCATCCGCATTGTTATGTTGTCTATCAAAATTGATAGCGAAATCATCTGCTTTTGTAGGTAGAACGCTCAGTGTAAATTCTTTGGACACTTGATTTTCTAAACTGGTGCCCAAGAACAGTTCACCGACCTCGCCATATCCTCCTACGTAGGCATTGGCAATCATATCCTTTACGGGCATTGATGTATTATTTTGGACATTTTTGAATTTCTCTGTAAGTTCGATAATGGTACTATCAGGCAATGGATTCCCGTAGGTGTCCTGAGGAAGTGACACAATCATAGCTTGATCCTGATTATCGGCAAAGATGCTGGTGGGACCAATATAGGATTCCATGGATTCTGACAATGTATTGCTGGGAAGAATATTTATGCTCCCTTTAGCCACTTTGGTTTTTTGATGGAGCAAACTCCAATGGGCCAAACCACTTTTTTGGGTTATAGCTTGGGGTAGGGTAAAGGTCAGATCTGTGATAGTGGAATCCGGCTGCAATGCTATGGTTCCCCAGCCATTTTGTATCAATAACAACTGTTTTACTGCCTTTCCCTTGAATTTTAGAACAATGGGGTCTCCAGCAGTAAATTCTCTTTCCGTCGAATTGAGTTTTATGTTATCGGGAATTTTTTCAGAAGGAGCATCAGGGGATTTGGAGCAACCCAAAGCCACAAAAACTATAAGCCATATGTATTGCTTCCATCTCATCTATTTAGGATTTCCAATGTAATTGTTCAACTCCACCTGAAAATAATCATAGCCTTTACCATCGTACGGTCGCATCATCTCCCATTTGATTTCCTTATTTCTATCGGAAAAGTACCGTTCCGCAATTTCAGCATTTGGCAAGCCGTTCACGTAGCAGTTATCCAACCCTTCTGCAATGATTTCCAGTTCACTCAAATCCAACAGCTGCATTTCAAAAGTTTGCTTGCGTTGAATGCGAATACCATCCAATGTAAAATGATGCTCTAACCACAAAATCTCTCCAGCTTCGGTATAGTACGAGGTCAAGATTTGAGGAATGGTCACCTCCTTTGTACCGTAATTAAACAATGTCCCTTTTAAGATATCCTGATCTATATTCCATTCTTGGAGCGCTACGGATTTGTAGAGGTCGGTTGTTGCCACGTTCCCTGCACATTGCAGATCAAAAGTGACGGGTTGTTCCTCCAAACTGATTGGTGTAAACTGATCAGGATCAAAAGTCGGAGGCAAGGTGTCTTTGGTGGAAGACCAGGCGATTCCCTCAAAATCTATACGGAAGGATGTGGTTTCCTTGGGCATGAGCTTATGCTTTGAGTGGAACTTGACATCGTGCTGGGCCAGCTGTTTGTCGTTTTCGTTGTATAGGGTCCCCTTTATGGAAATATCCGCGGGTACATTGTCAATATTCTGAAGCTCACCGACAATACTGTAACTACCTTGGTATTTGACCAATTTGGCAGATAATACTTCCAAAAGCGGTTGGCGTAAAATATCCTCGTGATACCTTTGTTGCGTAGTGATGCGCCTTCGTCCGTGATTGTAATATTGGGTCTGGTTGGAAGCAATCAACTGGTTGGGTGGAATATCATTGTCCACTTTTTTTGGTTTGATGTACCATTGCCCGTTCTTTTTGATGACCGTATGTTGATAGGTTCGGTCTACTTTTTCCAGCGGCGTGATCCATTTGGTGGCCACTTCCATCTCTACCGTATTTTTGGTTTTCTTGGTTTTTGCAATACCAATGGAATCCATTTTGGCGTAAGAGCTCAATAAACCGTCCGTGACCGATACTTCCAACATATATTGGGATAAGCTCACATCGGCATCAGGGTCCAAATAGGAGTGTGCCCGTTCAAATTCCTTAAAATCCAATGCGTCATAATAGGATTTGACCACATTTTCGGCACTGATTTGAGTGGCATTGTCCAAGTAAAAATGATAAATGCCAAAAAGGAAAATTCCAATCATTCCTATGGCCCAAGCCCCATTGGTGAAGGAAAGACCCCTGGAAATACCATTGAACTCGGGTGCGTGGTAAAAGTAATCGTCCACTTTCTTGGATTTTCTTTTGAGCTTCCAATACCATGGCAATTGAATATTGATGATAAAGGCCAATAGCAAAGTCCCTACAGGAATCAGTCCCCACATCAGTTTCAAGAAATTCGGCACATCTTCTTTAGGAATAACTTTGGGAAGTGGGGGTATGTTTAAACGCTCCCACACCATAATGCCGTTTTCCAATTGTTGCAAGCGCTGCCATCCGCAGAAATAGAGAATAGGGTCGTAGAACTTATCATTGGAAAATATGTATTTGAGATTGTATTTCTCCGGAACGGTCAAAAATTGTTGTAGGGAACCAATACCCTCCACACCCCTAAACTTTGAATTTTCCAGTCGCTCAATGGCCCTTGTGGTCAGTTCGGGCAACCTTCGTGCAGAGTGATAGTTGCCATCCACGGTCATGGCATTGGTCTGTGCGGAGAGCCATGCCATTTGATCTCCAAATCCTAAGGGCAAATAGCGCCATTGGTCGTGCTGGTCCTGGTTCAAGAAATTGACAATGGGCAACATATTGATCCGTTGTGGTTGCGATGGCCTAAAATAGTTGAGGCTCATTGTAAAAATGGCCACGGCAATAAAGGAAATACCCAATCCACTGGCCAACACATAGTGCAATGGTTTTTTAAACTCTTTAAGGAGTTGTTCCCTAATGCCGCCCTCCACCAAACGATACACAAACTCTCCAAATAGGGGCAAAGACATAATAGTGGCCCATAGCGTGAAACGGTCGAGTGTAAGGATATTGAAGGCAGTATCGCCCAACAACATTTTGGGTAGAGGTGTGGTGCCCCCTGTTCCCAATAATGTCAGCATGGAAAAGGACAGGCCAAAAAATAACAATCGCTTGCTGTAAAAACGGTAAAACAGGTATGGTAGGATAAACAACAATATCCCCCAGGGAATCAAAAAGAACACTAATCCCGAAGAGGTAACTTCCAGAAAGTTGTCACGAGATCCATGTGGAATCGGTACCTGGGTAATAGGATTCTTTTTGGAGTTGACCCAATAGGGTAATATACAACCTACAATGGCGACTAAGGAACCACCACCGAACACGACAATGCGCCAAAAAAGACGTTTGAACTGTTGCAGAAATACCTTGAAGGTAATCTTGGTATTGATTTCTACCGCTTCCTTGGAAGCATCCATAATTACAAGTCCAATCATCGGGAAGATAAAAAAGACCATGCCAAAGATAGGAGTCACATGATGAGAGGTGACCGTTACGGCAATCATGGAAAGCGAGGAAATCAATTTAAACTTTCTTCCAGTTTTGATCCACATATAAATCTCGGGCAGGGCATGCATTAAGATGGAGATACCCATTAAACTAGGTAATTGCCCAAAGATGTGAAGTGTTTCTAGGAACATGGAGGAGAATGCCGCAAGAAGAGCGGTATAGCCGGCTATTTTTCGGTTAGCAGTAATGACCAGAGCAAATCGATACGCTCCAGTGATGAACAAAGCGATGATTAGCAAGGCCATGGTAAACATCCCAAACTTTAATCCACCAATATAGGAGAGTAGTGCGATACACTGATGTACCAATGGTGGATAGCCTTGCACTGTAAACCCGGTATACCAACGGTAATCCCATGGTTCAAACCAAGTATTGGCGTAGTGGTCTGCAAAAAAAAGGTGGATAAGGGCATCATAGGTGGATTCCAAAGTGAAAAAGATGGTCGCCCCATGAAAAATAAGCCCAAAAACCAGCGCTATTGCCAGTGTTATGTTGGTTTGTTTTTGCATAGATATCTGTCAGAAAATATAACAGCGTAAAGGTCGAAATATTGTCGAAATACCACTGAACTATCCACCGATTCAGTTTTGCCATTCGTCTACACTTAATTGATTTCCAACTTTTTTGAAGAGGAGGGAACGTCACCTAGGGATAAATTTGCTCCAAGTTTGATCACAAACATAAAACCTTAACCTATGAAAATTTTAGCAATTGATGATCAGCAGTTAATTCTGCTATCGGTACAGAGAAAACTTAAAGAAATCGGTTATTTAGTGAAAACCGCTACTACCGGGAAGGAAGGGATAGAAATCTTCAAGGAGTTTAGGCCCAACTTGGTTATCATGGATATGAACATGCCCGAGATGTCTGGATTGGAAGTAATCGACCAACTCAAAGAGATTGACATGAATGTACCAATTATGGTCATGTCCGGAAATAATGATGAAACCGTAATACTTAACGGATTTGAGTTGGGAATTGTTGATTATATGAAGAAACCCATTGGCCTGGACGAAATGGTTGCTAGGGTAAAGCGAACCATTGGTTCTCCAATTTTGGAAAAACTGTCGGTAAAAAAGGAAACACAGTTGATTCAAAAGCATTGTGTTGGCGTTGTAGTCCCTTGTTATAATGAAGAGAACCGGTTGAGTGGAAAGGAGTTCCAAGATTTTGCCAGACGTCACCCAGGATACCACATTTGCTTTGTGAACGACGGTAGTACTGATAACACCTTACAAGTTCTTGAAGAAATAAGGCAAGGGAACGAAGATAGTATAAGTGTCTATAATTGCACAAAAAATGGCGGAAAGGCCGAGGCTGTAAGACAGGGAATCCTTCATTTGGAAAAGGATAGACAGTTTGATTATATGGGATACCTGGATGCCGATCTTTCAACTGACTTTGCGGACTTTGATGAATTGGTACGTACGATTGAAGGTTCTAAATTTGATATTGTGAGCGGCTCCAGAATAAATAGAATGGGCGCTGATATTACCAAGGAATCGGCAAGAAAGATAATTAGCAAGACCATTAATCTCATCATTCAAAAAATACTGGGAATGCCATTTAAGGATACTCAATGTGGCGCCAAAGTAATGAGGGCCAATAAGGTAGCGACAATTTTTAACACACCTTTCAAGACCAGATGGTTGTTCGATGTAGAAATATTTATGAGGATGAGAAAAATGTATGGCAAGGAAAAGGCAACCTCCTTAATCTGTGAACAGCCATTGAAACGCTGGATACATGCTGATGGCTCAAAATTATCCATGAAAGATTCTATCAAGATTATCTGGCAACTAGGGCAATTGTCGATAAAGTATAGGTAAACAATTAAAAAGGTTCATTTATAGATGCTTAAATATTTTATGGTTAATTTTACAATCTACGAAGGTAGATTACGGACATCAGTCTGTAATTCGGTTTGTAACAAAAACATAGGCAAGGAAAACCCAGTAAACATAAGGGTTGGCAAAAGGGGTTCGAATCCCTCAGCGCCCACAAAAAGAAAAAGCCTTCGATTTTCGAAGGCTTTTTCTTTTTATAAGGTTATTGATTCATTTTCCTAAGGAAAAGCCCATCTTGGAGGTGGTGCAAAATACCAATGCTGGTCATTTAGTGCATTTTTAGCTTAAAAGTTAAGTTTTATTGTTTTCTATAAAAATGTTTTTTCTTAAGTACACCAGTGAAATTATTCCGTACAATGTTTTTCCCAAAAAGAGATTTGACTTTTTCATGATGGGATTTGTCACTTATTTTAAGTATTTCTTTTAATAAATCCGTGGAGATTGGTTTTGCATGGGGATATCTGTTTTTTTGTAGAAAACTCTTCAAGGCCTTGTTCAATTGATTTTCCCCAATTAATTCACTCAGTTCTACAAACACAATAGCACCCTTTGAATAAGCTAAATAAGTGTCTCCCGGAGCCACTTTAAGCAAAGGTTTTTCTTCATGTAATCCCTTTTCGGCCTCATAAATTTGTTGATGAATAGCTACCCGTTCCATCATTTTTTCCTTTCCATACATCTTTTTGTAGATCATCATTTCGGTATACATGGCCAAACTTTCAGTCAGCATGGAATAACCTTCCCTGTAGTCGGGTGCAATTTGGTTGGTACCCCACCAAAAGTGGGCAACCTCATGGCCTGCAAGTTCATTCACTACGTCCTGATTGTCTCCTGCATGGAGATTGGCATTGAATGTCATGTTCTCCGTCATAAAAATAGTCCCAGGATAAGCAGTTCCAGCAAAACCTTGCGTAAACGATGAGACTTCGGAGTAATTGATGGATGTAAAGGGATAGGGGCCAAAATTTTCGATACAGTAATCCAATGTAAGTTTAGTGTTTTCAATAAGATGGTCCACATTGTTTTTGTGCAATGGATGATGATAGACCCTAATGTCAATATTGTTATGCTCCACACTTTTTGTTTGATAAGCTGCAGAGGAAACGGCAAATCGGAACGGAATGGATGCTGCAGTGTATTCATAGTAGTTCCTGTCATCAACTTGCCACTTTTTTTGTAGCGCTCCCGTACCTAGGGCTATTTGGTTTTTTGACGTAGAGATTTGCATGTTGAGATCAATGGCATCATCGATACCATCTTTAGGTGCCTCCAGCTTTTTTAATTTGGTGGCGGTGCCCAAACCATGTTTTTTTCTCAACTGGATGTCGGATAGTTCTTTCCCTTCATCATACCCAAATTGGGGATAATACCGACTGATTCTCATGAATGAACCATCTTCAACTATGGCATTGAAAGGGTCATGGCCATTTACAGGATGCCATGTATAGGACATTTCAAAAGATAGTTTTGCTGAATCATTCGGTGTAAGTGGATGGTTCAGGTGCAGTTCGGAAACTGGCTCATCTATGCGAATTGTTTCATTTTTGTATTGATAAACAAGAGATATGATCTCGAAATCTTCTGGAACATGAATCAAAATAGAATCAATTGGCTCCATATAGGGGTTTTTTAGGATATACTCCCCTTGAATGGTATAGGCTCTTTTTTCTGGATATAAATTAATTTTGGTATCCACTTTTTTGATCGTTGGTTGATTTATATATTGATATTTTCGATACTTTTTTTCGTAGGAAACACGCTCTGCGATTTGTTGCTCTTTCTTCTTTTTTGAAACATGGTTTTCTAAATATTTTGAACCACTGAAGATAGCAATGATCATGCAAATGGTTATTCCAGTCCCTGTCGTCAATTTGTTTGGACGATACTTGATCAAATTGTACACAAGGAATAAAATGCCGATTAAGGAAAAGCCAAAAACGAGTCGCCATAGGAATGGATATAGGTAAGCACCATAGCCAAGAAAATCACTGTAAGTTCCGCGATAACCTGAGAAGAAACGGAACAAGGAATTATCTATAATACTTTTTGCAATGGGTGTCGTGAAAAGCAAAAAACTCAAGATGGAAATCCCCAGGGCGATGGGTTTGTTCGTGCTGATTGTATTGATGAAAAGTAAGAACAAGGCAAATAAAAATAAGGGAAGCGTGTTAAAAATGAATACCCCAACATAGGCCTCCCAATCAAAAACAGGGAACCGGAACACCAACTGAAAAATAATGGCCTCTAAAAGCATTAAGGCAGTAAGCGATAGTATCAATAAGGAAATGCTTCCCATATGGCCTGTTCGTTTTTCGCCCACATGGAAGGTAGTGTTCTCAATAATAGAAAACCCACTGGCTTTACTCCGCCAAAAGATATCGTTTACAAAGTAGACCAGAATCAAACCTCCCAACGCATAAAAAGTATTGTTGATGGTTTGTGCCAAAAGGCCGGAACTGGCATAAAGTTGAGGCATACGGATGCCTTTGTTGATGTCATCGAACATTTCTACCCCAACATAGAACAGAAGTAATATGGAGATGGCCACAAAAGCTATGCTTTTAAAGATATAAATTGAATCAACCTTGATGAACGAGAATATCGCTCGCCACCTTGATTCCCGGTCAAAAGTTGTCGCTGTCGTAGAAAAAGGTAGTTGTTGCGTTTTGTGCTGTAAGTTTGAGCTCTTTTTTTGGGACTTTCCTTTAAAACTAGGTAGAAAGGAAAAGGAACGAATCCCTAAATATACCATGCCCAGAGAGAAAAGGGTAAATATCAATCTATTGATAAGTAATAGATTGGTAAGGGGTACAACTTGATTCTTCCTTTGATAAACATTGAGGTCTTTGGCTTCAAAAAAGTACCCGGAAAGCCCAAAAATATCCACTAGGCTGGAAATACGTTGTACTAGCAAAGATTGTGGCATAGCTTGCGCCATAAAAGGAGCATTGGAGAACATCAGGGCTATCATATAAAAAACATACAGCAATAAACCTGAAATGGCTACCAGTAATTTATTTTTAAAAGTCTGTGCAATAAAAAAAAGGATACTGCAGACGACCAATGAGTTAATAGCTCCAAATATCAAGAAGGGATATGTAAAGTGCCAAGGGTTGAAGCCTGGGTTCATTTGGGTATTTTCCGATAAATGAAGTCCGACCACGTAACCCACGATCAAGGTAAGAAAACCGAACAGCGTGAACAGGTAGAAGGCACAGAATCGGGCAAGCGCAAATGCTTTCTTCTTGATGGGAGTGGAAAAAACAATCAAACCATAGTTGGCATCCTGCTCTTTGAACAATAGAGAAAATCCCAGAACAGTGGCGATTAAAATGATGGCAAGGCTCAATAATCCTATCATAAAACCAACCGAGTAGGAGGCATTCGCAGCAAGCTCATCCCCAACCGAAATATTGAATTTGAACCCGGTCAGGAACCCAATACCTACAAAAATGAGCAAGGCAGTGTATGTCGCTTTTTGCTTTACAATGGTCTGTATATCGTTTAGGATAATCGTTTTCACAATGCAGCAGTGTTTAAATGTGTAAAGTAGGCATGTTCCAAACTGGGGTGTGTGGCCGAAAAGCCGGCGGGACAATCATCGGCATGAATGGTTATGTGCATGACCCTTTCCACCAATCGCTTACTTATGATTTGATGATGGGACTCCAAGTTGGGCAGTTCTTCTTTGGAGATTGCTTTGCTCCATAATTTTCCATTTAATTGAGTTAGGTAGTCGTTAGGCGCTCCTTGGGAAATAACATGGCCCTTTTTAATGATGGCCATTTGTGAACAGAGGTTTCTTACATCTTCCACCAAGTGCGTGGATAATATGATGATGATATCCTCGCTGATATCACTGAGCAAGGTATTGAAACGATTTCGTTCTTCCGGGTCCAATCCGGCTGTGGGCTCATCTACAATGACAATCTTCGGTTCTCCCAATAATGCCTGAGCCACTCCGAAACGCTGTTTCATGCCACCGGAAAACGTATGGACCTCTTTGTTTTTGACATCGGTCAAATTTACTTTTTCCAATAAATTCATGATTTGATCATGACGTTGCTTCTTGTTCGCAACCCCTTTAAATTTGGCCAAGTGTTCCAAAAGATCATAAGCCGATACTTTAGGGTAAACGCCAAAGTATTGAGGCAAAAAGCCCAAATGCTTTTGGATATCCAACGGGTTTTGAACTACATCGGCACCATTAAAGCTAATGCTTCCTTCTGTAGGTTTTTGCAGTCCAACAATAGTTTTCATCAAGGAAGATTTACCTGCGCCATTAGGCCCCAAGAGTCCGAATATTCCGTTTTCTATTTCTAGATTTAAGGCAGTAAGCGCCTTGTACCCATTGCTGTACACAAGGGATACATTATCAATTTTTAATGTATTCATGGTCTAATTATGTTGGAAGAACTATGCTACATAGTCAATAATATCTCCTGGTTTACAGTCCAGGGCCTTGCAAATGGCCTCTAAGGTTTCAAAGCGGACACCTTTAGCCTTTCCATTTTTAAGTATGGATAAATTAGCTGGGGTTATGCCAATCTCTTCAGCGAGGTCCTTGCTCTTTATCTTTCGCTTGGCAAGCATCACATCAATATTTATAATAATCGGCATAATTTAAATATATAGGTCTTGTTCGTTCTGTAACGACAGCCCTTGATTGAAAATTTCTGAAATAATAAAAATAAAAACCCCCAAAACAAGATGTAACGCTACAATGAGGAATATTCCTTTGTCAATCTCAATAAAGAATGATGAAAAGGCAACAAGCACTATGGGGAAAATCAAATTTGCTGAATAAAATCGCTTTAAATGTGCAATATTGGGCTGGGTAAAAAGCTTTTCCCGATAGAACACTTTAAACACATTGGAAAGCAGCCAAAAAAATAAAGTATAGGACAAAATAGGTAGCAAAAAGGCAAATAGAAAATACGACCAGTTGTTGTCCAATATTAAAAAAGAAACATCGGTAAATGGATAATTGATCACAGCTCTGGTATCCTCGATTTGAATATTGGATTTTGTAATCCAAGACAATGTTCCGTACAGTGCAATTACCATATATATAAAAGCGAGACTTCTGGTAATTGCATAAAGTATTTTGGATAGTATTCTTGTTTTCTTCATTATTGAAATACTGAAATATTTCTGCAAACATATAATAAATTATTGTAAAACAATAATAAAGTATCTTTTTATTAAATTTTAAGTTTCTTAAAGATGACTATGATGAGTTACTTTCCTAGGACTATTTTCATCTCTTGTAAATCAATGAACCTGTCTTAAGCGTATCGTTGCTTATTTTAAAATCTCTTGATAATGCGCCAAGGTTGCTCATGTAACCATCATTTTCAGTACCATATATTTTGCCCTTTAATACCCCCCATTTAAAAATATAATGGTCATCCTTTTGGTAAATTTCAATGGTAGGCCAGTTGGTCGTGCTCTCATAGGTGCCGATTATGATATCGTTATCATTGTTGGCGGGTAACATGTCTGAATCATCAGGGTATTGAATCTCATCTTCCCTTTTAAAACTTTTATCAAACCCTGTTTTTTCAATATCGAGAATACTATCGGCAGATTGCTTGTTGATCACATTATAGGCATAATTGGCCATCAGGTGCGGAAGCAGGTACGCTCTGTTTTCATTGGAAAAAGCAATGACGCCTACTTTTTTATCGGGCATAAAAGAGATGTGGAAACTTATCCCTGCCAATCCTCCAAACCGTGTCAAGATCTTCTCGTTTTGATATTCGGCAATGTCCCACCCCAAACTATATCCGTTCCTATGGTAGGTATAGTATTTTTTGTTCTGTGGGGTTGTTGCAGTGTGAAGGTCGGACCATGAATCATTATTTAATAGCACACTATCCTGACTAATATTTGCCGCCAACCATTTTGAAAGGTCATTTATGGTAGAAATGATTCCCCCAGAGGCGTGCATCGTGATATCTGACTTATAGAGCCCTTTCTCAATAACTCCTCTTTCTTTGGTCACGGTCAATGAAGGACGAATGTCTTCAATAGCATAGTCACTGACGTTGGCACTGGTGTTTTCCATTTGTAAGGGCGTGAATATATGCTCCTTCATCAGTGCTTTCCAGGTCTTTCCTGTCATTTCTTCCGCAACCATTCCAGAGATAATCGGCCCAACGTTCGAATACCTATAATTACCAGAGGGGTCATAAAGAAAATCGTTATTTAGGTCTTCAATCAATTCATCATTACCGCCGCTATATCCTAAAAAAGCAGTTTTCCACGTCATACTGGTGCTAAATGTACCATGGGTATGGTTCAAAAGGTTTTTTATGGCGATGTTCTGCGTTTCAATACTGTCACTATAATTCAGTTTGGGAAGATATTCTTGAAGGGAATTATTCAAATCTAATACATTCTCCCGCTCCAGTATTTTGAGCAAAGTTCCAGTAAAGGATTTTGTGCTGGATGCAATATAAATAGGAGTATCGTTGTCCAAAGAGGATTCCTCACCTTTTAAAATTTCCCGATTCAATGCAAATGAATATGCCAAGCCGTTTTCGTCGACCACGGCAAATATAAAATCACCGTGCATTTCCTTTTCAGTATAAATATCCCTTACCTTATTTTGAAATTTCGTTGCAAAATCCGGATGCTCTTTTACGAACTTTTCCTTGTTTTTTAGTGGAGTATCATCACCTCTTTTACAGGCAATAGTGAAAAGCATAAGGGGCAATAAAATTAACAGTCTCATAAATTGATTTGTTTTTTGATTTAAAGGTTTTGACGAACAAACTCCACAATAGGTTACACTTTTTGGTCTCCGAAAACCATCTTGGGTGAACCAACTATTAAATTTCATCGAAAAGAACGTCTTTTGGTTTGCGCACTTTTTTTCTGAACTGTGTGTGGTCTTCCGCTGACCTATATCCAATTGGTGCGATTACTGCAGCATTCAACCCTTTTTGGTCCAGGCCTAAAATAGCATTGAATTTATCTTGCTCAAATCCTTCCATGGGACAGGAGTCGATTTTAAGGGCTGCACATGCTGTTAAAAGGTTGGAAAGTGCCAGGTAGGTTTGTTTTTCGGACCAGTTTTGCCATGCTGCATCTGATTTGGCCGACAAGCTTTCCTTGATCAAATTCCCGTAACCTTCCAGTTTCTCCAATGGGGTATCCTGGGTTTCGGAAGTTGCTCGAATATACTCGTCAATGTGCTCGTTTTTTCTTTCGGTATAATTGCAAAACACAAAAATATGCGAGGCATCGGTCAATTGTGATTGGTTCCAGGCCGCCTCTTTTAATTGAAGTTTCAGCTCATCGTTCTTAATGATCAATACCTTGTATAATTGCAATCCATAGGAGGATACCGATAGTTGAACGGCCTGCTTTAGTTTTTCCAAATCCCCTTCGTTAATGGATTTGGATGAATCAAATTTTTTAGTGGCATAACGCCATTTCAAGTTTTCCAATAATTCCATTGTCTTCGTTTTTAAATTATTTTATCCGTTAATTCTTTCTAGTTTTTATTAATCAATAAAATTCCTATGGTCATGGCTAAAAGACCTACTACTTTTTTTACAACCATGGGCTCTTTCGGTAAGTCAAACCATCCATAATGTCCTGCTAAAGCGGAAAAAATGAGCTGTCCGAACAATCCCAAAGAGATCATGGTCGAGATACCCAGTTTAGGAATGGTATAATAGTAAAGCCCAATTCCGATGACACTGAACAAGGCTCCTGTAAACCATAAATGTTTGGGAATACTTATGAGAAGTGATGTCTTAGGAATGTTTTTGACAGTAAGAACTACAGCCAATAATGCGAAAAGCATACTAAAAAAAAAGGCCGTGAGCGAAGCCAATAGGGGATTTTTGAGCTGGACACCAAGTTGGGCGTTCAATCCTCCTTGCATGGCCAAAAACACACCGCCGATAAAAGCCAATAAAATGTTGACATACTGGTTCATGACTTCTTTTTTGATGTCACAAAACTAGAGGGATGCTTTCGGGTAAATCTTAAGGTAGTTTAAGAAATAAGAAGCAGGGTAGGGCTAATTTTGGTTTCTGATTAGTTGTAGGGTTTCTTAACCAAAGTCAATTGATAAGAGCTTGCCACAAAATAGCTTTGCTGAATTATGAAGGATATGAATATGACATACAAGTTGATACAAGTTCTTGAGGGTCAAAACCTATTTTTTTGGGTTATGTTGGTTTGCCCTCTATTTGGTTTTGGTCAGATCAGCATCAAAGAGGAAAGCCAGATTGATGCACTGTTCAATGACTGGAATCTGGAAAACCATCCTGGTGGAGTAGTGGGGGTTATGAAATCCGGAGAGATTACATACTTAAACGCTTTTGGGAATGCCAGCTTAGAATATAAGGTGCCCAACAACAACTCCACATTGTTTAATATCGGCTCCATATCAAAACAATTCACGGCAATGGGGATTGTGTTACTTCAAAAAAGAGGAGTATTATCTGTTAATGATGCGGTTCAAAAGTATTTCCCAGAGTTTCCAATTTTTCGTAATCCCATTACCATTAAACATTTATTGCAACATACCAGTGGATTAAGGGACTTCCATGAATTAATGGCACTTGCTGGTTGGCGAGGTGATGACTATAGAACCAATGAGGATGTCATGAGGTTGCTAAAAATGCAAACGGATTTGAATTTTAAACCAGGCGACAAATTTATGTATTCCAATACAGGATATGTGGTGTTGGCCGAAATCATTGAAAACGTTACGGGGGAGGATTTTAAGGTTTGGATGCAAAACAATGTTTTTGAACCGCTACAAATGAAGAATACTTATGTCGAAGATAATAATCAACACATTGTCTCCAACAGGGCCACCTCGTACTACCATAGTCACGACAAGGTTTTTGAAATGGCTCAGGCCTATTGGGCCTATACCGGTGCAGGAAATATGTATTCCACTACCGAGGATTTATTAAAGTGGGCCCATAACTTTTATAATCCCAAAACTGGTTGGGGGCAATTCTTTGAAGCTCTTCAAGCATTGGGAGGGTTGAATAATGGTACTTCCCTTAATTATGGTTTCGGAATTTATGTGGATGAAAAATTCAATAAAAAACGTATCCAACACGCGGGGGTGGTCGGTGGTTATCGAACCTTTTTGAGTATATATCCCACAAAGGAATTAAGTATTGTTGTATTGACCAATTTTTCCAACGCACCATTTGGAACGAGGGCAGATGACATTGCGGGCATTTTACTTTCGGAAGCAAGGGAAAAAGCAGAACCGTTTGTTCATCCAGTGAATCAAAAAGAGGTAGAGCAACAAGAAAATTCGATGGAGTTAAGCGATTTTACAGGTACATTTTATAGCCCTGAAATTGATACTCATTATACGTTCTACGTGGAGGATAATACCTTAAAATGTTCCCATGCAAGACATGGAGAACTTACAATGGAAGTGGCCGGACCCGATGTGTTCAAAAGTTCTTGGCCATTGAGAGCCATCAAAATGAAACGTAATCAACAAGGAGAAATAATCGGTCTCCATATATCCACTGGTAGGGTAAAAAACCTATGGTTCAAAAAAATCAATTCATCATTAATCAATTAATATCATGAGAACAACAGTCATCAATTTAACGCTTATAATATTTTGCCTTTCAGTCGGATTTGCCCAAACCGACACGCTTTCTATCGAGAATGTGAATGTAATTCCGATGCATGAAGAAATCGTGATGCAAAACCAAAGGGTGGTTATTGCCGATGGAAAAATACTTCGGGTAGAGTCCATGGAAAATACATCGGAATATGCCACAGCCAGAGTAATTGATGGTTCCGGGAAATACCTGATTCCAGGATTGCACGAGATGCATTACCATTGGCGAAATAAAGAAGGAGGGATTAAGCGTGATTTCAAATTGCTTTTGGCCAACGGAGTTACCACGGTACGGAACATGGCGGAGTACGATTGGCAGGATCATATTGCCATTAGGGATAGTATAGACAACAACCAATTGATGGGTCCGAATTATTATACTGCGGGGCCCTATTTGCAGTCTGGGAATCTAAAAACCAGTGCGGATGTGGAACGCATCATAGCACAGCACCAAACCAAAGGATATGACTTTATAAAAATCGCGGATAATCTACCCAAAGACATTTATTTGGAAGTTATGGAAAAGGCGGCCGAATATGATATACCAGTGATGGGGCATGCCCAGCGCGAGATGGATCTGGAGTATTCGCTTCGGATGAAATCCATTGAACACGTAGAAGAGTTTGTGTACTTGTTTGGTGATGAACAAAGAAATGACAGCCTATTTCTGAAAAATGCAGTACAGCAAATAAAAAACAGTGGAATTGTCATTGCCCCGACCTTGGTGGTTTTTGATATGATCGTACAATGTTTGGACGACAATAGCTTTGCAAAACTTAAGAAAAAAGAAGTCGCAACATATATGCTGACCGGAGATTATGGGTATTGGGCATCGGACGAAAATCCCTATCGACAAAATTTAAAGGGGAAGGTAATCAACGGAATGGATGCATTGCCATTGTTGGAAGGTTATTTTAAATGGATGATGAATTTTACCAAAATGTTGGCAAAAGAAGATGTTCCCATGATGACCGGAAGCGATACTTTTGGTTTTGTGGTTCCCGGATTTTCCTTGCACGAAGAATTTCAGTTCCTTCAAGAAGCTGGTCTATCTCCCTACGAAATACTTAAGGCCAGCACATTGACACCTGCCCGTTATTTGGGTTCGATGGCCATGGAAGGAACTATTACCGAAGGGAAAAATGCCAATTTGGTCCTATTGAACAAAAACCCGCTAGAAGATATTAAAAACACCAAAACGATTGAGGGGGTGCTATTGAAAGGGGAGTGGTTGGATAGGAATCAATTGGATGGTCTTTTAAAAGAAGTCAAATATTTAAATCAATAATATGAAAAATATCTATGTATTCATTTTGATGGCTTTGGTTGCCCATTCAAAATCGACAGGACAAATTTTAAAAAATGAATCAAAAAGCCTAGGATTGGTTGATAGGTTAGACAATTATTTATCAGCTTCTGCCTCCAATGGGTTCAACGGTGCGGTTCTGATAGCCAAAGGCCAAGAGATTATCCTTCACAAAGGATATGGTTGGGCCAATAGGAAAAACGATATTGAAAATAATACAGAGACCATTTTTGATATCTGCTCTGTTTCCAAACAGTTTACGGGAGCTGCTATCTTGAAACTGGAAGAAGAGGGCAAACTTAAACTGACGAATCCTTTACACCTATATTTTGAAGACCTGCCTTCAGATAAGGCCAATATTACAATTCACCAGTTGTTGACCCATACTGCAGGTTTTTCACATGGTATTGGTGATGGTGATTTTGACCATATTCCAGAGGCAGAATATTTTAATGAGTTGTTTAGCACGAAACTTAGGTTTAAACCTGGTGAAAAATATAGCTATTCCAATTCCGGGTATAGCATACTCGGTAAGATTATAGAGAAGGTGTCGGGAAAAACCTATGAAAGTTTTCTTCGGGAAAAATTATTTGCCCCTGCAGGAATGAAACAAACAGGGTATATTTTACCCAACTGGAACCTAAATAATGTAGCCAATGAGTATGTGTACAATGTGATTGATAAAGGAAATCATGTTGATCAATATCTAGAAGATGGTAAAATTGCGTGGCCCCTTGTAGCGAATGGAGGGGTAAACTCCACTTTGCATGATATGTTTAAGTGGCATTTTGCTCTAAGGAACAATAAGGTGTTGAACGAAGCCTCTATGGACAAATTAACAACACCATATGTGCCGGAATATGAGGGGGAATCGAGCTATTATGCCTACGGCTGGACCGTATATCAATCAAATAGAGATACCAAAGTGGTAACCCACAATGGTTTCAATGGTGTCAGCTATTTTGAATTTATTTGGTTTCCTGAGGAAGACGCTCTTATTTTATTTGCATCGAATGCATACACTCGCGAATCAGCTAGGATTCCCTATGAGTTGAGAAAAATGTTATTTGATGATGGTTATACTGCCACACCGATTTCTGAGAATGTGGTCAGTGGGCTTTTAGGCTATACAGAAACTTTTTCGGGAAAGCTGGAAGAACTAACGGAAGGGTTGAGGGAAAAGTTTGGAGAAAACTTGGACAGACCTTTTTACTTGAACCGCTTAAGTGGAATTTATTTCAGGGAAGGTGAAATGAACAAAGCGATAGTTGTTTCAGAACTAAATTCCACCTTTTTTCCAAACGATGGTAATGTTTGGGATACATTGGGCGACATATACTATGCGGCAGGAATGAATGACAAGGCTTTAAAAAGTTATAAAAAAGCCTTGGAACTGAAACCGGATGAGGAATGTGACTGGTGCGAAAACTCCTCCGCACAAATAGAGCGAATAATAAACCCTACAAAAAAATAATCAGATAAGTATGCCACATTTTGTACTGGACTGTTCCAATACAGTCATTAAATCGCAATCGCCGGAATCCATAATGCAATTGGTTTATAAAACCGCAGAATCCACAGGTTTGTTCGACCCACAGGATATTAAGGTACGGATCAATCCCTTTGAACACTATATGGTAGGGAATACAAAGGATGACTTCATCCACATTTTTGGAAACATTATGGAAGGGAGAACTACTGAGCAAAAGGCCAATTTATCAAAGCGAATTGTTTCGGAACTCAAAGGTATGTTCCCCGAAGTTCCTATCATTTCGATAAACATCAGGGATTTTGTGAAAGCGACCTATTGTAACAAAACCATGGTATAATCTTCTACTATGAAAATGAAAGTAATAACGGCGACCATTGCAATAGTTTTGATGTTTTTTGGTGTACAAGCTCAATCGGAGGGTACTTCGAATGTAGTCGGCACTAACCACCTTCTTTACTCTAAAATATTGAATGAAGAGCGGGGAGTTCAGATATATCTGCCCCCAAGCTATCAAGATTCAGATAAAACATACCCTGTGGTTTATGTGTTGGATGGACAACGTTTCTTTTTACATGTGGTCAGTCTAGGTCAATCGTTCCAACAATTTCAATTGACCCCGGAATTTATTATTGTAGGGATTAACAATAGTTATCCTGATAGGTTTCGAAATTTTGGGGAGGGAAAAGAAAATTTTAAGGGCTTTTTGGAAGATGAATTGATGCCCTATGTGAACGAAAACTTCAGAACCAAGGGAGAAAACCTACTTTTTGGTTGGGAATATGGCGGAAGCTTTGTTTTTCATATGATGATGGAGGAACCTACACTTTTTAATGCCTATTTGGTTGCCAGTCCATTTCCCATTTTTGATGCTATTGATGATTTGGATACGTCAACCAACATGGAAACCCAGCTTTATTTTGCCGTAAGCCCCGATGAGTATGATGTAAGGCACAGTACTGAAAAATTGAACGGTAAACTGACATCGAACCCCATTGATGGGCTTGACTGGAAATATTTTGAGTTTGAATTGGAGGAACACCGTTCCACAGGGTATCCCACCTTGTACCATGGATTGCGGGACTATTTTAAATATTATCAGGAGTTTGAAACGAACAACCTGAAAAAATTCATCAATGCGGGAGGTATGGCGTATGCCTTGAACCATGCTCAGGAAAGGGCCATGCGCTATGGATTTGAGCCTGACCTCTCCCTATGGTCACGTTTTACCATTGTTCGCAGTGCCATGCGGGCCGATGATTTTTATCATTTTGAAACCTTATTGAATTCCATGCATAAAGATATATTTATCAGGGAATTGATAGCACAAAGGGATTATGCCGTGTCCCAAATAGCCACATTTTACGAAAAAAACAATCGGTTTCAGGAAGCTATTGAACTGTATGATCTTTTGCTGAAAAAATATCCGGATTCAGAAAGCTTGTTGACCAAAAAAAAGAATGTAACCCAACATCTGACCCAAAAACAATAGCGAAATGAAGCTTAAATATATCCTAGCCATAGTTCTACTGAGTATTACTTTTAATCAAATCAATGCTCAGGATTCATCTAATGTCCAATCAGTTGCCAGTACTTATGTTTTGGACCAATACTACAAATTAAACTTGAAAGTTTTTCAAGCGGACTCAACTCCAAAAGACGTGGACAACATCTTTGAACTGTTTACCAACGATTTCACCTATGTGCATCCGCAATATGGTGGAGTTTATTCTAGGGAAGATCTATACAACGGTTACATGCGAAACCAGAAAAATGGCGGTTACGATGGTAGTGTAGTCGATATCCAAGTGGAAAATAAAATTGTTGGTTTGAATGCCATTGCCGTCAGCAAACGTTTCATTACAAGGGAAAAAGGTAAAATTGTGCAAGGCGATGCTCAAATGGCCCTCTTTGAATTTAAGGAAGGCAAAATTTCTAGGATTTATGAGTATTGGTAGTTCCTAAATGAAATAATTAACAACCAAACAGAAAAATCAAATCAATTAAAAGAATGTACTTTATGAGAGCTCTTTTATCGTTCTTATTTATTGTAATGGGAGTTTACTCCCTTCAATCACAACAGCAGACTGATTCGATAACGAAGGAATTGATAAGGATACAGGAAAGCAGCAATCTTGTAGGCTTCGCCGTTGCCATTGTTAATAAAGATAGTATTGTTTACTCCAAAGGCTTTGGCTATTCGAACAAAGAGCAACAGATACCTTATACAACGAAAACGGTCCAACCTATTGCATCCATATCCAAGACGTTGCTCGGAGTGGCCTTAATGAAAGCGCAGGAACTGGGAATATTGGATTTGGATGATAAGATCAATGATCATCTGCCCTTTACCATACAGAATCCCTTTTATCAAAATGAACCGATAACCATTCGTCAACTTGCTAACCATACCTCTAGTATTCTTGACACAGAGCACTATGAGAAGATTTACGTTTTTAAGGATAAAATTCCTCCCTTCTATGAAAACTTGCCCCATAAACTCAAACAGGAAGTACAAAAAGAGGTAGATCTATTGAATGGAAACCAAATGATGTCGGCTTCCAACTTTATTAAAAACCAGTATTGCACGGATGGAAAATGGTATTCTTCAAATAGCTTTTCAAACACGGTTTCAGGATCTACGTATAAGTACAGTAATATGGGAGCAAATATTGCGGCCTATATTATTGCAAAGGCCAGTGGTATGGAATACACTGATTTTTTAAGGGAGCACATTTTAAAACCACTCCAAATGGAAAATTCGGGTTGGGCATTCGAAACTCATCAATTGGAAAATATTGCTACCCTTTATTGGTATGGATATCCCATTCCAGCATATGAATTCATTACATACGGTGATGGCGGATTCATGACCAATATAGAGGACTTCAGTAAGTATATGACAGCAGTTATGAAGGGTTACCATGGGGAGAGCAATATTTTAAAGGCATCCAGCTACAAGGAAATGCTATCTCAACCGGCCTCAAAAGAATTCAAAAAGAATGTTTTTTGGACTATTGATGATGAAAAAATCGGGCATAGCGGAAATGACCCCGGTATTATTTCCCATGCCTATTTTCTTAAAGAAAAAAATTATGGCATTATCGTGTTTGTCAATACTTCAGAAGTCGAAAATGATATGATATCGGTAAGGGATATCTACCGAACGCTGCTTAAACATATGAGGTAATCCCAAATAGGTCAAAACTATTGTGAAAAAAAGACCCCACAAAATGAAAAGGTTTGCAATATGCTTGGTGTTTTTCTGCACATTTCAAATGTTGGCCCAAGCCAAATACGATGTAAAAAAGATGAATGATCACGTTTATATTTTTACAGAGTTATGGGATGCCAATGCCAACGGAAATTGTGGTGTTCTAATTGGTGATAAGGAAGTAGTACTCATCAATTCCATGATGATGGGAAGTGCGCCAGATTTGGAAAGGGAAATTCAAAAAATAACCGATTTGCCCATAGGCTTTGTAATCAACAGCGATTCGGATACCTACAATCACCATGCAAACACCTACTTTGCCGATAAAGGAGCAACCATAATATCCCATGAGAACATCAAGTATTCAGAGGTATACCACCAACTTCTGTTTAAAGATGAAATATCCATTTCCATTGGGGATGATGAGGTGACCGCCTATCATACCCCATCTCATACACTGGATCATGTAGATGTTTACCTGGAGAAAAGTAACGTGCTGTTCATGGGTGATGGGTTTCAGCCACATTGGTTGACGTATACTGGCCCAAACGGAATTGAGGGCGTTCTATCCGGCATTGACCGGGCAATTGCATTGTCAGATGATGAAACCATCATTGTACCTGGAAATACATCAAAAGACCCGGATTTTTATTTTGGGAACAAGGACCATCTTCTCAGAAACAGGGAGATATATGTCAAATTCCATAAGCGTGTGGGTGAATTGTTTAAAAAAGGGTTTACTATTGAAGAAATTACTTCGGATGGGCGTGTAAACGAAATTGTTGAAAAATTAGAGGCATACCCAAAATTTAAACCTTACTTAAAATATGTGGTAGAAGAATCGGTGGAAGTTAACTTTAAGTCCAAAATCAAGTAGGTAATTATAGGGATATACATTTTTGCGGTATTTACCTGTTACATCAATAAATCGTTTTTGACTTCCATATTGAACAGTACTGTAATTTCCTCACAATACGTATTCATACGTTGCAAGTCTTTCAGAGCAGTTTGTGGTAATTTTTGTTTAGCGGATTCCCAGCTTAACTTATCGGGCCATTGGGCGTAGGCTAAAAAACTGCCCGCCTCATTTTTATGAAGACGGGAGCCAAGCCCTCCCGCATATGTTATGAACGACTCGGTTACAAGTTGCCATGTTTTCTCAAAGTCTTTTTCCCGACCAGGGATAACATCAAACCGATATAATACTGCATACATAGTTGAATTTATTTGGTCAATCCCAAGAATTGGATGTGGAGATGGCATGTTTACCTGCACCACTATAGAAAAAAGCAATACCAGCTACAATGTAAATAAACAACAAATCCAAGGACCATCCTCCAAATGGGTTCAAGTTAAGGATGTTTTGAGTTTGGGCCATCAGTAGGGCCAATAAACAATTAAATGATAAAATAAGCCCTGCCAAACGGGTTCTGAAACCCATGAGGAGCATTAAAGGGGCTATAATTTCACCCACAAACACACCATTGGCAAAAATCATTGGTAATCCGTATGCTTCCAATAGGCTACCGATAAAGCCGGTTCCGTTTTTGATTTTATCAATACCATAAATCAGCATGGTGAATGGAATAGCAATCCTGAATAAAAAAATAGCAATGTTCTTATTACGTTTCATGTATCGACTTTTTGATGTTAAAAATTATACTTTAAAAAAACACCCACGTTGGTCATTGTTCTTTTGGCGTTATTGAACTGGTCCAAGTTCATGGCAACCCCGGTAGTGATCTGGTTTTTCCGTACCCCGATCTTTAATTGCTGAAGACCCCTTGTATATCCATCATTACTGATGTTGCCCGTGACAAGAAGATTAATGTATCCAATGTAACGATTACCAAATGGAGGAGAATAACTGGTTACGATAGTTTGCTCAAGCGAGAATCCATTTTGATAGGTGCTGCCCCCTGTATAGGAAAAAGTGAAATATGGTAATTTGGAAATGAAGGATAAGGATACTGTACCGAATGCCCCTGGATTTTTGATTCCTATTGCCGTGTTGACTCTTATACTTCTTGTAAGGCTATAGGAAATCGTATTTCTTATGAAATAAATGTTGTTGTCATCATTCCCATATTCAGTATCAAAAAGGGTCAGGTTATCCACTGAAAGTTTTGGGTGGACCGTATACTTGATCAAATGTTTATAGGTTACAGATCGGTTTCCAAATACGATATCCGGTGCAAAGTTTACTTCTTGACCAATGACCTTGGCTATTAGGATAAAATAAAATAGAATACATATGGATGTCTTTCTTCCCATCATCATAGATTTTAAACCGGGGCAAACCTATAATCAAACAGAAAGGGAAAACTTAAGATATCTTAAGAAAGATATAGGTTTGATTATCAATAAAATGGGTCTTTATAATTCCATTTATCAGGAATACAAAGACCCATTAAAGTATTGCTTAAGAGTGTATCGAATCAATCCAAAGGCAAGGAATAACTCTCCAAAACCCCATGAGGCGTAAATCCCATTTTAGTGTATATTCTTTCTCCTGCCACGGACGCAACCAAAAACACTTTGCTACTTTGGGCTTCAACGGATTGATTGATCAAGAATCGAGTCATTTTTTTTCCAAGCCCCAACCCTCTATATCCTGCTTTTGTGCCAATCATGTGGATGCCGGCAACACCATTTTTATCAATATAGATCATACCGCAGGTGGGGATGTCCTCGTCATGTTTTCCCAAAATGATTTTAAATGAAGGTTTGTCTATTAAGGGGATGATGGTAGATGCTTCGACGAGGTAGCCAAATGATTCTGAGGCTACTTGAGCAAAAAGTTCAGCTTCTTCTTTAGTGGTTACTATTTTGAATTCTGTATCATCAACCTCATCAAAGAAGACTCCAGTGGTATCCAAAGCCATTGCCTTTATCGTTGAACAAGATATAAACTGATTCGCTTCCAATATGTTTTTTATGGCATTGTCCTCGTATATGGCAATCGAATTTGGTGCTGCTTTAATCCTAATGCTATCCTGTAGCTTATAGAGGTTCAGGTTGTTGGGGTCAAGATCAAAAATTTTGTTGGGCCAAGAGTTGTTCAAGGGATAAGTAACGGAAAACCCATCTTCATTTCTTAGAAAACCTCCGTGTTTTCCAATCTGTTCCCAAAACTCGAATAAGTGATTAATTATTAGTTTGTTCATAGTTTCGTTTTTATAAATAACCTTTGTTTTTATATTGATTCACAATTCTATTAAGAAATACTTCGATCTCTCGGTTTGTTCTATAAATCACCGATGGCTTTTCATGGAAATCCAAAAGGGATTTCACCAAATTTTTTAACGATTGTTCATGCTTTGATTTATTGGGTGTGTAGGTTCTGGTATCAAAATTTTGGTAAAAATCACCCATGGAAAATTGCCCGATCAATTCACCGCCCCATCGGTGCACCAATTTTGCCAAAATGTCTAAATGGGATTTACCTCCTGTAGCCCCGGGAGAGGTGCTTAATAGAAGAATTGGCTTATCTTGAAAAAAACGCTGATCTACCCTTGAAAGCCAATCAATGTGGTTTTTTAAAAAGGCGGAGGGAAGTCCATTATGCTCAGGGGAGGCCAAAATAAACCCATCGGCCGAATTAAAAATTTGAAATATTTCTTTCGTTTGAATAGGAATCCCTTTTTTTTCGGTTTCGGGACTATAGATGGGCAATTCGTATAATTTTAGGTCAAGAATTTCTATGCCGTTGTCAGGAAATTCCCGTAAGATGTATTCCAGTAGCTTTTGGTTTATGGAATTGTGACTGGTACTTCCGGTAAATGCAATAATTTTTTTCATAATGCGCTGATTCTTATGTCAACGCAAACCTATTGCATGGAAGAACCTTTAATCTTAAGGTGTCTTAAGAAATGGAGTTATTTAATCTTTTTTCGAAGGGCACTCAAGAACTCAGGGGTAATGCCCAAGTAGGAAGCAATCATGTATTGTGGTACACGTTGTTCAATGCTTCTATACTTTGACCGGAATTCCAAGTAGCGCTCTTCGGCCGATTTGCTCATGGAGTTGATGGTTCGGTCCTGTAAGGCAACATAGGCCTTTTCAAATTTCAATCTATAGAATCGTTCTATGGCGGGAACTTTATTGTATAGTTCATTGAGGGCGTCTCGATGAATTTGCAACACAGTCGTTGGTTCAAGTGCCTGTACAAATTGTTTGGCGGGAGTTTCGGTTAAATAGCTGTAGAGGTCGTTTACCCACCACCCTTCAATGCCAAATTGCACAATGTGCTCCTTGGCCTCTTCATCCATGTGATATGCTCTTAAACAGCCTTTGGCAATAAATTGCATATGGTTAGATATTTCCCCTGCAAAAAGCAAGACCTCTTTCTTTTTAAGATACTTTTCCTTGTAACTATCAAGCACAATTGATTCCTGTTCGGTATTTAAATCAATAGTTTCCCTTAAATGTGATAACAGTATTTCCTTTGCATCCAAAACCTAATAATTGATTCAGAAAATTAATAAAAGTTAATCAATGGAACACAGTTGTTGGATAAATGAACTCATGTTTGGGTCAATCATGAACAGGTTGCGTGGTTATTAACCAAAGTCAATGAGTTCTAAAATATCCCTATTTACTTTTGTAATAGTTGAACAATATTAGAATGAATTTAAAATTGGCATTAAGAGTATCGGGGTTTGCTTACCTGTTGATTTTTATAACAGGTTTCTATGCAAATTTCTCTGTATTGGAAACCATGGTTGTTGCTTCGGACCCATCTGCTACGGTCATAAATTTTATGCAATACCATACACAGGTAGGACAGGGCATCTTAGCCTTTGTGGCCATGCTTACTTTTGATGTGATTCTCGTATTCACCCTTTTCAATGTCACTAAAAAGGTTAGTCGAAAAATATCCGCAATTGCCTCGGGTTTTCGATTGCTCCATGCCATTGGTTTTGGAATGGCTTTGATGTGTTTGATCGAGATTTACCAAATAACCGATCATTCTTCTGGGGTAGATACCTCTATTCTGGAAAACTCAGTCATATTTTTTTTACAGAGGTTTGATGAAATTTGGACGATCGGGCTCTTATTTTTTGGAGTTCATTTGGCTTTTTTGGGCTATTTATCCTTTAAATCCGATTTGGTTCCTAAAAGTATGGGCTATCTATTGTTTTTGGCCGCAATGGGGTATTTGGTAAGCTGTACCGCACAGCTATTAATATCAAATTATGCGGAGTATGAACAAGGTTTTGAATTGATGGTGATGGTATTTGGGGTTGTCGGTGAACTAGCCTTTACTATCTGGCTATTGGTAAAAGGGTTTGGGCGAAATCAGTTGAAAGCAATAGGTAATTTGTAGCGTTAAAGTATACCAATCAATGTTTGGCAATACGCTTTCGAATCCGACTCAATGATTCTGGCTTAACTCCTAAATAGCTTGCTAAATGGTATTGTGGAACCCGTTGCAGTAGGTCCGGTCTGTTTTCCATAAGGTCGAGGTATCTTTTTTCCGGGCTGGAAATCATAAACTGGGCCAATTTATCTTGATATGCTCCAAGTTCCTCTTCCACGGAAACCCTGCAAAGCGATTCAAAGCCAGGTACCCTTTTAAAAAGTTCCTGTTCTTTCTCCCTGGATAGAACCGCCAATTTACAATCCTCTATGCATTCCAAATAATGATTTGCGGGTACATTGAGATTATAACTTTGTAAGGAGGAAATGGCATCCTTTTCTACATAAAACTCGGTGGTTCTTTCTTCCCCATCTACTAGATAATATTTTCTTACCAGTCCTTTGATGTTAAAGTAGGACTCATTGGAAACCTGTCCTTCACGAAGTAAGATGTGCCCTTTTTCGAAGGTTTTGATAGGGATACATTCAGTAACAGCAATCGCCTCTTCCTCATTTAAGGCCAAAGCTCCTTCAAGAAGTTGTACAATTTCACTTTTCAATTTGAAGTTTTAAGTAAATGACATTAGTGTCATGACTAAACTATGAAATCATTCAACAACTTTGTTCCAAATCAAATAATATTTGGGTTTGTCTTGTATCCTTTAAAAATTATTTCTTTTTTATTTTGAGGTTATTCTCAAATAATACCCGTCGGGATCCACCAATCGGAAATCTTCAAGCCCCCAGTTTTGGTATGTCAAAGGTTCATGTATGGAATATCCGCTCGCTTTTACCTGTTCATAGACTTCTTTGATATCTGCAACTTCCAGCACGATTTCTACTCCATACCCTTTGTTGATAGGTTTAAGATCAGGATTAAAGTGGTGATTCTTGGAAAGCTTTCTTATTGGGCCTATGCCAATGACCACATTCCCTTTTCTAACAGGTTGGTAAGACATATTGATTTCCGTGCCTTCCATGGTAAAACCCAGAACCTTAGTGTAGAAGTCTACTGATTTTTTCATATCGGAAGTAAACAACTCCATTCTTAAGGTCATTTTATCTTTTTCCGAGTGGTTATCCACTTGCCTGCATGAATTACTCAATACGAAAAGTATTAAAAGAAAAATTTTTATGTCTTTCATCTTATTTTGGAGTTTTGTTTTTCAATGGTTTTGTCATCGAAATAGGGGTTGCCTCAATAAATGCTGTTTATTCTATATTTTCAGTTGCAAAGGAATAGAGACGTGGAGTTAAAATACTTAACCTAGGTTAAGAATTATGCGTAAGGAATGTTTTTGAACTAATCAAAGCTTAAAATGTTTCCAAATAAATAGATTCAATTTTCTATTTGCGCATTTAGCAACTCTTGATTTAAGTATGTTTTGATAATTTCCTTCGCATTGGCATCGGCAGTACCATTTTTGAACAATTAAACTGTTCACCAAATACGAAATGAAGGCAAAGTGGATTTGGAGTTTCTTGTAATTTCAGAACCAACTTCTCGAGGGGATAGAATAGAAAAGGGATTTAATATGGATGTCAAGCACGATTAAACGATAAATAAACCATGTATTTCATCTAATTTTTATCAAAATTAAAGTATAATCATCTGAATAACTGTATATTAGTTTAAAGTTCATTTTAAACGCCTTACCAGCATAGAGGTTTAGTTCCCCAAGTAATCCTTTAAAAGATTGGACTATGACAACTAAAACTTATGCGTGTCTTTCACATGAAATTCCGTTAACGGACATACATACCCCTTACATCTGTATTAATGTAAAGTACCCTTTTTCAATAATCAGGAAAATACGGCTCAACCTTTTACTTTTCGCGAAAGAAATGAGTCAAAGTTGATTCATATCAAAGCTATAGTGCAGATTCAAGAGACCAAATTATAAGGGTCAATCCTTTAAAAATAAACCTTAAACCAATCATCATGAAAGTATCAAACCTTCCTATTGCTTTTTTGGGCATGTTACTGATCTATGCTTGTGGTAATTCCGGAAAAAAGGAAAAATCAACTACAAATAGTTCGGGGACAGCTATAAAAGCGGAAGCAGGAACAAAAGTGGATTTGGAACAAAAAGGGGATTATACCCAATTGTACACTCCAAGTGCAGATTGCAAACTCACCACGGTTCAATTGGCCGATGCCTTAGGATATAATGGAAATCAAGTTGAGGAACAAAGCAATTATCAAGGTAATTGTTGGTATAAAGTAACTCATCCAGGCGATTTCACTGTCAATTATGGCATTAGTCTTGAAAAATGGGGAGATGCGAACATCATAGAGGATGAAATTAAAAATGGGTTAAAGGAAGAAATGATTGATATTCGGATAAGCAATTCCGGGGACACATACATAAAGAGACACCCAGCACAAGGCTTTCTGCTATTGTTGAACACAAATTATGGGAATCCCATAAAAATCAGTTATAATTACTTGAATACGAATGGATTGAAGCTAACTGATTCTCAGAAAGATGAACGGCGAAAGAATACCTATAAAATTGCCAATTATCTCATTGATCAATATAAAAACTAGATAAAATGAAACCATCACAAAACATTCTGTTGTTCGGTTTTTTGTTCTTTGCAGTTTTTCAAGGACTTGCTCAACCTTTTACATTGGACAAAGCCATACAACCAGTAGAACTAAAATTACTGGCCGATACTAGAGAGGGGCACGAGGGAGAATTGGGCATAGTTTATTTTAACCGCCTGTCCGATTCCGTTAACTACCACTTCGTGACAGGACATGACTTATACAACTTTGTAGATGTATTGGTAACAAGTATAGATGGTACACCCTTGAAGGTGAGTTTGGCCAAAGATAATTGGAAGGTGGTGCAAGCGGAACAAAATACAGCCAATTCCCAAGATGGGATAGTGGATTTCAAAGTCCGGACCTGGGGAAGTTTTGGGATTAAAATAGAAACGGATGAGCCGAAGAACTCTCTTTATAACATAACTGTTTTGGCCAGTCCCGAAAAGAAAACATACTTGGGAAGTGCCTTTAGGTCAATCAATAAAGACGAAATGACAGCCAGTGGTACACCCCCACCCAACGAAGCTGACGAAGGTGGTGGAGATGGTGGAAAGACAAATTATCTGCTATACATTGCTCTTGGGATTGCCTTATTGGTTATTGGTATTTTGGCCGGAAAGCTTATGGGAAGAAAAGGAAAAGGCGCTACGGTGATTTTAGTGTTGATGTCGCTTATGCCTTTAGGAAGCTTTGCACAGGAAGAAGGTGCAGTATTGACCATGGAAGAATTTGAAGTCTGGAAAGAAGAACAGGATTCAAAACATGAAATGGTTATGAGGCAATTGAAAATCTTGGAAAGCGAACGCAAAGCAGTGGATAAAGCAGTCGGGAATTTGGATAAGACCATTTCCACCATAAGGAAACAATGGGACAACGTAAAATTACTCTATAATACGTACAACAATGGATTGGGTAAGTGTGTCAGTTCAACTCCACCGGCACAGGGTCCATCCATACCATCCATTTGCACCGATATGTACTTTGATGACAATGGTGATATATCGGAAGAAGAAGACCAAGAGTGCGCAGAATGCTTTTTAGAAGCCCGTAAGAATTTCAACAACCTCAGATATCAATTTGAAAAACTGGCCACTATATATAAGTGCACCAAGGACTTTTCCAATGCGGCAATTTCCTTTGGGGATGATGTCTCTGGGTTTACTCCAGGGGGAGTAGGAGGATTGGCGTGGCAAACACAACGAAGAAATATCGAAAAGTCCATAACTGAACTGGAACAAGCCTATGATAACAAATACGCTGAATTCCTACAGAGTTTAGCGGATTCAATGAAGGAACTCAATATTTGTGAGGCAAAATATGGGGTGGAAGACTGGTACGACCGGTTCGGCTATATGTATTTTGAATTTATGCAGGAAAAATATCGAAGGAAAGACTAATGAAAGCAAAGAAAATAAAGTTCATGTTATTGGTATCCATTTGCTTGGGTACATGGTTGTGCTGCAAATCAGTGGATTCTGTGGTAACCCCTACCAATACAAGTATTATTGGATCTTGGGAAGGGTGTGATGGACGTGTCGTTACCTTTTCGAAGGATGAAAGTGGAAAAATTATAGGCCACTACACCAAACTTGCAGGACTTGTGAGGTATAAGTTTTCACAGAACGAGGTAGGTTTCCACTTATCCAAGATGGCTCCCGGTGTTTATGTTGGCCAAGTGAAATGGCGAAACACATCAGGCAAGGAAACATGGAAAAAAGAAACCATTTTGTTGGAAAATAATATCCTAAAAACGACAAGTTCGGATGATTGTAGCAAAGAATTGACTAAAATTAAACAATCATGAGTCTTTCGATTTTATGCCTTAATCATTTTGGCTCTGATTTATCCTTTTTAACGAACAAAATTATAGCCATTTCATAAATAGTGCGGTTTATCGTCTTTTTTATCCCCCTGTTTGGACTGTACCACTTCCCAGTTAGGGATTTATTGAAAATTCCTCTATTTGCAAAAGTTCAATAAGACGATAAGCTTTTTTCAAGTGGTTGCTTTTAATGATTGCCAATATCCGGCATAGTCAAAAAGCTCCAATCCGTCTGTACAACAAACCAAGAATTTGCAAAAAAACCAGGATGTCGGTCACTTGGTTTTCTTCCCGACCGGGAAGGATCTGCCGTGGCGCCCGACACCCGTTTTGGGTGCTAAATCAAAATCATGCATTCACAGGTTGACCTTTTTCTTTTACGATTTTTTCCTGAATGTTTCCTGGAACGGGCTCAAATCCCGAAAAGGAAGCATGGAATGTGGCTTTACCTTGGGTAAGTGACCTTAGCTCGGTAGAATACCCGTAAAGTTCAACTTCCGGTACGGTACACCGAAGAATCTGGTACTGATCAGCACTTTCAATTCCCAAAATAACGGCCCGACGCGATTGCAGATCGGTCATGACCTGCCCAACAGTATCTTCCGGAACTTTTACGTTAAGGTTACGGATGGGTTCCAGAAGTTTGGGTCTTGCATTCAAAAAGGCGGATTTGAAAGCGTGGGCTCCCGCAATCTTGAAAGCAATGTCATTGGAATCGACCGTGTGCATCTTGCCATCGTAGACCATGACGCGAACATCACGGATATAGGATTCGGTCAAAGGACCGGATTCCATCACCTCCAAAATTCCTTTTTTTATCGAAGGCAAAAACCGCAGATCAATAACGCCGCCGACGATACAGTTATAAAAGACCAATTTACCGCCCCAGGGTAGTTCTACCTCTTCTTTGCCCCGAATATTAAAGCCTTCCGGCTCGCCCATATCCTGGTGCCATGGTTCGATCTTCAAATGTACTTGCGCAAACTGACCGGCCCCGCCCGATTGTTTCTTATGGCGATAGCTGGCCGTAGCAGGTCGAGTTATGGTTTCGCGGTACGCAATACGGGGCCGTGAAAAATCGGCCTTGACTCCATACACGTTTTCTAAGGACCATTTGATAACGGATAGTTGTAGTTCGCCTTGACAGGCCAAGATCTGCTGTTTTAATTCATGGGAATAGGAAATGATGACTGTGGGATCTTCAAGTTGTATTTTTTTAAGGGCCTCCATCAATTTTTCCTCATCATGTTTATCAACAGCGGCCACCGCCTTTCGAGTACGGGCCTCGGGATATTCAATAGGCTTGATGGTTACCGGATGCCCTTCGGTGTGCAAAGTATCGTTGGTTTCGGTATGTTTTAGTTTGAGCGAGGCGCCGATATCACCTGCGCTCAATTTTGAAACGGGCCGGCGCTCCTTGCCGTCCATGATAAACAATTGATTCAATGTCTCCGTTTCATCGTTCCGGGCATTGACCAGCTTGTCGTTTGTCTTGAGTTCTCCGGATTTTACCTTAAAAAACGTAATCTGGCCCACATTTGGCAAAAATTCCGTCTTAAATACGAAAAGCACAGTAGGTTCCTTAGGCAATGGCTTTACGGTTTTACCCTCTACGCTCTGTTCTGGTTTCATATCGGCTGCGGCCGGGGCCACATTATCTATAAAGCCCATAAGTCGGCCGCTGCCCATATCCTGAAGGGCCGAAACACAGAAAACGGGAAAAAGCTCATGATTGAGCATACCTAGTTTAATGCCTTGTCGCAGTTCTTCTTCGCTCAAGGTTCCCTTTTCCACAAAGAGTTCCAATAGGTCCATGTCGTTTTCGGCGGCCTTTTCGACCAATTCGTTGTGCAATTGGTTTGCCAGTTCTTTTTGATCATCCGGGATGGGCAATTTCTCGGGTTTCCCGCCGTCTGGACCAAATTTGTATAGTTTCATCTTAAGAACGTCAACAATACACTGTGCCCCATCGATTACCAAGGGATATTGAATTTTTACGGCATTGGACCCCACAAGGGAGCGGATTCCTTTAAAACTATCGTCAAAGTTCGCATTGGGGTGATCGATTTGATTGATGACAAAGATGGTGGGTTTGTTGTAGCGGGAAATATAGTTCCAAATGATCTCTGTGCCTATCTCCACTCCATACCGGGCATTGATAAGGGTTACGATGGAATCGGCCACGCGAATGGAAGAAAGGATCTCTCCGATAAAGTCGTCAAGACCGGGGGTGTCGATAATGTTGATCTTATAGTTGCGCCATTCAGTATGCAGTGGGGTAGCAAGGACCGATGTCCCGCGTTCGTGTTCTATATCATGGTGATCTGATACGGTATTCTTGCTCTCTACCGTTCCACGGCGGTTGATCAGGCCAGCCTCGAACAACATTGTTTCGGCAAGCGTGGTTTTACCGCTGCCATGGGCACCTACAAATACCACATTTTTGATATGCTTGTCATCGTAAACTTTCATGATTGTTATTTGTTTTTTCAATTCGTATCGTTAAAAATAAAGGTGCGGATTAAAAAAAAACATGATATTTACCCACTTGTCAATAAAAAGAGTGTGGTCCTATGTTTTGGTTATATCCTATAAGCGATATTACCTCAAAACATATAGCCAACTGCCTAAGAGAAAAGGGACAAAGAGCATGAACTAAGATATGGCATGGGATGTACTAGACTTTAATTAGTGTGGACTTTGCCATTGGTTTTTTTAGGCAGGAAGAGAAACATAAATATGCTTCAAGTAAAAAGTTTAGCAACAACGTTACAGTTCTGATTGAAGAAATTCCGTAGATGAATAACAAATTAAAAAGCCTTCGATTTTTCGAAGGCTTTTTTGGTTTAATCCATGCTGGACTCTGAAAGTCTCACAATTTCCTTCATGTAGTGCTCCAGCCCATCATTGCCACCCATGGAATTGACAATGTTCTGTTGAAAATGTTGTTTGCGGACAAGCATGTTTATGAAAATAGGATCAGTAAGCATGGCTTTGTTCTTATCGCTGGAAATGTCCATGAAATTTCCATTCTCGATGATATATGGTTCAATTTTCTGACTCCAAAAATTAAGGTCCACCTCAACAAAATCCGTGTAATGGGTTAGCACATCCTTCCAAGAGACCAAATACTTTCGTAAAGTGTCGTTTCTAATCAAGTTGATGTCCCCGGTACTCAATAAGGACTCTACAACACCATTGGATGGATTATACGGATAGCCTCCGAACATATTATCCGCATGTCGGAAGATCGAATCCCTAGATTTTGGCAAATGAAGTTTGTCAATATTCCTAAAAACAATGTTGCCGCTTTTTAAGGTGTTTATTTGAAGTTGTTTGATGGGTTCAAATCCCTCAAGGTTTTTTTTGAAGTCCTTGTGGAGCTCCTTTAAAAGGGCTTTTTCTTTGTTTCTGTCTTTTCTGTTTTCGTTCCAGGTGTTTACTTGCAGTGCCAAAAGTATACCTATCATTACCAAAATGATTTCTCCGAAAGCATATTTTAGGTAAGAACCCATATTGTTATTCTTCATAAGTTCAAAGCGTATTTTTCTAAATAACCTCACCTGCTTTAAATTTTAATAAGACTCGTATGGCTCCCTAAAAGCATCAAGTCTGCCTATCCTTGGTTCGATATACAAATTTAAGGCCGCTCCAATCATTATCTATTGCAGCAACTTTAATATCCACAAGCCCCAAGTCGAGGATATGTTCCCGTATTAAATCTCGTTTTAAGTCCGTTTGGATTTTGGATTGCCCTTTGGGCCAGCTAATCCATAAAAGACCATCTTTCTTTAATGCCCTGATAAATTTGCCCACATGGGTTTGTAGCTCATGAAACGAAGTGAAGAACAAATGGATAAAATCTATTTCCTTTTCGTTGGATTGGTCGATGCTAACAACATTGAGATTTGAGGGCAGGTCGGAATACAAATCAAAATAATATTCAGGAACATTGTACAGAAGAATGTTGTATCCTTCTTTAAGGCCTAATTTTTTCCCCAAAGGTGTTCCGGAGTATCCCGCGCTCATTACAAACCTTTTCCGATTTTTAAGTCTTTAAATTACATTAATTTATCCAAATAGGCTTTTTCTTATACATTAATGGACTCGCCAATATCTGGTAAAATCAACTTCTTTCCTTTTTTCTCAAAATACTCAACCGCTTTGGATTTATCTATTTTAATAGGTGGAAAAGTGTCGTAATGACAACCAATAACAGTGTTACATTCAATAAAGTCACATGCAATAGTGGCGTCTTCGTATCCCATGGTAAAATTGTCACCAATAGGCAGGACCGCAATATCCAATTTTGGACAGGTTTTAGGGATAAGTTCCATATCCTTGGTCAACGCAGTGTCCCCTGCAATGTAAATACATTTAGAGTCATCGTAGAGTACAAAGCCACCGGGATTTCCCCCATTGCTGCCATCGGGCAGCATACTGGAGTGCACGGCATTCACATATTTGGCTGTGCCAAAGTCAAAGGTATATTTCCCTCCGTGGTTCATTCCGTGTCCATTGATGCCTTTATTGCCAAACCACGTTGCCACCTCAAAGTTGGAGACCAAGAGTGCCTCTGGATTGTTTTTTGCAATGGCTTCTACATCCAGTACGTGATCTTGATGCCCATGGGTCACGAAAATGTAGTCGACCTTAAGGCTGTCAATATCAACATCCGATGCCATTTCGTTGCCTGTGATAAAAGGATCAAAAAGTATTTTCTTTCCGTTCATTTCTACCAACAATGTTGCGTGGCCTAAATAGGTGATTTTCATAGTATGTAATTTTTGTTTGATTTTAGAAATAACTGTAAAACCGAAAGTATTTCTACCTTCTGCATAAAGTTAGGAAGAACCCCTGTTAATTTCAATTCGAAAAGGAAACGGAGAAAGAGAATGCACGATTTTTTTTGAATTCTTAAATTATGGATTGCAGAAAAAGGGTTTACCTTTGCAATATGATTGCTACAATTTGCAGAAAAGCCCATTTTAATGCCGCGCATAGGCTCCATAATCCCAATTGGAGCAAGGAGAAGAACATAGAGGTGTTCGGTAAATGCAACAGTCCAAGTTTTCACGGTCATAATTTTGACCTTGAAGTGAGGATTAAGGGCGAAGTTGACCCGGATACCGGTTTTGTAATGGACCTTGCCGATTTGGGCAAATTGATAAAAGATGAGGTTGAGGAGCGTTTTGATCACAAGAACTTGAACGAAGATTGTCCAGAGTTTACGAACCTATTGCCTACCACGGAATACTTTGTAAAAGTGATTTACGATATTTTGAAGCCCAAACTGAAAAAGGGACAATTGTTGCACATAACTTTGCACGAGACATCAAAGAACTCTGCAGAGTATGGAGATTGGGATTAAATTCCGATATTGCAGCCCAATTTATAAGGGGATATTAGCTCAGTTGGTTTAGAGCGCTGTCTTGACAGGGCAGAGGTCACTGGTTCGAATCCAGTATATCCCACTTTTACTTCTTCACAATTACAGAATTTCCAATACGCGTTCCAGCGCCATTCCACGTGATCCTTTAATGAGCAAAGCTCCTTTTTCCAAAGGATGTTTTGAAAGGTGCTCCTTTAAATCATCAAAAGATTCAAACTTGTTCAACATTGTATTGGTGCCATGGAAATTTTCTCCTACCAGATAGACATCATCAAAACCCAATTCCTTTGCAAAATCTGCAATGGCTTGATGTTCTTCGGCCGCCGTGCTGCCAAGTTCGAACATATCGCCAATAATCAATGTTTTTCTTTGGGCATCCATCAAACTAAAGTTTTCCAAAGCAGCCTTCATGCTAGTGGGATTGGCGTTATAGGCGTCCAGAACAATATCAAACCCATTTTTAGCCAGTAACTGGGACCTATTATTTTGTGGTAAATAGCTCTCAATGGCCGATTTGATATCTTCCAATGGCACATTGAAATATTTTCCCATTAAAATGGCCGCACAACAATTGGGAAAGTTGTACTTGCCCACCAGTTGCGTTTGTATTTGGATGTCCTCTGCTTCTAGGGCAACATAAGGGTTTACTCCAAGTAGTTTGATGTTGTAGTATTGATGGTCGCTGGCGCTAAAACCCATCTTTTTGGCATAGTTCGCCAATTTCTCTTTTTGAATGTCATCATCGGCATTAAGGAAAACGTATTTACCATTGGCCATTAAATAATCATACATTTCACTTTTGCCTTTGATTACCCCTTCTACACCCCCGAAACCTTCCAAATGGGCCTTGCCAAAATTGGTGATGTAACCAAAATCGGGCTGGGCTATGTTGCAAAGGGACTGGATTTCCTTTTGGTGGTTGGCACCCATTTCCACGATAGCGATTTCGGTGTCCTTTTTTATGGACAGCAACGTCAATGGAACACCAATATGATTGTTGAGGTTACCTTGGGTGGCTATGGTTTTGTACTTCTTGGAGATGACTGCATTGACGAGTTCCTTGGTCGTGGTTTTGCCATTGCTACCCGTAAGCGATACTATTTTTGCCTTGGAATGGTTTCTGTGATAGGTTGCCAATTGCTGTAAAGTGGTCAAAACATCTTCGCAAAGTATTAATCTATCGGAGGATTTAAATTCTTCTTCATCAATAATGGCATAAGCAGCACCTTTGTCCAAGGCCTCCTGAGCAAATGCATTGCCATTAAAATTGGGCCCCTTTAGGGCAAAGAACAGACAGTTTTCGGTAATTTTCCGAGTGTCGGTACATATATTGGGATGCTCTAAAAATAGAGCGTGCAACTCTTTCATTGTCATAAATCGAAGATAAAAAAAAGCCCCGACCTTTTGGCCGGGGCTTTTTAAAATACTCAATAAGTTTTTATCTCGCTTTTTTGTGTCGTACAGTTTTCTTGGTTCTTGATTTTGAACCAACTCTGGACATGGCACATCTAAACCCGATATCGTCTGTTGCCATATATTGTGGCAAGTATCGTCGCTGTGCTGGATCTAACCAGAATGCTCGGTCTCTCCAAGATCCACCTTTGTACACTCGAACTTCGTTATTGATCAATGAAGTTCTGTAGTTGGACTCATCGTATTGGCGTACAAGTTCACCATCATCGTTGCGTTCCACCTTGTGCTGAGGGGAGTCGTACATTTTTTGGTTGTCCTCTTCATCACTAAAGCGGCTGAAGAACCTTGAAGAACCTGGGTCACCATCTCTAAATCCTCTATTGTCACTTTTGTCAAAATTGGTTCTTAAGTAAGTTTCTTGTTCTGTAACGGGAACTTCTTTTACTTCACCTGGAAGATTGACTGCCACAATTTTACCGTTGGGTAAAGTGTCGTAAACAATATTATCTTCCAATACTTCAACTTTTCCATCTTCACCTATAGCTTTTTTCATAAAGACGTTACCACGGTAATAGTTAAAATCACTGATTTCATCATCCACTATAGGACGGTAAACATCGGCTACCCATTCATTTACGTTTCCGGCCATATCGTAAAGACCAAAATCGTTGGGTTTATATGATTTAACCTCTCCGGTAATATCGGCGCCATCATCGGACCATCCTGCAATACCTCCGTAATCACCTTTACCTTGTTTAAAGTTGGCCAATTGGTCCCCTCGACCTACACGTTGTCCATTTCTTGTGTAATCACCTTCCCATGGATATTTTTTTCTACCTCTGTAGTTATTGTACTCCCTAGTTCCTACAAGAGCTTGGGCAGCATATTCCCATTCCGTTTCGGTGGGGAGTCTGTAGGCGGGCATGATAATTCCGCTACTTCTTTTAGCAAATGCATTGATAGAGTCTTGTTTTTGTTTCCCTTGCAGTGAATCAATCTCACCTCCATAAACGGATTCAGGATTGTTCAAATAGGCCTCGGTACTGAAAGTGCCATCCAATTCACCGTTCAACACCTTGTACTTTGTGTCTTCTGCAAGGTAACCCTCTCTTTCCAGCATAACCTCATTTACTCTGTCTGTTCTCCATTCGGCATATTGGGTGGCTTGAACCCAGTTCACTCCTACAACAGGGTACTCGGCGTATGCGGGATGTCTCAGATAGTTGTTGGTCATGGTTTCATTGAAGCCCAATCGATTTCTCCAAACCAATGTATCGGGAAGTGCTCCCTTGTAAATGTTGGCATAGTTGGGATTATCTGGAGGATATACCTCTTTAAGGTAATCCAAGTACTCCAAATACATTACATTGGTTACCTCTGTCTCATCCATGTAGAAAGACTGGACATGCTGTTGCGTTGGCGTATTGTTCCAATCATGCATGATGTCGTCTTGTACTTTACCTTTAGTAAAAGTTCCACCTTCCACAAATACGGTTCCTGGAGGTGTTTCTTGCTCTTTAAAATCTGAATTGTATTGAAATCCTCCTTCTTTGGCATTGATTTTCCAGCCAGTGGCTCTGGAGACGTTCTTGGATGAGGAAGAGTTTTTACAACTGGAAAAACTTCCCATCACTACGGCGCAAGAAAGTACAACTTTGAATAAGTGTTTTTTCATAATTTGGTCTTGAGTACTTTAAAACTCAGGGCTTTTTGCCCTCAGTAACTTCGTTGTTTTGATTTTTTAAAATCCTTCAATGGCTTTAAAACGGTGTTTTTACCATTATATTTTGTGCTCATCAAATATTTCTGGTAACATGGCAATTGGCACATGCTACACTTCAGTAACGGAGAAGGTGCCGAATTAGTATGGAAGCTTTTGCTTTTAACGATTTAAATGAGGTCTAAAGAATTCTGCAAGATTGATTTATACGCAAAGACAAGTCATAATTTTAAAAAACATACCTATAATTACACGAATTTGCCGAAAAGAGCGTTAACATGTAATATATCCAACTGAAAGAATTTGGATTATGAACTTTACTAAACGCTAAATACTTACAATGAGAAAGTTACTTTTATTGGTTGTGTTGTTTGCCATTGCCCCAAGGTTGAGCGCACAGCAAGAAAGAGCGATTACAACAGCGGTTCCATTTTTAACCATTGCAGCAGATGCTCGGGCATCTGGTATGGGAGACATGGGCGTTGCAACTTCTTTTGATGCATATTCCCAACAATGGAACCCGGCCAAATATGCTTTTGCCACCAAAAAATCAGGGGTGGGTATCAGTTATACCCCATATTTGGAAACTATTGTCAACGATGTCTCTTTGTTAAATGCCAACTACTATAATAAACTTAATGACCGAAGTGCGTTTGCCTTTGGACTTCGTTATTTTGGTTTGGGAGAAATTGAGCTTAGACAAACATTCGACCAGCAACCCACTTTGGTGAAGCCCAATGAATTTGCTCTTGATGCCTCTTATTCGTTAAAATTGAGTCCAAGTTTTTCCATGGCTATCGGAGGTCGATTCATTAGCTCCAATCTTCGTTTTCAGGATAGTTCGCAAGATTCACAGGCTGCTAATGCCTTTGCGGTGGATGTAGCTGGATTTTTTAGATCTCGTGAAATTGCATACAGTAATTACGATGGGCGTTGGAGGGCAGGTTTCAATATATCAAACTTGGGCGGTTCCTTACAATATGATGCCGGAGGACAAGAAAACTTTTTGCCGACAAACCTAAAATTCGGTGGAGGTTTCGATTTTATTTTTGACCAAGACAACGTTTTGGCTATCAGTACCGAGTTTAACAAGTTGTTGGTCCCTACACCAAGAGATTTCAATGGCGATGGTCAAATTACATCCGAGGATAATGATGAATATCAAAATATTAGTTTTTTTAATGGGGTCTTTGAATCTTTTGGGGATGCGCCAGATGGATTTGGCGAAGAATTAAAAGAAGTCACTTGGGCACTTGGAGCCGAATATAGGTTCCGTGAGGCCTTTATGTTGAGAAGTGGTTACTTCAACGAAAGTGAAGAAAAAGGGTCTCGAAAGTTCTTTACGCTTGGTGCTGGTTTCATGTTTAAATCGGCTCAGATAGATCTTTCTTATCTGTTCTCAACTTCACAGGTTCGTAATCCACTTGAAAACACCTTACGATTTTCGCTCACTTTTAATTTTGGAGAAGAATTTTATAATGATTGACAAAGCATAAAATAAATAGGAAAGAACCTGTCCCTTGGGCAGGTTTTTTTATTTTTGGAATACACCCCTAAAGTTATATGGAAAAAAAGAAAATTGGTTTTGAGCTGCTCATTTATGAGAATGAATCAGAGTTGTCACAAAACGATAGGAAATTGTTACACGATGCGGCAGCTGCCAGAGAAAAAGCTTATGCACCTTATTCAAAGTTTAAGGTAGGAGCAGCAGTACTATTGGAAAATGGTGAAGTTGTTATAGGGAACAATCAGGAAAATGCATCCTATCCTTCTGGGCTGTGCGCCGAGCGAGTGGCTATTTTTCATGCAGGGGCCAAATATCCGGGAGTGGCCGTAAAAGCCATAGCTATATGCGCTTCTTCATCCAAGCAAGAGGTTGATGTGCCAGCAGCACCATGCGGCAATTGTAGGCAGTCCATTATAGAGTATGAGCAAAAGCAGAAAAGCCCGATTTCGTTGTTGTTGAGTTCCGAAACAGGTCCTATATACAAGTGCAAATCCACCGCGGATATTTTGCCAATGGCATTCAATAGCTCATTTTTGGGTGATTCTTAATTCAATTCTTTTTTCCAAAAGAGATATATATGTATTTTTGCTTTTCCCTATCAAAGGGTAAATTCATTTAATACAACTGTAGATGAAAAAAATTACCAAAGAAGTTTACCTTAAATGGTACGAGGACATGTTTTTCTGGAGAAAATTCGAAGATAAACTTGCCGCCGTATATATTCAGCAAAAAGTAAGAGGCTTTTTGCACCTTTATAATGGTCAGGAAGCTGTGCTGGCAGGTGCGTTGCATGCCATGGACTTGGATAAAGACCGTATGATTACTGCTTATCGAAACCACGTTCAGCCAATCGGTATGGGAGTGGACCCAAGAAAAGTAATGGCGGAACTTTATGGTAAAGTAACAGGTACTTCCAAAGGTAATGGTGGTTCCATGCATATTTTCTCCAAAGAACACCGCTTTTATGGGGGACATGGTATTGTAGGAGGTCAAATTCCTTTGGGAGCTGGATTGGCTTTCGGCGACAAATATTTTAAAAGGGACTCCGTAACACTTTGTTATATGGGTGACGGTGCTGTTAGGCAAGGTTCGCTTCACGAGGCCTTCAATTTGGCCATGTTGTGGCAATTGCCAGTTGTTTTTATTTGTGAAAACAATGGTTATGCTATGGGAACTTCCGTAGCTCGTACATCCCACTCAACTGACATTTGGAAGTTGGGTCTTGGTTACGAAATGCCATGTGGCCCAGTGGATGGAATGGATCCGGCAATTGTTGCCAAAGAAATGGATAAGGCAATTGAGCGTGCACGTACAGGAGGTGGTCCAACTTTCTTGGAGATGAAGACGTACAGATATCGTGGCCACTCCATGTCAGATGCGCAGCACTACAGAACAAAAGAAGAAGTGGAAGAGTACAAGAAAATAGATCCGATCACTCAGGTTAAAGATGTTATCTTAGAGAAAGGATATGCATCCGAAGACGACCTAAAGAAAATCGACAAAAAGGTGAAGGATCTAGTTAAAGAGTGCGAGAAATTTGCTGAAGAATCAGATTTCCCACCATTGGAACAGTTGTACGACACCGTTTACGAACAAGAAGACTATCCATTTTTACAACATAAATTATAATTAGATGGCAGAAGTAATCAACATGCCTAGATTGAGCGATACCATGGAAGAAGGAACCGTGGCAAAATGGCTCAAAAACGTAGGGGACAAAGTCGAAGAAGGTGATATTTTGGCCGAAATCGAAACGGACAAGGCCACCATGGAATTTGAATCTTTTCATGAAGGGACTTTGCTCCATATTGGAATAGAGGAAGGTGATGGTGCCCCGGTTGATTCACTTTTGGCCATTATAGGTGAAGAAGGAGAAGATATTTCAGGGCTGCTTAACGGCGGGTCGGAAAGTAATTCATCGGATTCAAAGAAAGAAGAAGCTGCAGAGCCTGCAGCAGAAGAGAGTCCAGCTCCTGCAGGTGAGCCTGCGGACATTCCTGAGGGAGTGGAAATCGTGAGCATGCCTCGGTTGAGTGATACCATGGAAGAAGGAACCGTGGCCAGTTGGTTAAAAAGTGTTGGCGACGAAGTTGAAGAAGGAGATATCCTCGCCGAGATAGAGACCGACAAAGCCACAATGGAATTTGAATCATTCTATTCCGGTGTATTGTTGTATATCGGTATTCAAGAAGGAGAAGGAGCTCCAGTTGATTCACTATTGGCCATTATTGGACCAGAAGGAACCGATGTTGATGCTGTGCTCAAAGCACAAGCTGGTGGTGGTTCTTCCAAGAGTGCTCCAAAATCTGAAACAACCAAAGACGAAGCCCCAAAGGCTGAAGCATCCTCCCAAAAAGAAGAATCTGCTCCTGTGACACAAGACGGTCAACGTATTTTTGCTTCGCCATTGGCCAAAAAAATTGCCGAAGAGAAAGGCATCAACTTGGCCGATGTAAAAGGCACAGGTGATAACGGCAGAATAGTTAAAAAAGACATAGAGAACTTTACCCCAGCGGCAAAAGCACCATCAGCAGAAAAAACCGAAGCTGCACCAGCAGTAGCACCGGTTGCACTTCCTGTTGGTGAGGAAAGCGAGGAAGAGGTGAAAAACTCTACCATGCGTAAAGTGATTGCAAAGCGTTTGGGCGAGTCCAAATTCTCTGCGCCACACTATTATTTGACCATAGAGGTGGATATGGACAATGCCAAAGCATCCCGTTCACAAATAAACAATTTGCCAGACACCAAGGTTTCCTTTAACGATATGGTGTTAAAAGCATGTGCGATGGCCCTTAAAAAGCATCCACAGGTAAATACTTCTTGGAATGGAGATACTACTGTTTACAAACATCACGTACACATGGGTGTTGCCGTAGCTGTAGATGAAGGTCTTGTGGTACCCGTAATCAAGTTTGCTGATCAATTGAGTTTGACTCAACTGGGAACCGCGGTTAAAGATTTAGCCGGTAGAGCAAGAAACAAGAAAATAAAGCCGGATGAAATGGAGGGAAGTACCTTTACCGTTTCCAATTTGGGAATGTTCGGTATACTGGAATTCACTTCCATTATCAATCAACCGAATTCTGCGATTTTATCCGTTGGTGCCATTGTTGAAAAACCAGTTGTTAAAAACGGTGAAATCGTGCCCGGCAGTACCATGAAAATCACACTGGCCTGTGACCACAGAACAGTTGATGGAGCTACAGGGGCTCAATTCCTTCAAACATTGAGGGCATACTTGGAGAACCCTGTGACCATGTTGGCCTAATCTGTGAATTTAGTACACGGTCCAGAATACATATTTCAAAAAGCATCCTTTTCGGGATGCTTTTTTTATCTTTAAACAATTCAAAAAGCAATTACATGAAGACATTGATATATGCCCTGGTGACTCTTTTAGCAATGAACTGTGGTTCTACGCAGGTTTCGGAAACCACGGTAATTGAATCACCTGCTCTGCCGGAATCTGAGGATACGTTTACCAATTCAGAAAGGATTGGTGAGATGATGAACTACTTGGCTTCCAATGATCTTAAAGGAAGGGATTCGGGTAGCGAAGGAATAGAAATGGCTGCAAAGTATATAGAGACTTATTTTAAATCATATAGACTAGAGCCGTACTTTGAAACCTTTAGGGATACACTGTCCAACTTTAAAAAGCCTTCATATAATATTGTTGGAGTGGTGGAGGGCAATGACCCTGATTTAAAGAATGAGTATATCCTTATCGGGGCACATTATGATCACATTGGCATTGTAAAACCAGAAAATGGGGATGCTATTGCCAACGGAGCCAACGATAATGCGTCGGGAACTTCTACAGTATTGGAAATGGCCCGTTATTTTGGAACCCAAAAGACCAATAAACGCAGTATAATATTCGCTCTGTTCAGTGCAGAGGAGAAAGGATTATTGGGGTCCAAGCATTTGGCCAAAAAATTAAAGGAGAAGGATTTGAATTTGTACACCATGCTCAATTTTGAAATGACCGGTGTTCCGTTGAAAGGGAAAGATTATTTTATGTATATCACGGGTTATGATATGTCTAATTTGGCAGAGGTGAGCAATACATATGCTAGTGAGAAATTGGTAGGTTTCCTGCCAACGGCAAAAGAATTCAACTTGTACCAACGATCGGACAATTACCCGTTTCATGAAGAGTTCGGAGTGCCGTCCCACACCTTCTGTACTTTTGATTTCACCAATTTTAATCACTACCATAAAGTTGGAGATGAGCCGGATATTATGGATTTTACACATATGGCTGAACTGGTCAATAAATCAATCCCAATTATAGAGGGTATTGCCAATGCACCAACACAAGAAATCAAATTGACAGAATAGGTAAGAATCACTTTCCAATCATGGCAAATATTATCATTACGGGAACGAGTAGGGGAATAGGTTTTGAACTGGTCAAACTTTTTGCCCAAGAAGGGCATCAGGTATTGGCACTTTCTCGGAATTCAAAACCTGTCGAAGATTTGGAATTGTCCAATGTTCATTGTTTTCCATTTGATTTAGGTAACCCGGACGATTTCAGGAAAGTTATTGATTTCCTCGAACAGTGGCATGTTGTGGATGTTCTCATTAATAATGCGGGACGATTGCTGAACAAGCCATTTTCGGAAACCACTAAGGAAGAGTTTGAAAGCGTTTACAAAGTCAATGTGTTCGGTGTTGCCGAAATGACCAAGGCAGTACTTCCCATGATGGGCCGGGAAGGACATGTCCTTACCGTGAGTTCCATGGGCGGGGTACAAGGCAGTATGAAGTTTCCAGGACTATCTGCCTACAGTTCCAGTAAAGGCGCTGTAATCACTCTAACCGAGCTTTTAGCTGAAGAATATAAAGAAACAGGTCCGAGTTTCAACGTATTGGCCTTAGGGGCCGTACAAACTGAAATGCTGGAAGAGGCCTTTCCTGGCTACAAAGCTCCCGTTACGGCATTGGAAATGGCCACCTATATCAAAGATTTTGCCTTGACAGGGCAAAAGCTTTACAATGGAAAATTATTGCAGGTGAGCAATAGTACGCCGTAGTTTAATATTGGAAATATTTTATGGATAAATCGATAACTTTATCCCTGTGAGCGATACCCTTCAAAAATATCTTCCTGATCTTGCTGTTACTCCCTGTTTTGAATTGATCAAGACCCATGGGGTGCATTTAAAAATTGTGAACCATCGGGTAACTAGGCATGGCGATTACCGAAGATTGCCGAACGGCTTGCACCAAATTACCGTAAATGCTTCTTTGAACAAATATCGGTTCTTGATAACACTTGTCCACGAAATAGCGCATTTGGTGGCCTTTGAAAAGTACGGTCGTCGAATAAAACCCCACGGTATCGAATGGAAGCGTACCTTTCAGCAGTTAATGGTGCCATTTATTAGGCCAGAAGTGTTTCCCTCGCAATTATTGCCTATTATCGCAAACCATTTTAAAAACCCAAAGGCCAGCAGTAGTACCGATGCGAGATTATCCATCGCACTCAAGGCCTTTGATGAAGAAGAACGTAAGCATAGCTATGTATACGAACTACCCCAAGGCAGTATTTTTAGGTTATACAATGGCAGGTTGTTTAAAAAAGGAAATAAGAAAGTAAAACGATACGAATGTGTCGAGTTGTCCACTGGCAGATTATATTTGTTTCAACCCAATGCTGAAGTTGAATTGGTTAAAGATATGCCGTGATAACATCACTTAAATTATAAAAACATTAAAATGAACCAGAATTATTACGCAGTTTTAATGGCAGGTGGAGTAGGTTCCCGCTTTTGGCCTGTAAGTACATCATCCAACCCCAAACAGTTTCACGATATGCTGGGAACGGGAAAAACCTTGATTCAAAAAACTTTTGATCGTTTAAATAGGTTTATTCCCACCGAAAACATTTTGATCTTGACCAATGAGCGTTACAACGATTTGGTTTTGGAACAATTACCAAAGGTAAAACAAGACCAAGTTGTACTCGAACCTGCCATGCGGAATACGGCACCATGTATATTATATGCTTCCCTGAAAATTCAAAAAATGAATCCCAATGCGGTAATGATCGTAGCTCCAAGCGACCATTGGATAGAGGATGAAGCTGCTTTTGAAAAAGATGTGATAGCCTGTTTCAACAAATGTGAAAAGGAAAATGCGCTCTGCACCTTGGGTATTCAACCTACGTTTCCCAATACCGGCTTTGGTTACATCGAATTTGAGAAGGGAAGTGACGAAAACCTGAAAAAGGTGTCCCAGTTCAGGGAAAAGCCAGATTATGCAACCGCCAAGGAATTTTTGGCACAAGGTAATTTTCTTTGGAATGCGGGGATATTTATGTGGAGCGTGGAAACCATAGTAGAAGCCTTTAAAAAATATCAACCAAGTCAGTATGACTTGTTCGGGGGAGGAATAGCTTGTTATAATACGTCTGAAGAAAGGGGTTTTATCCAAGAAAATTATGCCAAGGCAGAAAACATATCCATCGATTATGCTATCTTGGAGCAATCCAAATCCATTTATACCCTGCCAGCAACTTTTGATTGGAACGACTTGGGAACCTGGGGAGCTCTTTACGACAAACTCGATAAAGACAAAGATGAAAATGCCGTTGTAAATGCCCAAGTATTGTTGGAAGATGCCAAAGGCAACATGATTCGTTCACCAAAAGGGAAGGTCGTTGTAGTGGATGGTCTGGAAAATTACATAATCGTAGATAAGGAAGAAGTGCTTTTGATTTACCCCAAGGACAAACAACAGGATATTAAAAAGGTGTTGAACCAAGTAAAGGAAAAATTTGGTGATCAGTTCGCGTAAAATATGAGTGAAGAACAACAAAAGGATGAGGAAACCACAGCTCCCAATCAGGATAGTGGGGATGAGGTAAAAAAGGATTTTAAGGGACTGTTGGGCAGTGTGCGCAAGTTTCTGTCAGATTTGTTGGAAATCCGTTCCAATACAGATGCTGTAGCCACTAAGGAATCCATAATAGCGGATATCCCTTTTAAAAACCACACCACGTGGATTTTGGTGTGCTCCATTTTTATTGCCTCTATTGGGCTGAACGCCAATTCAACAGCGGTGGTTATCGGAGCCATGCTTATTTCTCCTTTAATGGGACCCATTTTGGGTATGGGGATGTCCTTGGCCATTAATGATATCGATACACTGCGGAGATCACTTAAAAACTTCACGGTAATGGTGGTGTTGAGTGTGATAACTGCATTTTTGTTTTTCTATTTTTTTCCGTTACGAGATGAATCTTCAGAATTGCTTGCACGTACAAAACCGGATATCAGAGACGTACTGATTGCATTTTTTGGTGGGCTCGCCCTTGTGATTGCCCGTGCCAAAAAGGGAACCATTGCAAGCGTCATTTTTGGTGTGGCCATTGCAACCGCACTTATGCCACCTTTGTGCACGGTAGGTTTTGGTCTCGCGATAGGCAAACCGCTATACGCAGCAGGTGCCATGTACCTTTTTATTATTAATACCATTTTTATTGGTTTGGCTACCTTCTTGGTTATTAAGTTTTTAAGGTTTCCCATGGTTCGCTATGCCAATTCCCACCGGAGAAGACTAATTGCACGTTTGGCATCCATTACCGGCATTTTGGTGATGATTCCGGCAGGATTCACTTTTTATAATGTGTTTCAGGAGTCACTTTTTATGAAACAGGCTCAAGAATTTTTACAGGACACAGTGGAAGTGTACCAGTTTGATGGTGCCGGAAGGTATGTGGACAATTTGACCAAATTGGAGTATGTGGATGACGGGACTTCAATGATCGAAGTGGTTTTTATGGGGGACGAATTGGTTCCAGATAACATCATCAACACCTGGAGAACACAAAAGAACGAATATAATAGGCTAAAAGATGCCGAGCTCCATATTATACAAGGAGGTAAGGACGATTCCGAGGAAAAGTTCAACTATGTGAGTGAACTTTATGAAAAGAACAAAGCGGAACTCCTGAACAAAGACGAACAAATTCGACTGCTCGAAGAAGAATTGGCCACCTTGACCAAAAACGCTGGAAAGCAGATTCCTTTTCAGGATATAAGTGCGGAAGCCAAGGCCAATTATGAAAATATCGATGCCTTAAGTTTTTCTTATCAAGTTCGCACTGATTTTAAAAAAATGGATACAGTCCCAGTTTTTGAGGTGAATTGGAAAGATGGAATCAGCAGTTCCGATAAAGAATCAGATTCCAAGAAAATGCTGGCTTGGTTAAAGCTGCGTCTTCAGGATTCGACTTTGGTTATTAAGGAAGTAGATTGATTTAATTCCGTTCCTCAATATACATTTGTCGAACCTTTTTAAAGAGCTCTGACGAATAGACAAAATCCGTTACGGCTTTGTTATCGGTTTTGAAGATTTCTTTGTTGGTTCCTTCCCATTCTTTAAATCCATTTTTAAGAAAGATGATTTTTTCCCCGATTTCCATTACGGAGTTCATATCGTGGGTATTGATTACTGTAGTAATATCGTATTCTTGGGTAATCTCATGAATCAGATTATCAATTAAAATGGCCGTTTTGGGATCAAGTCCAGAGTTGGGCTCGTCACAGAACAAGTATTTTGGGTTCATCACAATGGCACGAGCAATGGCAACTCTTTTTTGCATACCCCCGGAAATTTCTGCGGGATACCTTTTGTGTGCATCTACTAGGTTGACCCTTTTCAAAACAAAATCTACCCGATCTTGCTTTTCGGATTGGGATTGGTTGGTAAACATGTCCAATGGGAACATTACATTACCTTCCACGGTCATGGAATCAAAAAGTGCGCTTCCTTGGAAAACCATGCCCATTTCTTGACGCAGGTTTCTACGTTCTTTAGTTGAAAGCTTTGAATAATATTGTCCGTTGTAGCAAATGCTTCCTTCATCAGGCTCAAAAAGTCCTAACAAACATTTTAAGAAAACTGTTTTTCCTGAACCACTTTGACCAATGATCAGGTTGGTTTTTCCCTTGTCGAATATGGTCGAAATACCCTTTAGAACATGATTGTCCCCAAACGATTTATGTATGTTTTCTACTTCTATCATTAGCCTAGCAACAATTGAGTTAATACATAATTCAAAATAATGATCACCACACTCGTCCAAACAAAGGAAGTGGTACTGGCTTTTCCAACTTCCAAAGCTCCTCCAGTCATATAATAACCATGGTAAGAAGGTACGGTGGCAATAACAAAAGCAAAAACCACAGATTTGATGAACGCATAGGTCACATGGAACGAATCAAAGTCCATTTGGAGCCCTTGGATGAATTCCCCACTGGGCGCAAAACCACCAAAAACAGCTGCAATCCATCCCCCAAGAATACCAACAAACATCGAAATTGCCACCGCAAAAGGATACAACATAGTGGCGACAATTTTTGGAAAAACCAGATAGTTCAAAGAGTTGATTCCCATTACCTCGAGCGCATCAATTTGTTCTGTTACCCTCATAGTACCGATACTGGAAGTAATATAGGAGCCTACTTTTCCTGCCATAATAATGGAAGTAAAGGTAGGGGCAAACTCCAAAATCACCGATTGCCTTGTTGCAAAACCAATAAGGCTTTTAGGCAATAAAGGGCTATTAAGGTTAAGTGCTGTTTGAATGGTAACAACACCTCCAATAAAAAAGGAAATAAAAATAATGATGCCCATGGCGCCATAAATCAGCTCATCAATTTCCTTGAAGATCAAGGTTTTCATAATGCGCCACTTGGTAGGTTTTTTAAATACTTCCCAAATCATGATGAAGTATTTTCCAATCGCTTCTAGGTATTTCATGCGTTTTATGGACTTGAGGTCATAAAAATAAGAATATTGTGCAGCATTTAACCTTGATTTAAATTTTTAAACAAGAGAATTCAATAGTTTTGCTCTTATTCGATTAAATCCTTAACATGAAAACAAGCAACTTTATAGTTTCGATTTTGGCATTGTGCATGATCAGTTTTACTTATGGTCAACGTAGAAAAAAGAACGATGCAGAAGCTCAGCCAGCATCCATTGCCCAAACACCGAAATTGGTAGTGGGCATTGTGGTAGATCAAATGAGGTATGACTACTTGACGCGGTTTTGGAACCAATATGGAGAAGGAGGTTTTAAAAGATTGGTAAACGAAGGATTTAATTGTAAAAACAATCATTTTAACTACGCACCGACCAGTACTGGACCTGGGCATACCTCTGTTTATACAGGAACAACCCCTTCCATGCACGGAATCATAGGGAATGATTGGTTCGATAAGGAATCTGGCGAAGAGGTATACTGCGCAGGTGATGACAGCTATGCTTCGTTAGGAACTACCTCAGATGCTGGACAAATGTCACCGCATAGGATGCTTACAACCACTATTACCGATCAATTGCGTTTGCACACCCAAAAGAGGGGTAAAGTGATTGGTGTGGCCTTGAAGGATAGAGGCGCCATTTTACCCGCGGGCCACACTGCCAATGCAGCTTATTGGTTTGAAGGTGGAGAAACAGGAAATTGGATAACCAGTTCCTATTACATGGATGAACTGCCACAATGGGTGGTGGATTTCAATGCTTCCGATAAAGTTGAATCATATAAGAAACCGTGGAATACCCTAAAACCTATTGAAACGTATGTGGAAAGTGGATTGGATGGCAATAATTATGAAGGCATACAGAAGGGTGAAACCACAAATACTTTTCCACATAATTTTCCGGCCATTTGGGAGCAAAATGGACAATTTGATCTCTTGAGAAGAAGTCCTTTTGGAAATAGCATTACTGCAGACTTTGCATTAGCAGCATTGGAAGCTGAAGATTTAGGAGCCGATACCATAACCGATTTTTTGGCCATCAGTTTTTCCAGTACAGATTACGTAGGCCATTTTTATGGAGTGAACTCCAAGGAAGTGGAAGATACCTACATTAGGCTTGATCGAGATTTGGCCCGAATTTTTTCCACTTTGGACGCGAAAGTCGGCGAAGGGGAATACACGGTTTTTCTAACGGCCGATCATGCGGCCATTAATGTACCATCCTATTTAATGGACTCCAAAATTCCTGCAGGTTATTTGGATATGGATGGTATGAAAACAAAGTTTGGTGAGTTTCTTCAGTATAAGTACGGGACTACAGATGTAGTGCGGGACCTTTCCAATTATCAATTGTTCTTGGATTATAAGATTCTGGCCAATTTGGATATTGATTTGGATGATGCCCAAGAGGATATTGCGAAAGAACTATTGTCTTACGAAGGTATTGGGCAAGTCTACACGGCAAATCAAATGTGGAAAAACGAATATAAGGAGGGTATTCCATATATTTTACAGAATGGTTACAACCAGAAGCGCTCGGGAGATGTTCTACTTGTACCCAATGTAGGTTACATCTCGTACAGCCGAACAGGTTCCACCCATGGTTCCGCTCAAATTTACGACACCCACGTGCCATTGTTGCTGTACGGAAAAGGAATCAAGCAAGGAAGTACGGTGAACCGTACCGAGATTCCTGATATTGCCCCCACCATTGCAGCTTTGCTGGGCATTGCATTCCCGAATGGGGCTACGGGACAACCGATTGGGGAGGTTTTGGAGTTTGATTAAGTTATTACCTTGAGATAATCCACTTCTTTACGACTCTTTTTCCTGTCACTAAGTCGGTGTATATTAAAAAGTAGATGCCCTGAGATAGGTGTGCCACAATTAAAGTTGATTTGTTTCGAGTGCTCATTACTTGGCGTTGCTTAACATCATAGATGTTAACCTTAAAATCATGATTGTCCGGTTTAGTAATGTATATATATTCACTCGCGGGATTAGGGTAAATAACAAGCTCGTTGTTTTTTTGCTCAGGCTCAGGCTCAGGCTCAGGCTCAGGCTCTAGATCTGGTTCGGATGAGGTTGTGACTCCAATGATACCATCACAGTTTTCGTCAATTTGATTATCTAATATTTCCACAACATCTGGATTGATATTGGAATTGGTATCATCACAATCTTCCGCATTGTTGAAACCATCCTGGTCGAGGTCATCTTCCAAAGTTGCCGGGTCGCAGTCGTCATCTATGCCGTTGTATGGAATCTCCTCTGCATTTGGATGGATATTTGGGTTCGTGTCATCACAATCATCGATAGTGTTGAAACCATCCTGGTCGAGGTCATCATCCACAGTTGCCGGGTTGCAGTCGTCATCTATGCCGTTATAGGGAATCTCCTCTGCGTTCGGATGGATGTTCGGATTGTTGTCATCACAATCTTCCGCATTGTTGAAACCATCTTGGTCAAGGTCATCGTCCAAGGTAGTGGGGTCGCAGTCATCGTCTATGCCATTGTAGGGAATCTCCTCCGCATTGGGGTTGATGTTCGGATTGTTGTCATCACAATCCTCCGCATTGTCGAAACCATCTTGATCTAGATCATCGTCCAAGGTAGTGGGGTCACAGTCATCATCGATGCCATTATAGGGAACCTCATCAGCATCAGTGTTGATGTTGGGATTGTTGTCATCACAGTCCTCTGCATTTTCGAAACCATCCTGGTCGAGGTCATCATCCAAGGTGGCCGGGTCACAATCATCGTCGATACCATTATAGGGAACCTCATCAGCATTAGGGTTAATGTTGGGGTCAGTGTCATCACAATCCTCTGCATTTTCGAAACCATCCTGGTCGAGGTCATCGTCCAAGGTGGCCGGGTCACAGTCATCGTCTATGCCATTGTAGGGAATCTCCTCTGAATCAGGGTTGATGTTGGGATTGTTGTCATCACAGTCCTCTGCATTGTCGAAACCATCCTGGTCGAGGTCATCATCCAATGTGGCCGGGTCACAGTCATCGTCGATGCCATTATAAGGTATCTCATCGGCATCCGGGTTGATGTTGGGGTTGGAATCATCACAGTCCTCCGCATTGTCGAAACCATCTTGGTCGAGGTCATCATCCAAGGTGGCAGGGTCGCAGTCATCGTCGATACCGTTGTACGGAATCTCCTCTGCATCGGGATTGACATTGGGGTCGGAGTCATCACAATCATCCACATTATTGAACCCATCCTGGTCGAGGTCATCATCCAATGTGGCCGGGTCACAGTCATCGTCGATGCCATTGTAAGGTATTTCATCCGCATTGGGGTTGATGTTCGGATTGTTGTCATCACAATCCTCTACATTGTCGAAACCATCTTGGTCAAGGTCATCGTCCACGGTGGCCGGGTCACAATCATCGTCTATGCCATTGTAGGGTATCTCCTCCGCATTGGGGTTGATGTTGGGGTTGTTGTCATCACAGTCCTCCACATTGTCGAACCCATCTTGGTCGAGGTCATCATCCAAGGTGGCAGGGTCGCAGTCATCGTCTATGCCATTGTAGGGAATCTCCTCCGCATCCGGGTTGATGTTGGGGTTGGAATCATCACAGTCCTCCGCATTGTTGAACCCATCTTGGTCGAGGTCATCGTCCACGGTGGCCGGGTCGCAGTCATCGTCGATGCCATTATAGGGAATCTCCTCAGCATCCGGGTTGATGTTGGGGTTGGAATCATCACAGTCCTCCGCATTGTCGAAACCATCTTGGTCAAGGTCATCGTCCAAGGTAGTGGAATCGCAGTCATCATCAACTCCGTTATATGGTATCTCATCAGCACCTGGATAAATACTATCATCGAAATCGTTACAGTCGAGGTCTGATAGCACCCCATCCCCATCAAAATCAATCGATCCAATCCCATAGTGAAGACTTAAATATTGACTTATGATAATGGCGCAATCTTCTGCAAATTCTTCTCGAGCTTGCTCACCACCATTTATTCGGATATTTTGGTCGGCCTCAATCTGAAAGGAATCAAAACTGTTGTTGAAGTGAGCTCCATTCTGGTATACAATGTATCCACCATTAAAATAAGGATCATCAAAATCTGGAAATGGATCAGCAGGACTGGGTACCGTAGGGTATCCTTTATCGTGAAGCAATGCACCAAAACTTAAAGGACCCCTTACCAATTCGGAATGTGAAAGGTTTAGAACATTATCATTGACCAAATTTTTAATACTGTTCCTATTGATATGAAAATCAGTATTTAATGTTTCATCTGTTTGGTTGAGATCATTATGTGTAAGAATGTACCCCAGTTCAATCCGTTTTATGGGATGTGCATGTCCATGTAGATCTATGAGCAGTCCTCTTCCAAAATCTTGTATGATTTTTGTTTTTGTATCTTCTATATAATTTTGATAGTTCGTCCATGCCTGTTCCCCCGTAGGATCTCCATCGGCACCGTCTTCTATGGGGCGATTGGTGTCCAACTTACTGCGATCCAAAAGATTAATGATAACATGAGGATAGTGTCCTGTTTCATTAAAAAAATATTGGATGAGGCTTCTCCCTATTTCCTGGGTAAAGGAATCTCTGGAATATACACAACCACCGCAATTTCTGTCCGCAATCCCATCAGGTACTTCGTATCCGCCATGTGGGATGGAAATGATCAAGGGGTAATCACCAGCGATATATTCAATATACCCTGTACTGTCAAAATAACTTTGGCCCGGTATCTGAGCCAATAGTGTATTGGAAAAGAAAAGGGCAAAAAGTGCATAAATCTGAACTAAACGTAAATACAAAGAAGGTTTCATATGTTTTTTTATGATGAATCCTTTTTTGATGTTGGGTTTTACATCGGGAAATCCATTACCTTAATTTTGTGGTTATGCCTTTGTTGCGCTTTCTAATAAAGTTAGGTGTAGTTTGTATTTGAAACTCCTGGAATTGATGGATGCCCTTTTTCAATTGATAAAAGACCTTTTAGTGTTAAGATTGTAGTTTTACTGCGTAAAGACTGTAAGGGTATTCGCTTACTTTGATAAATAAGTGTTTGTTAAAAATTTAAAAATCAATTACTTGGAAAAAGCTATTTGATTTTTGAAATGATTCCTTTCCACCTATAGCTACGGATAAATTTTCCCTCCTTTTTGGAAACGAAGTGAGATTGTTGTTGAAAGAATGCTTTTAAATACCCGAAAACCACTTGAAAATATAAACTGGGATTTCTGGCCTGCCAGGCCATTTTTAATGCGGCAATTTTGGTGAGAACAATTCCATAGCGCATTTTGTACATCGCTACGCCTTTGGTTTGGTGCTTTTTGGAACTATATCCATGTCCGGTTGGGCGGAGGTGTTTTACATGAAGTTCTTGAAGTGTCAGAGTATGAAAGTCGTAGTATTTGGCCAAAAGGGTGTCTACCGTGTCCCAGCCAACCCCAGGCCGGAGACCATCGATTTTGTTGAAACAGGCTTTGTGGTACAATTTTATTGGACCTCGGATATGATTTTTATCCGAAATGTTTTCATAGATCCATTCATCCCCTTTTTTTATGTACAAAAGACCAGAGCACATGCCTAGTTTCCAATTGGCTTGAAATTGATTCACTATCAGCTCAAAATAGTTGTTCGGTAAGATGATATCCGCATCGAACTTGCCGATCAGGTCATATTCCGAAGTACGCTCTAAACCAAAATTAAAGGTGTCCACCACTTTTTTTCCAGGGACGTGTTCATCGGCAGATTTGCGCTGTAGTACTTTTATCCAGTTGTGTTGCTTTGTAAAGCTTTGGGCAATTTTAAATGTATCGTCCGAAGAATTGTCATCCACAACAATGAGCTCGTTGGGCAAATAGGTTTGAGCTACAAAAGAGTCCAGACAGTCTTTTAAATAAGATGCTTCATTATGGGCTGGAATAACAATACTGATTCGCATTTGCTAAAATTCCAAAAAACTGGGCACTTATCCCAAATTACTTTTGGGTCCTTTCCGCATAAACAATATAGTACCTGTTCGTGAAATATCTTAGAATAGGCCGTATACCAATTTTTTTGGTTGGATTTGTCCATTTGGCAGAATCTATAATGGTCCAACCAGCTTTTTCCATAAGCCAGTCAAATTGCCAATCCTCGAATTCGTGATAATGACGGTCCCAAGGGTCTGTTTTGCTTCGGTAGGCAGGTGCAAACCACAAACGCATAGGTATGCTTGCCACTATTTTTTTGGATTTAATCTCTTTCAAAACATTAAACGGGGCTACCAAATGTTCAAAAATCTCAAAGGCGGTAACTACATCCGCATCTGATTGCGCCACTTTTTCAAAGTCAATATCCAAATCTTCGCCTTGGGTGTTTTCCACTTGGTACCCGTTGGATTTCATTATTTCAGAAAAGGGGTTCTCAACTCCCAAGTCCAAAATGGATGCTGAAGTACCGATGTGCTTTTTTAGGAATTCTAGAGTGTGCTTATAGCGCTTATTGGGAAAGTTGTTCTCGTACATTTAATATTTGTATACAATGGCATTGATGTTCATGCCGGCACCAACACTTGCAAATATAACAACATCTCCCTTTTTTACTTCATGTTCCGGTAGTTTGCCTTTAAGCACCATATCATATAAAGTGGGAACAGTAGCAACTGAACTATTGCCCAAATCCTGAATGCTCATGGGCATGATATTTTCTGGAACGGATTTCCCATAGATTTTATAGAACCGTTTGATGATGGCCTCATCCATTTTTTCATTGGCTTGATGGATGAAGATTTTCTTTACATCATCAATGCTCACGCCACTATCATCCAAACAGGAAGCCATGGCTTTCGGTACGTTTACACAAGCAAATTCATAAATTTTTCTCCCAAGCATTTTTATGTACCGGGTATCCTTGGATTCCGAAGGACTATTGGATTTGTCAAAATATAAATAATAGGCCTCCTCATTGGCATAAGTTACCGAGGCATGTGACAATATCTCCCCATTGGGTGCATCGGCCTCCAAAATGGTAGCTCCCGCGCCATCGGAAAAAATCATACTGTCACGGTCGTGCGGGTCCACAACTCGAGAAAGGGTTTCTCCACCTATCACCAAACATTTTTTGGCCATACCACTTTTGATAAATGCAGTTGCCTGAATCATACCTTCTATCCAACCTGGACAACCGAAAATTAAGTCATAAGCAACACATTTTGGATTTTGGATCCGCAATAAATGTTTTACGCGTGTCGCCAAACTTGGTAAAGTGTCTCCTTGGATTTTTCCAGGGGTAAGGTCCCCAAAATTGTGGGCAAATATGATGTAATCCAGTTCCTCTTTATCCACTCCGGCATTTGCGATGGCTTCTTCAGCCGCCAAAAAGCCAATGTCCGACGTTTTGAGGTCTGGTTTGGCATATCGCCGATTCGCAATACCCGTTATCGCTTCGAACTTTTCAATAATTACATTGTTCCGTTGTTCAAAGGCCGATCCATCGGTCTCCATAAACTCATGATTCAAAAAATCTTCGTTCTTGGTTACTATGGAAGGAATATAGCTTCCGGTGCCTGTAATGCCAATTTTCATTTTATAAAGGGGTTTTTAATCAAAATCAATTTAAGATATTTAAACTTTGGGTACTATGCATGCATAACAAATGTTACAATGTTCAAAAGGTACCGTTTATATGGCTGGAAAAGAAAAAAGCCTTGGTCTAATTTTAGAATCAAGGCTTTTCTCAATGTTTGTAATGGTTTTTAGGCTTCCATATACTCTTCGATAGGAGCACAAGTGCACATTAAATTACGATCCCCAAACGCTTCATCCGTTCTTCTTATACTTGGCCAAAACTTGTTTTCGGCGATATATGGTAATGGAAAAGCGGCTTTTTCCCTGCTATAGGAATGATTCCATGAATCACTTGTTAACATGCCCAATGTGTGGGGAGCATTTTTCAACACATTATCCATTTCATCTGGTGAAGCTTCATCAATCTCTTCTCGAATGGACAATAACGCATCGCAAAAACGGTCCAGTTCGGCGCGGCTTTCACTTTCCGTTGGTTCTATCATCAATGTTCCTGCAACTGGGAAGGAAACTGTTGGTGCGTGGAATCCGTAATCGATAAGTCGCTTGGCGATATCGGTTACCTCTATTCCATTTGCTTTAAAGGGCCTACAGTCAATGATCATTTCGTGGGCGGCACGTCCACGCTCACCTGTGTACAATACATCGAACTTACCTTTTAAACGGTCTTTGATGTAGTTGGCATTTAGAATGGCTGCTTCTGTAGCTTTTGTAAGTCCTTCTGAACCTAACATTTTGATATAACCATAGGAAATCAAACATACCAGAGAACTTCCCCACGGTGCCGAAGAAATGGCCGTTATCGCATGTTCTCCGCCAGTGGGAATTACTGGATTCGTTGGCAAAAAAGGTTTTAATTGTTCGGCAACACAAATGGGTCCTACACCTGGTCCACCACCTCCATGCGGAATAGCAAAAGTCTTGTGCAGGTTCAAGTGACAAACATCGGCCCCAATAGTTGCAGGATTGGTCAACCCCACTTGGGCGTTCATGTTGGCACCGTCCATATAAACTTGTCCGCCATTATCGTGGATGAGTTTGGTAATTTGTCTAATCGATGATTCAAAGACACCATGGGTAGAAGGGTAAGTGACCATCAATGCAGCCAAATTGTCGGCATGTTGCTCCACTTTTTCCTCCAAATCGGTCAAATCAATGTTTCCTTTTTCATCGGTTTTGGTCACAACTACTTTCATGCCGGCCATTACAGCTGAAGCTGGATTGGTTCCATGGGCTGAAGCGGGTATCAAACAAATGTTACGGTGTTCTTCACCTCTTGATTCATGGTAAGCTCTTATTACCATAAGTCCTGCATATTCTCCTTGCGCTCCCGAGTTGGGTTGAAGGGAAGTGGCAGAAAATCCTGTTATCACATTGAGTTGCTCTTCCAATGATTTTAAGACTTCCTGGTACCCTTCTGCCTGATTTAAAGGAACAAAAGGGTGGATATTACCCCATTCTCCCCAGCTCAATGGTAACATTTCCGATGCGGCATTCAACTTCATGGTGCAGCTTCCCAAAGAGATCATGGATTGGTTCAATGCCAAATCCTTGCGCTCCAATTTTTTGATATAACGCATCAACTCCGTTTCTGAGTGATAAGAGTTGAATACCCCATGCTCCATAAATGGAGTTTTCCTTTGCAATGGATTTGGAATGACTTCTCCTAATTGAATATCGTCCAAGGCTTTTTCACCCAAATCATGCGATTCCAAGAAGCAAGAAATCAACGTATCCAAATCAGTATTGGAAACAGCTTCGTTCAAAGATATGGACACTGTGGTGTCATCAACATAATGTAGGTTGATATTCTTGCTTTCTGCGACCTCCTTAAGACGGCTGCTATTTTTAACTTTTACCTTAACGGTGTCAAAATAAGCACTGTTCGATTGCTCAAAACCGTAAGCTTCCAATGTTTTGGACAACTTTTTGGTATTGTTATGGACTTTGTTTGCAATAAACTTCAAACCTTCCGGTCCGTGATAAACTGCATACATACCCGCCATTACAGCCAAGAGTACCTGGGCGGTACAAATGTTGGAGGTTGCTTTATCTCTTTTTATATGTTGCTCCCTGGTTTGGAGGGCCATACGTAAGGCCGGGTTGCCATCAGTATCTTTGGTGATCCCGATAATTCGCCCGGGAATATTTCTTTTGTAAGCTTCTTTGGTGGCAAAGAATGCGGCGTGTGGTCCGCCATAACCCAAAGGAATCCCAAAACGTTGTGTGGTTCCCACTACGGCATCCACGCCCCATTCGCCAGGAGGGGTAAGCATTACCAAGCTCAAAATGTCGGCAGCCACCGCTACTTTGATTTCCTTGGCCTTTGCGTTTTCCACAAAACCGGCATAGTCATGAACTTGACCATGTTTACCTGGATATTGTAGCAAAGCTCCATAGAATTCATCTGAAAAATCAAAAGACTCATGGTTTCCAATGACCAATTCTATACCTAAAGGTATAGCTCGTGTTTCCAACAAACTCAACGTTTGAGGCAACACCTCTTCGGAAACGAAGAACTTTACAACACCGTCTTTCTTTTGCTGGCGACTACGCACCTCGAACAACATGCTCATGGCCTCGGCGGCAGCGGTACTTTCATCCAAAAGAGAGGCATTGGCAATTTCCATACCTGTAAGGTCTGCGACCATGGTCTGGAAATTTAAAAGGGCCTCCAGTCTACCTTGGGCAATCTCTGCTTGGTAGGGTGTGTAGGCCGTGTACCAACCGGGATTTTCCAGAATATTTCTTTTGATCACCGATGGGGTAAGCGATTCGTGATATCCCAATCCGATATAGGTTTTAAAAACCTTGTTTTTCTTGGCCAGTTCGCCCAAGTGGCTCAGGAACTCGTGTTCGCTGATACCTTCGGGCAGGTCCAATGGTTTTTTTAATTTGATGTCATCGGGAATGGTCTCATAAATGAGTTGTTCCATGTTTTCCACCCCAATAGTCTCGAGCATGTGGGGCAAGTCTCTCTCTGTAATGCCAATGTGTCTGGCAGCAAAAACCTCTGTGTTCATGTTCAATCCAATAAAGTGCACAAAATTAGGGATAAATTCGATGAAAATGGTCAATTTTGAATGACTCTGGGGCAAAGTTGTTAACCACAAGTTAACCTTGAACATGGGACATCAAATTTCACCTGCATGCGAACCATTAAAGCTATTTTCGACTTTTATTTGGATGCAAGTATTCACGTGGCCGTAGCGGTTATTTCGATGGCGGGGGTCACCTTTCATTTGTTAGGGAGTTCTTCGGATATCAATTTGTTGGGTTTTATCTTTTTCAGTGTAATTGTTTGTTACAATTTCATCAAATATGGTGTGGAGGCCTACAAATACCTTATCGTGTCCAATGTATACCATAAGACTATTCAAATATTCAGCTTTATTTCCTTTGCATTCGCCATTTATTTTTTAGTGCAATTGGATAAAGAAATTTGGGTGGCGACAGTTGTTTTGGGCGTATTGTCCGCTTTATATGCGGTTCCGTTGTTGCCGCGGGCCAAAAACTTAAGGAATTTGGCAGGGCTCAAAATTTACATTGTGGCTTTTGTTTGGGCTGGTTTTTCGGTTTTGCTGCCTGTTCTGGATGCTAAAATGATTCTGGATTGGGACTTTGTCATAACCTTTATCCAACGCATGTTGTTGGTTTTGATACTTATACTGCCTTTTGAGATCAGGGATATGCAATGGGACGATAAAAGTTTGCGGACTTTGCCGCAGGTGTTGGGTGCTAAAAATACAAAGCGATTGGGAATAGGACTGACCCTTATTTTTTTCCTACTTACCTTTTTAAAGGATGATTTACATCAACTGGAAACGACATTTAGAGCTATACTGTGCACAGTTCTTATTTTGGTATTGCTTTCAAAAAAAAGAATGGAATCCAAATATTTTGTGATGTTTTGGGTAGAAGCAATTCCTGTTTTTTGGTTTTGTTTGTTCTGGGTAACGGAAAGCTATTTTTAGTGTTTTTCTTCGAGGTCGCGCTTCATCTTTTTCTTGTCCTCTTCGGATAGCATTGTCAACCCAGCTCTGTCGCACAATGAGGTCAACTCGCTGTTCTTCTTTGAATATGCTTGACACACTTTACAATATGTCAAATGGATGCGAAGTTTAAGTATATCCCACCAGCTAGCCTCCTTATATTGGGACTTGTCACAAATGCTAGATGCCTCTTTACATGAAATCTTCATACCTAAAACCAATTTTCATTTAAACAACCCATAAGCGCCGTTCTTGCTCTGTGGATCATTACCCAAAGGTTGGACGGATTTATATCCAATTCATTACAAACGTCCTCGGTGCTCATTCCCTGAATGGTTTTCAATTTAAAAACCAAAGCCTGTTTCCTTGGTAATTTTGTGATGCAATCCTGTATGGCGGAACCCAATTCTTCATTTTCAAGAACATTGTCGCCATCTTTGCTGTAGGGGTCGGCCACCTGCTGTTCCAACCAATCTCCCTCTGTATCGGAATCTGAGCTATAGTTCATGCGAACTTCAGCTTTTCCTTTTTTTGAATTTATTTTCCGGTAATGGTCGATTACCTTTCTTTTCAGGATGGATACCAGCCAAGTGCGCTCGGCGGCATCTCCCTTAAAATTTTTAGCCGAGTTGAGACCTGCGAAAAAGGTTTCCTGAACCAAGTCCTTTGCAATTTCCGCATCGCTTACACGAGAAACCGCATAGTTGAACAAGTAATCAGCGTATAGGTCTACCCAATTGTCCGGTTGAAGTTTGTGTTTGGCCATTATTCCTTTCGAATTACCAAATATAGTCGTTTTTGGACATATAATTTCAAGGTTGAAAATGGGTTGGACGAATAAATCAAGTGATGCTAACAAAAAACCTGGGCATTAACCCTTTTTTAGCGTTTGAAAGCTGTTAACCATTGGTTTCCAATAGCCCTGCACGTTCCAACAAAGCATCAATGTTCGGTTCTGCTCCCCTGAATTTTTTGTAAAGGTCCATCGGATTTTCCGTACCTCCTTTGGAAAGTACATGCTCTTTGAATTTGTCCGCTACCATTTTACTGAAAATTCCATTTTCCTTAAAATATGCAAAGGCATCCGCATCCAATACTTCGGCCCATTTATAACTATAGTAGCCCGATGAATATCCGCCCTGAAAAATGTGTGCAAAAGAGGTGCTCATACAAGTTTCTGGTGTTTCAGGAAAAAGGTTGGTGCTTTCAAAAGCTTCCGTCTCGTATGCTTTTACATCTTTAATGTTTGAAGGGTCTTTTCCGTGCCATGCCATATCCAAAAGCCCAAAGCTCAACTGACGAACTGTAGCCATACCTTCTTGAAAGGTTGCGGATTCCTTGATTTTTTCCACCAACTCCATGGGAATCAATTCCCCAGTTTCGTAATGATGGGCAAATAGTTCCAATGCCTCTTTTTCATAGCACCAGTTCTCCATCACCTGACTGGGCAGCTCCACAAAATCCCAATATACCGAAGTTCCAGATAGGCTAGGGTAGGTGGTATTGGCCAACATGCCGTGCAAAGCATGTCCGAATTCATGAAAAAGCGTGGTCACTTCGTTGAACGTGAGCAAAGATGGTTTTGAGCTTGTTGGTCTGGTGAAATTGCACACATTGGAAATATGTGGCCTACTGTTTTTTCCGCCCAAAGTGTATTGCGGTTTGTACGAGGTCATCCATGCACCACCACGTTTTCCGTGTCTTGGATGGAAATCTGCATAAAACAAGGAAATAAAGTTACCATTCTCGTACACCTCAAAAGTCTTTACCTCTTTGTGGTATTTTTCAATGGTATCGACCTCTTTAAAGGTAAGTCCAAAGAGTTTTTCCGCAACTTGGAACACCCCGTTTATAACGTTTTCCAGCTTAAAATAGGGCTTCAGTTTTTCATCATCCAAGTTGAACAGCTTTTGCTTCAACTTTTCGGAATAGTAAGCGCTGTCCCATTTTTCCAATCGGTCAATATTGTCCAGTTCCCTGGCAAAGGCTTCCAGTTCGGCAAATTCACGTTCAGCGGCAGGTTTAGCTTTCTCTAAAAGTTCGTTTAGAAAGTCAAGTACTTTTTCTGGGGTTTCCGCCATTCGCTCTTCGAGGACAAAATCGGCATGGGTGTTATATCCCAAAAGATTGGCTCTTTCGTGACGAAGATTAACAATGCGCTTTACATTTTCTTGGTTGTCCAGCTCATCATTGTGAAACCCTTTGCTGCCAAAAGCCATAGAGAGTTTCTTGCGCAATTCCCTGTTCTTGGCATATTTCATAAACGGGATATAGCTCGGATAGTCCAAAGTTATCAACCATCCTTCTTTGCCTTTGGATTCTGCCAGTTGCGCCGCTGCTTCTTTAGTGCCTTCAGGAAGGCCTTCAACATCTTTCTCGTCCGTGAGCAACATTTCGTACTTATTGGTCTCGGCCAATACGTTTTCGCCAAATGTGAGTTTCAACTTGGATAGCTCGGCATCAATTTCTCGTAGCCGCTTTTTGTTTTCTTCTTTTAAGTTGGCCCCGTTTCTGCTGAAATTCTTGTATTTCTTTTCAAGAAGCGTCTGCTGTTCTTTGGAAAGGTCTAACGAATCACGTTGCTCATAAACCGTTTTGATGCGGGCAAAAAGACCTTCGTTCAACGTGATGTCGTTGCTGAACTCAGATAACAATGGAGATACTTCCTGAGCTATTTTTTGGATTTCCTCGTTGGTCTCGGCTGAATTCAGATTGAAAAAAATGCTCGAGATTCGGTCCAATTGCTGACCAGAAAAATCCAAAGCCTCCAAGGTATTTTCAAATGTGGGCGGTTCTGGGTTGTTCACGATGTCATCGATCTCCTTTTTTGTATCCTCGATGGCCTGAAGAAAAGCAGGCTTAAAATGTTCGTTCTTTATTTTTGTAAATGGAGCTTGGTTAAATGGCTCCAACAATGGGTTGCTCATAGTAGTTACTTCTGTTCTTTGTTTTTTAAACGTATCACCGCCCAATCACTCAATAAATAGGCAAAACCAATTATGGAGGAAAGAACGGCCATGGTGATGGGAGCATATAGTCTCACAGTTGCACCGTATGTTCTTTTGTTCATGGCCTCGATAGCTTCCTCTGAATACTCATTGAGGTCCACAAAACCATTTCCGTTTAAATCATATTTGCTGGCATAATCCGAAATGAATTGCCAACGAATTTCAATATAAATTAAGAGGGCAGCATAAATGGTAAATACCAAAAGACCGCTTTTCCAGATTCCTTTCAGGTAAGGGTTACCTATCTTTTTAAGCGTAAAGCCAAAAAAGGCAATGGCACAAATACCGAGCAAAATGCCGATTTGATTATAGTTCATAATCAAAAAAGATTTTTTAAAAGGTTTTCTTTACCTCTTCCGCACCTTTGATTACTTTTTCCTTGAGACTTTCTTTATAAGAAATAATGTTGTTCAAGATTTCGCTGTTGGAACTTCCAATAATCTGTGCAGCAAGTATTCCTGCATTTTTGGCCCCGTTCAAAGCTACTGTGGCCACAGGAACTCCGCCAGGCATCTGCAAAATGGATAGAACAGAGTCCCATCCATCTATGGAATTGCTGCTCTTAACAGGAACACCGATAACAGGCAGAGGGGATAGCGATGCGACCATTCCTGGTAAATGTGCCGCTCCACCTGCTCCTGCAATAATGGCAGAGTAGCCATTGGTATGCGCGCTTTTGCTAAAACTGAACAATTTTTCGGGTGTTCTGTGGGCAGATACAATGTCCACGTCCACATCTACACCCAATTCCTTTAATATATCGATGGCGTCTTGCATAACGGGAAGATCGCTGGTGCTTCCCATAATCACGGCTACTTTGTTCATATCTTATTTGCTTATTACTTTAATCGTTTCTTTGACCTGTTGGGCAACTTCCCTGGCCCTTGCCATATTCTCGTCCACAATGGTCACATGGCCCATTTTACGAAATGGGCGAGTTTGTTTTTTACCGTAAATGTGTGGTGTAACCCCATCCATTTCCAATATTTTTTCGATGTTTTCATAAACCACATCTCCTGTATGTCCTTCGGCGCCTACCAAGTTAACCATAATTCCAGCTACTTTGCTTTCTGTTTTTCCGAGTGGCAAGCCTAAAATGGCGCGAATGTGTTGCTCAAATTGGTTGGTGTAAGCAGCTTCAATACTATAGTGCCCACTATTGTGCGGTCTTGGAGCCGATTCGTTCACCAAGATTTGGTCGTCCTTGGTTTGGAACATTTCTACCGCCAACAACCCAACGTGTTTCATATGTTCGGAAACCTTTAAGGCCACTTCTTGGGCCTTTTTGGCTACGGCGTCATCAATTCGTGCAGGGCAGATAACATACTCCACCTGATTGGCCTCGGGATGAAACTCCATTTCCACCACGGGATATGTTTTTACCTCGCCCTTGGCGTTCCGTGCTACCACAACGGCCAATTCATTTTTAAAATCAATCATTTGTTCGGCAATGCATTCCACATTGGGCAGGTCTTTAAGGTCGTCCATCTTACGGACGACTTTTACGCCTTGGCCATCATATCCAAATTGGGCACTCTTCCAAACAAATGGAAGCGAAAGGCCTCCATTGTTGATACTATCCTCAATTTCCGAGGTGTAGGCAAAGCGTGTAAAAGGGGCCGTAGGAATACCATGGTCGGTATAGAACAATTTTTGGACGGCCTTGTTCTGGATGGTCCTCAAGGTTTTGGTAGGGGGATAGACTTGAACCCCTTCGTGCTCTAGTTTTTCTAGGGCATCCACGTTTACGTTTTCAATCTCGATGGTAAGTACATCCACATCTTTTCCAAAAGTATAAACGGTGTCAAAATCCATCAAACTGCCTTGCACAAACTCGTTGCAGGCTATTTTGCAGGGGGCTTCTTCCGAAGCATCCATCACTTTGGTCTGTATATCCCATTTTCTGGTTTCATAGAGCATCATTTTGCCCAGTTGTCCGCCACCTAAAATTCCCAGTTTAAAGTCGGAAGAGAAAAATTGCATTGATTTGTAAATTGAATGTCAGCAAAAATACATGAAATCCACGAGGGTATAAAAGATGTAACAGCTTAGGAGCTTTAAAAATATTATCTTTGCCAACCTGACCATAACTCGAACACATTGATCAAGCTTCACGACAAATTTTTTAAGCCGTATTTAAAGGAAGAACAAATCCTTGCAGCCATAGATAAAATGGCAAAGGAGATTGCTGCCGATTATAAGGACGAAACACCCCTTTTTGTCGGAGTGCTCAATGGAGCTTTTATGTTCGTGGCCGATTTTTTGAAGGCATATCAGCATCCATGTGAAGTTTCTTTTGTGCGGCTGAGTTCGTATCAAGGACTTACTTCAACTGGCATTGTGGAAACCCTATTGGATGTGCCAGATGAAATGGAAGGAAAGAGTGTCATTATTTTGGAAGATGTGGTGGATACAGGTCGTACCTTAAAACAGTTGGTGCACTTGTTCAGTAACACCAATGTAAAAGAGTTTAAAATAGGGACGCTTTTTTACAAGTCCGATGTTTATAATGGCGAATACACCATCGATTACGTGGGCTTGGAGATCCCCGACCATTTTATTTTGGGATATGGACTGGACTATAACGAGCTGGGCCGAAATCTTAGAGAAGTTTACCAATTAAATCAAACAGATATGATCAACCTAGTGCTTTTTGGAAAGCCAGGAGCTGGAAAGGGTACCCAAGCAGGGTTCCTAAAGGAAAAGTATAATTTGAAACACATTTCCACTGGGGATGTTTTCCGTTACAACATAAAAAATGGAACCGATCTTGGTAATTTGGCCAAGTCGTATATAGATAAAGGGGATTTGGTTCCCGATGAGGTTACCATTGATATGCTAAAAGCCGAGGTGGAGAAAAACCCGGATGCAGCAGGTTTTATTTTTGATGGATTCCCTCGCACGGCCGCCCAAGCGGAAGCATTGGACAATTTCTTGGAATCCAAGGATATGAAGGTAAATGCAACCATTGCCTTGGAAGCCGAGGATGATATTTTGGTGGAGCGTCTTTTGGAACGAGGTAAAAGTAGCGGCCGTTCCGATGATCAGGATGAGAGCAAGATTCGTAACCGTTTTGATGAATACAATGAAAAAACAGCTCCATTGAAAGCCTACTACGAAGAACAAGGAAAGTTTCATTCCGTAAACGGAATAGGCGAGATTGATGAAATTACCCAGCGCTTGAGCAAGGTAATTGACTCTCTTTAATACTGTTTTCTACAAATACATAATATTTACATATGACCGAGGGAAATTTTGTGGATTATGTAAAAGTGCATATTTCTTCTGGCAACGGAGGTAAGGGTTCTGCACATTTACGACGCGAAAAATATGTGGCCAAAGGTGGGCCCGATGGTGGTGATGGTGGTCGAGGAGGTCATGTTATAGTCAAAGGGAACAAAAACCTATGGACATTGGTCCATTACAAGTTTAAAAAGCATTTTAAAGCAGGCCATGGGGAGCATGGGGGCAAAAGTCGCAGTACTGGAGCCGATGGCGAGGATGTATATTTGGAAGTGCCTTTAGGCACTGTAGTAAGAGACACGGAAACCAATAAGGTGCTATTTGAAATCACTGAGGACGGCGAAGAAAAAATTGTCCTCGAAGGTGGAATGGGGGGAAGAGGGAATTGGCATTTTAAAAGTGCCACCAACCAAACACCCAGATATGCACAGCCCGGTATTGAAGGGCAAGAGGGTCACCTTACCTTGGAACTCAAAGTTTTGGCCGATGTGGGTCTGGTAGGTTTTCCGAATGCAGGGAAGTCCACATTACTTTCCGTAATGACCTCAGCCAAACCTAAAATTGCCAATTACGAGTTTACTACGTTAAAGCCTAATTTGGGCATTGTGGAATATCGGGATTTTCAAAGTTTTGTAATGGCCGATATCCCAGGAATTATTGAAGGTGCTGCCGAAGGTAAGGGGCTGGGACATTATTTCCTCCGTCATATCGAGCGAAATGCCACCCTTTTGTTTTTGATTCCCGCCGATAGCAAGGATATTAGTCAGGAATACAACATTCTTTTGGATGAGCTCCGAAGATATAATCCGGAACTATTGGATAAGGCCAGACTAGTAGCTATCTCCAAGTGCGATATGCTGGATCAGGAACTTATTGATGAAATGGACGAGGACATGAAAGAAGATTTTAAGGATGTCCCTTACATGTTTATATCATCGGTGAGTGGATTGGGAATCCAGCAGTTAAAAGATAGACTTTGGAAGCTATTGAACGAATAGTGACCGTACTTCTTCACATCCGATCAATTTATTGATTAAATTTAGGTGAACCCAAATGTTCATCATGAGATATGTACTTTCCATACTATTGGTGTTTGTCTTTGTGTCCTGTAGTTCCGTCAGGGTAAATTACGATTACGATAAGACCATTGACTTTTCAGGTTACTCTACATACAATTACTTTGCGGATATGGAATCCGGCTTGAGTCAATTGGACGAAAGACGTCTGCTGCGAGCCTTGGATTCCACCTTAAAATCCCGTGGTTACCGATTGGCGGAAGAACCGGAACTGTTCATCAATATCTTGAGTGATGAATATCGGAAAGCTCCAAATAATAATGTTGGTGTTGGCATTGGTGGCGGTGGCCGTAATGTGGGAGGAGGTATCTCCGTAGGATTGCCTTTGGGTGGTTCTAGTATTCAGCGAAGCATTCAATTTGACTTGGTAGATGCGCAGCGCGATGCACTGGTTTGGCAGGCCGTGGCAGAGAGTGGGTTGCGGGACAACGCATCGCCCAGCGTTCGTGAGGCCCAACTAAGGGCGGTTGTGAAAAAAGTGTTTTCCAAATTCCCTCCAAAGTAAAACAACATTAAAAATCAGTCTGTTACGATTATATTTGGCCAAATCCCAATGGTTTTACCGTTCGGTTGGTCAAAATTACCACTTGTCATAAATCCCTTTATCTACCAAGAATTGTACTGTACTTTAGCTTCAGAAATAAATTCTAAAACAATATAGTCATGATAGCACTAGCCAAATTGATCATTTCACTTTTAGTAAGTATTATTCTATAAACCGCCATAGCGGTCCCAAAATTCATCAAAATGAAAAAACTGAACACAAAACAAAAAGTTGTATTCTCCCTGGGTATCCTTGGAGTATTGGTTGGAATATACGGTAGGTTCAACGCCTGGGAATACATGGAATACTTCCCATTTTTCTATACAGGCTCAACCATGATGTGGATTGCCTTTTTGCCACAGGGGAAATTGTGCTGCAACCCCTTTAAAAAAAAAGCTGCACAAGAATCTTAGTGTGGTATATACCAAGTAAGTTTAATGTAAATTTGGGCAGTTCATGCTCAACCGGATGGAGTTAAGTACAAGAAAAAGAAATATTGCGTTTTGGGTGCTTCAATTATTAGGGTGGGTTTTTATTAACTCCATAGGAGCTTTAATCCCCCAAAACATAAGTTTCGAGATGATCGTATTTTCGATTATTGTTGGGACTTTTATAGGGGTGTTTTCTACCTCTTTGTTGCGCTGGTACCTCAAAAAAAATGTCCACTTTGATTCCTTTGGAGCCAAGGAGGTTATTAAAATAATCGTTTCCACATTGTTGGCCTCTGCGGTTTTTGGCCTTTTGAATGTATTTTTCGGCTATATATATGTAGAATTCGGTCCAGAACTCACAGAAACGGAAATACATATGTTCGAGGGCTATGACAAGATCATGGTGCAAGTGCTGAACTCTGTATTTTTGGTAGGGGCCTGGACAATTACCTATTTGGTGATAAAACTTCTCCTGAAACTAAATCAGAACAGGATAGAAAGGCTGGAGCTGAACACAACCCTTAAACAGGCTCAGTTGAATACTTTAAAAGGACAGATCAATCCACATTTTATGTTCAACAGCCTCAACAATATTAGGGGGTTGATGTTGGAGGATGTGGAAAAATCCAGGGAGATGCTAACCAAACTCTCCGAAATTATTAGATATTCCCTTACCAAGAACAACGTTAACGATATTCCCGTTCGTGAGGAACTGGAAGTGGTGGACAATTATATTGATTTGTCAAAGATTCAATTCGAGGATCGTTTGGAGTTTGTGAAACAAGTAGAGGAAGATACCATGGACCTGAGAATTCCTCCGATGATTATTCAGCTGCTGATTGAAAATGCAGCGAAACACGGTATTTCCAATCTAAAAAATGGTGGAAGGATTCTATTGGCCATATTCCGAAAAGGCGACGATCTGTTCATTGAAGTAAGGAACACGGGTAAGCTGAATATTTCGAAGGATTCCACCAAACTGGGTTTAAAAAATATAGAGCAACGGTTAAAATTGTTGTATTCGGACAGAGCTTCATTTAAATTGGAGGAAATATCCAACGAGGTAGTGGCCGAAATCAAAATACCATTGACATGAAAATCAGGGCGGTAATAGTTGAAGATTCCAGACTGGCAAGAAACGAGCTGAAGGAACTTATAAAACTCCATGATGATCTGGAACTTGTAGGTGAAGCAGGAAACGTGGATGATGGCGTGGAATTGATCGAGTCCGAATCCCCCGATTTGTTGTTCCTGGACATCAATATGCCCGAAAAGGATGGTTTTGACTTATTGGAAATGTTGGATGAAGTACCCATTACCGTTTTTACGACTGCTTACGATGAATATGCCATAAAATCTTTTGAGTACAACGCATTGGATTATTTGTTGAAACCAGTAAGCAACAAGCGTTTTGATATGGCTTTGGAAAAAGTGCGTGCCAAGATGACGTCCATTGAAGAAAGCGTATCAAAAACCAAAAAATTAACCGAGAACAGTCAAATTTTTATCAAGGACGGAGAGGCGTGTTGGTTAGTGAAAATTGGCGATATTTCCCTGTTCGAAATTGTTGGGAACTATACACGGGTGTTTTTTGAAGATAAGAAACCAATGCTCTACAAATCGCTCAACCAAGTGGAGGAAAAGTTACCTGAGGATTCATTTTTTAGGGCGAACCGTCAACAAATTGTAAACACCAATTATATTGAAAATGTAGTGCCTTGGTTCAATGGCAAGCTAAAGCTTACCATGAAAAATGGAGAGGAAGTTGAGGTTTCCCGCAGACAATCCTACATTTTTAAAGACCGAATGAGCCTTTAGGTTACATTGATTTTAGGAGGCCGCCATCAATGGGAATGTTGGTTCCCGTGATAAAAGCTGCTTTGTCCGAAGCCAAAAATGTCACCAAATATCCATATTCATTAGGGTCCCCAATACGTTTCACGGGTACTTGTTCCTCCATGTTGGAACGGACTTCATCAGGAGAAATCCCTAATTTTTCAGCCTTTTTAGCGTTTAGTTGTGCAATACGGTCGGTGTCAAAATACCCTGTCAAGGTACTGTTCACGGTAATGCCGTCTTTGGCCACGTCGTACGCCAAACTTTTGGCCCAAGTGACCACTGCAGCGCGAATGGTGTTGGAGAGCGCCAAATAATTCAAAGGCTCCTTCACCGATATGGATGCAATATTGATGATGCGTCCCCATTTGTTTTTCTGCATATGTTCAAGGGCAAGCTCCGTAGTGTACACCACCGACTTGAAAAGTAGGTCAAAAGCTTTTTGATAATCCCCAACGTTTTTTTCAAGCGCTCCGCCGCCTTCAGGGCCTTGGGTGTTGTTGACCAAAATATCAATGGTATTGGTTTCAAAAAACTCGGTTATTTTGGCTTTGTAAGCTTCAAAATCGGTAAAATCCACGGTCAGGTATTGGTGTTTTTGCCCTTGAGAACTGTCCATTTCATCAATTATTTCTTGCATGCGCCCTTCACTACGTGCCATTAGGGTCACACTTGCCCCGCTATCGGCCAATTGCCACGCAATGGCTTTGCCTATTCCTTTACTACTGCCTCCAACGAGGGCTGTTTTTCCCTTTAATGAAATATTCATGATTATCGGTATTCGTCTCTTGTGGGACTAAAAATGTCCATCAATTTACAAGGAGTCAATGCTTTTCCACTATGTGGTGCATTCGAAGGGATTACTACCACGTCGCCAGCGGCATAGATGCCCTTTTTACCGTTCAGGGTAAACTCAAACGTGCCTTCCACTACATGCATAATTTGTTCGTGGTCGTGCTGGTGTTCGGGTACTTCGGCATCTTGATCTACATCCCAAAACACCCAGCTCATCCGTTCACCGTGTACCAATTTACCGTGGTAACCTGGCATTATTTCCTTTGGTTGGATTTCTGATAGATTCATGGTTCTTAAATTTAGCAGCAAGATAAAAATTAATATAGAGCTTCCGTGTTTGTATTGGTAATGGCTTTGGCTATTTTTGGGCTCTAATTTGAAGTGATGCAGGTACATTTTATAGGTTTGGGCGAAATCAATATGTTCAATTTGGCCATTGCCTTGCACAAAAAAGGAGAAACGGTTACTGGCAGTGATGAGAAGTTTGACGAATCACTTGAGCAAATCATGCAAGAGCAGGGGCTCGAGTCAAACAAAGCAGGTTGGTTTTTAGATAAAATCAATGAACAGTTGGATATGGTAGTTGTGGGAGCGACTGTTAAAAAAGACAATCCTGAATTGTTGAAAGCACAGGAACTGGGCTTGCAATTGGTTTCTCACCCCGAATTGCTGTTCGAACTCTGCAAATTTAAAACCCGTGTAGTGATTGCAGGAAGTCAAAACCGAACAAGGGTGACCACGATGGTTTTGCATGTGCTGAACTATAACGAAGTGGAAGTGGACTATGCATTGTCGTTGCCCAATGGTATCCATCTAACCGAAGGAAATGATTTTGTCGTTATTGAGGGTGGGGATGGATCTTCATCCATTGTTGATGCTTCTCCGCAATTTCATAAGTATCACCCCAACATTGCTTTATTGAGTGATTTTGAATTTAAAGAAGGCGGTTTTTATACCAATTTCGAGATTTACGCGGAACAGTACGGTATTTTTGTGAATAGTATCGTAAAAGGTGGGAGCATTACTTATAATGAGGAAAATGCCGAAGTAAAAAAACGAGTGGAATCATCCGAAAATCCAATCAGGAAGTTTCCATATACTACCCCCGAATATCAAGAATATGATGGTCAAATATTTTTGGATACCCCCGATGGCGAAATGCCATTGGAAATGGTGGAGACCAATGATTTAAGGAACATGGCAGGGGCCAAGTGGATTTGCCAGCAAATGGGGGTGGACGAAGTGGAGTTTTATGAGGCGATGGCAACATTCTCATAACTGAAAGTCTGATACTCAAATATTTGGACAAGTGTAATTTTGTCAGTCAGCTATCTGCGGAACGGTAATTGTCTGATATTGTGAATGAAACAGCTGTTCCGAAAAATCTTATTTTACTTTAAAAGATTTGTGTCCGTTTCATTTCTCGCATTTATGTTGGGTATCTCCAATGTTTTTTTGCAGGAAGATAGAATGATAAATGATTCAAGGAAAAAAGTGGAACAACATGAGGTTCAGGATGAAGAAGACCCACATTGATCATTTTAATAGCATCATACATTGAATTGCCTTAAATGATGGTCTAGATGCTTGTATTGCATTTGTCCCCATTGTTCTGGAGTAAACGTGCCAAATACGGGGTGCGGGTCCCATTCTTTTTTATCTTTTTCTTGATGGAAATCGTTGATCAGACCAATAAGGACTTCTCTTTCTTCATGAATATTTTTATCATCTACCACTTTTAAACCTTTGGCCGTTGGAAGCCCTTTTCGCCATAGCTTATCGTTGTAAAGGCTTTTCTTAAATAACTTTCCCGCTAACTTCAGCATAAGGTTGGGCTTGTTGTTCGGATTGTATCTTCCCAAAGATATTTTTAATGGGTACTGGCAATGGTGGAGCATTTGGCCCACTTGCATTTTGCCCCATTCCCTTTCCGAAGATTCTGAAAGCTGATTGATTCTTGCTAAAATTTCTTCGTGTGCCTCTTTGTTGAAAAGGGATTTCATATTGAAGGATTTATCATGAAAATTACATAAAATTATTCTCCTATCTTTAGACCATGCAAGAAAAACTAGCTTCTTTTCCCATTAAACATTGGGCAGATGATGACAGGCCCAGGGAAAAATTGGTGCAAAAAGGTAGTTCTGTGCTGTCCGATGCTGAGTTGATTGCTATTTTGATTGGTTCGGGAAGTAGGAACGAAAGTGCCGTAGAGCTTTCCAAACGGATATTGGCCTCGGTAGATCACAATTTGAATGAGTTGGGAAAGCTTTCCGTAAACCAATTGATGCGTTTTAAAGGGATTGGAGAAGCAAAGGCGGTGACCATTGCAGCCGCATTGGAAATGGGGAGGAGAAGACGTTTGGAGGACACCTCAAAAATTATCAAAATTAAAAGCAGCCACGATGTTTTTGAGTTACTTTACCCTTTGATAGGTGAACTACCACACGAAGAATTTTGGATTGTCTATCTTAATAATTCCAATAAGGTTGTGCATAAAGCACAGTTGAGCAAAGGTGGCATTACCGGAACTTTGGTGGATGTTCGGTTGGTGTTGAAGCAAGCGTTGGAATTAGGGGCAGTGGGACTTGTTCTTGCGCATAACCACCCATCCGGAACGCTTATCCCGAGCGCGGCCGATAAACAAATAACCCAAAAATTGAAAGCGGCATCCGAAGCTTTGGATATTAAAATTTTGGATCATTTGATTCTGGCCAGACACAAATATGTAAGTTTTGCAGATAAAGGAATACTATAGCCCATGTTATTGATTTTCACCCATAAGGTAACCAACCGATTAACCTATACTGCCAAGCAGATTTTTGAAAAGATCTTATGTGTGGAGATGGGGTTTACCACCAAGGTTGAGGACTTTATTAAGCATGATGGGCCTAAGATGACCTATTCCAAACAACCTTTACAAAACGAGTTTTTTGTAAGGAGCAACGATTTATTGTTTGAACAGGGCATCAACGATTTGGAAATCAAGGTTTCGGATTGGGAAGGTATTCCCTGTTTTTTCTCTTCTGGGGAGAAGAGCACTATTCCTTTTGATATTTTTTCGGCCAGTTTCTTTCTTTTGAGCCGGTACGAGGAATATTTGCCACATGTAAAAGATAGCGTAGGGCGTTTTCCCGTTAAAGAAAGTATCGCCTACCAAAATAATTTTTTAGAGCTTCCGGTTGTAGATCTTTGGGCCCATAAATTGTTGGATGCCCTAAAGGAACGTTTTCCGGACTTGGAAAATAAGGAGAAGGCTTATCGGTTCACTTCAATTATTAATGTAACCACTTCCCACGCCTATGCCATGCGGGGATTTGCAAGAACTATTGGTGGATTTTTGTTGGACTTGGGGAATTTTAGGTTTAGAAACGTTTGGGAGCGCTTTTCGGTGCTCTTGCGGTTAAAAAAAGACCCTTACGATAATTTCTTCGAACTTGTGGACATCCATAAAAAATTCCCTATCAAAACGATGTTCTTTTTTCAGTTTGCCAAGCATTCTGCCCACGATAAAAACGTATCGACAAATAATAACAAGTTTCGCAATCTGATTAAATCCGTTGCAGATTACTGTGTGGTCTCCTTAAGTACTTCGTTTGTGTCCTCTTTGGACAAAAACGTACTTCGAGAAGAAAAAAAGAAGTTGGGAAATCTCATTAATAGGCCAATAAATTACGCCAGGCTCAGGTACAACAAGGTTAATGTTCCCGCTACCTACAGAAATTTGGTCGAGACTGAATTCACCGATGATTTTTCTATGGGATATACCCACGAAATAGGTTTTAGGGCAGGCACTTGTACACCTTTTTATTTTTATGATATCAATACAGAAGTAAGGCAGCCCATAAAAATCCATCCATTTGCCATGCACGATTATTCCTTGGTCAAGTATAAAAAGAAAGATGAGGTTTTTGAAAAAATGGACCGAGCATATCGTTTGGTAAAGCAGGTTAAAGGAGACTTTATTCTGGTTTTTTCCAACGAGCTTTTAGGAGGTAAGCAGCAGATGGACTGGATGGACCTCTATCAATCTATATTAAAGCGATACTATGTTTGACCACAAAGTGACCGATGTTTTTTTTGATTTGGACCATACCTTGTGGGATTTTGAAAAAAACTCAGCCCTTACGTTTGCCAAAATTTTGGCAGATAATAAAGTGAATGTGCAGTTAGATCGGTTTTTAAAGTTGTATTCCCCAATCAACTTACAAATGTGGGCTTTGTATCGAGAGAATGGAATTAGCAAGTCGGAATTGAGATATCAACGCCTAAAACAGACTTTTGATAAACTAAACATAGAGGTCACGGATCAAGTGATAAATACATTGGCCCACGATTACATAGCGCACCTATCGTCTTTCACGCATTTGTTGCCCAATACGGTCCAAACCTTGGAATATCTTTTTCCCAAATACAAGTTGCACATCATAACAAATGGATTTCAGGAAGTGCAGACTAAAAAGCTCAAAGGAAGCGGAATACACCATTATTTTCAGAAAATAATTGACTCTGAGATGGCCGGCGTCAAGAAACCCCACCCCTATATTTTTGAAATTGCTTTGGAAATGGCAGAAGTTGCACCACAGAACTCATTGATGATCGGAGATAATCTGGAGGCCGACATACTGGGTGCAAAAGCTTTAGGCATGCAGGTTCTCCATTATAATTTTCACAAGGACGACCATCATGGCGTTTGTAAAATGATTACCGACCTTATTGAAATAAAAAACATTTTGTAGAGTTATATATAGACCAGTATACCCCATTTTTTGACACTAGAAAATGTTTTTGGCTATGAAAAGATTATGCTATCCCGCCTTCTTGGCATTGGGCTTACTATTATTTGTTGCTTCTTGTGCAGAGGAACAGGATTTTGACCAGATTGACGATTTAAGCGTAACGCCAACTTTGGCTTCAGGTTTATTTTATCTGGAATCCGACGAGGCTACGATAAATTCTGGTGGAGCTTTAAGTACCTTTTATTTTCGCGAAGTAAATTTTGATACGTTCAACGAACAATATGTGGCCGAGCATCTTTTGGAGGGAACCATCACCTACGAACTGGAGAATACCACAAGCAAACAATTAAGAATAATCATTGGATTTGTGGATGAGGCCGGAAATATTTTGGATACAGAGATTTTTGAAATTGAAGCCGATCCTTCTGGAGTTTTAACCAGAGAAGTTTTTTATGGTCCGGGCGGTAAAAGTTTGGATATACTCACTAACACAACAAGTTTGCGCATCTCAGCGAACAATTTAAGTGATGGCACCAGTGTTTCTTCGACTCAAGACCCAAAAGTAATCCTTAGGTCAGGAGCAGATTTCCTATTTGAATTACAATGAGAATAGCCCCAAAACTTATACTGATACCCCTTTTTTGTAGCACGATTGCTCTTGCCCAAAACAAGGAGCTACTGTACGATTTTTACGAAATACCCCAATCTTTGATGGTAAACCCGGGAGTTAAGACCTCGCAGAGATGGCATGCCGGGATACCGGTTTTGTCCGGATTGTCTTTTCAGGGAGCTACAAGCGGGGTGACGGTAAACGATCTTTTTGCCAATGATGGCATCGATTTTACTACAAAAGTCCAAGAGCGTTTATTGGACGTAATGGGAAATAAGGACGATTTTAGCTCCACAAGCCAGATTGAGGGAATTACGGTAGGTTTTAGAGGAAAGAATAGACCCGACGACTATTATTCTTTTGGAATGTATGGGGAAACCGATATCATCAGTTACTGGCCCAAGGATTTGGCTATCTTGGCCTTTGAAGGGAATGGCGGCAACAATATAGGTCGAAGCTTTGATCTTGGGGATTTAAACCTCCGGGGTGAAATGATCAATGTGTTTCACTTTGGTATCAATAGAAAGGTGAGTGCCGCACTTACTTTGGGTGCAAGGGCAAAATTATATTCCAGTATTTTCCAATTCCAGTCCATAAAAAATTCTGGCTCTTTTGTTACAAGGCAAGGTCAAAACAATATTTATGAAAGTGCTATAAACGCTGATATGCAACTTCAAACAGCTGGGGTTAAGGGTTTTTATGATATTGTAGATGCTGATACAGGTACTACACAAAAGGATGTTACCAGCCTGTTCACTGAACGTGTTTTTTTGGGAGGTAACCTAGGGTTTGGACTCGATTTTGGATTTAGCTACGAATTGAATCCCCAGACCACAATAACGGGAAGTATTTTGGACCTCGGTTTTATAAATAACTCAAAAGATGTGTGGAATTATACTTTTAGCGGTAGTACCACAACTGAGGGGATATCCGTATTTCTTCCAGAGGATATAGATGATGTTGACAATGATTTATGGCAGGACCTTTTGGATGAAATAGATGCAGCATTGCCATATGGAGAAAATGAATCCGGTTATATATCCTGGAGACCGGTAAAAGTATATGGTTCCATCAGATACGATTTTGGGGAAGGGGGAAACCCTGTATTCGATAATTGTGGATGCGGCGTAAATGCCAGCGGGGGAACCAATCGTGATTATTACAGGAACAGTGTTGGAGGCCAGCTGTTTATGATGAAGCGGCCAAGAGGGGTGCAAGCGGCATTGACAGGGTTTTACCAAAGAAGATTTGGTAGAGTGGCTTCATTGAAAGCTACCTATACCGTTGATAAGTACTCCTTCACCAATATTGGATTAGGGGCCAATCTTCAATTGGGCCCGGTTAATTTTTATGTTTTGGCAGATAATCTTCTAAGCTATTCCAATATTGCCGATAGTCACTACGCATCTTTACAGTTCGGATTTAATATTATATCTTGGAACGATAATTGATTATCACTATAATATGAAATCTAAAATATTGTACATATTGCTATTTGCAATGGGGTTGGCTGGTACTGTCAACGCACAGCTGAACAATTACAAATACATTGTTGTTCCTAAAAAATTCAATGCCTTCAAATCGGAAAATCAGTACCAGACCAGCACATTGGTGAAATACTATTTTGTGGAAAATGGATTCAATGTAGTGTACGATGATGCTCTTCCAATTGATTTGGTCAACAATGGATGTCTTGGTCTCACCACCGACCTTATTGACGAATCCTCAATGTTCACCACAAAGGTTAGCATAGCTCTTAAGGACTGCAACAACAAAGAAGTTTTTAGATCCATACAGGGAACCAGTAAACTCAAGGATTATAATGAAACCTACAGAGAGGCTATTGCAAATGCATTTGTTTCTTTTACCGGTATGAATTATAAATACGAACCAAAAAAGGACGAGGTAAAAGAATCCGCTCCTGTTACCATAAGTTTCAAGGATGATGTAAAGTCCGTCCCAGAAAAGTCTAAAGAGCACGTGGTGGAACAAAAGGCCACAAAGGAAGAACAGGTATATAAAGCCATAGAGCCAAAACCTACTTCCATCGTGAAGTCTGACGAAAAAGAAGCATCTGCTGTTTCTGTTCCAACAGACCTTTTATATGCCCAACCAACGGACAGCGGTTATCAATTAGTGGATAGTACACCAAAAGTTGTGTTTATCTTGGAGTCCACCTCAATGGAAAATGTTTTTATAACCGAATTTCAAGGAAACAATGCAGTTGTCTTCAAGAAAGGGGATAAATGGTTATTGGAATATTCGGAAAATGGAGAAAAAGTGCAAAAGGAACTCAATATCAAGTTCTAAAAGTTGTATTTGTCTTTCCATCTTTTCTTTAAAAAATCTTTCATGGAATTTTCTCTGGGGTTGTTTCCTGGTTTGTAAAAGGTCGTCCCGGAAATTTCATCAGGAAGAAATTCAAAATCCACAAAATTATTTTCGTGGTTATGGGCATAGTCATACCCTTTTCCATAGCCTAAATCCTTCATAAGCTTGGTAGGGGCATTTCTAAGAGGTATGGGCACAGACAGGTCCCCTGTTTGCCTCACCTTTTGTTGCGCCTCATTAATCGCCATGTAACTGGCATTGCTTTTTGGTGAACTTGCCAAATATGTAGCACATTGGCTCAATATTATCCTTGCTTCCGGATAACCAATTGTGGTGACGGATTGAAAAGTAGTATTGGCCAATACAAGAGCGGTAGGATTGGCATTACCAATATCTTCGGATGCCAGAATAATCATTCTTCGGGCGATGAACTTTACATCCTCGCCACCCTCGATCATACGGGCCAACCAATAAACCGCGGCGTTGGGGTCGCTGCCCCGAACACTTTTAATAAAGGCGGAAATAATGTCGTAGTGCTGTTCTCCGGTTTTATCATAAAGAACAGTGTTTTTCTGAACCTTGCTGAGCACGAGATCATTGGTGACAACAATTTTATCGCTTGTCTCTGAATTGATGATAAGTTCAAAGATGTTGAGCAATTTTCGTCCATCTCCTCCGGACAATCTCAATAATGCCTCCGTTTCCTTTAGGTCAATTTGTTTTTTGGAAAGGGCACTGTCTGTTTTTATGGCTCTCTCCAATAGGGCGACAAGGTCTTCTTTCCCAAAAGGGTTTAGCGTATATACTTGGCACCTTGACAAAAGTGCGGGTATTACCTCAAAACTTGGATTTTCCGTGGTTGCACCGATCAGTGTAACCCAACCTTTTTCAACGGCACCAAGCAATGAATCTTGCTGGGATTTGCTAAAACGGTGAATCTCATCAATAAACAGAATAGGGTTTTTGGAAGTAAACAGCCCTCCACTCTGTTTTGCTTTCCCTATTACTTCCCGAACATCCTTTACACCACTGCTAATGGCGCTTAAAGTGTAAAAAGGTCTTTGGCTTTCCGTTGCAATAATGTTGGCCAGGGTAGTTTTTCCAGTTCCTGGGGGACCCCAAAAAATCAATGAAGGGATCACACCGTTTTTGATTTGGTTAGTCAAAGCGCCGTGCTTTCCCACCAAATGTTGCTGACTGATGTAATCCTCTAAAGTTTTCGGACGTATACGTTCTGCCAAAGGTTCGTTCATAGGGTAAAAATAAAATAAATTTGATGGTCTTTTGTTCTTGTAAGAGAAAGGATTTTCCTAAATAACCTGACAATTTGTATAATTTTAAGGTTATGGCGGGATGTTTGATTTTATGTGCACATGAGTTCGGATTCATTTAAATTTTCCAATGCCGTGGTATTGGCGCCTTTGGTCGCTGTGCTTTCCATTTGGATAGTGTTTTGGGTTGAAGTACAATTTGGTATCAACCTAAACCATTATGGCATTTACCCCCGAAGGTTGTCCGGATTGCAAGGGGTTCTCTTTAGTCCGTTTATTCATGGGTCTATCGCCCATCTGTACAATAACACGATTCCCTTGGCCGTATTGACAGCATTTTTGTTCTATTTCTATCAAAGTGCAGCATTTCGTGTTCTATTATTTGGTACTCTCGCCTCTGGGTTGCTCACTTGGGGAATTGCTCGACCATCTTACCATATTGGAGCAAGCGGGGTCATTTATTTATTGGCAAGTTTTATATTTTTTAAGGGCATATTGGCGAAACATTATCGTTTGGTGGCCCTGTCATTAATAGTGGTTTTCATTTATGGGAGTATGATCTGGTATATATTTCCAGTTAAAGATGGCATTTCTTGGGAAGGGCATCTTGCAGGATTTGCCACCGGGTTGGTCCTTGCCTTTATGACCAAGGTTCGTGTGCCAGAGGTGCGCAAGTATGATTGGGAACGGGAGGATTATAAGGAAGATGACGACCCTTTTCTACAACACTTTGATGAGGATGGGAATTTTATTGAGACTGTTGCCGAAGAAACAGAGGAACAAATCAAAATTAAATACCACTATAAAAAATCCACCAAGGAGAATGATGGTTAATTTTTACGTTGTCTCACTACTTCATAAAGAAAAACACCGCAGGCTACCGAAACGTTCAATGAACCGATTTTTCCCAAAAGTGGCAACTTTGCTTGGTGGTCAAGAATATTTAGGGTAGAAGGGGAGATGCCTTTTTCCTCGGATCCCATGATTATGGCTGTGGGTTGGTTAAAATCCAATCCATAAATTTCGTTTTCAGCTTTTTCTGTGGCACCCGTCACCACAACCCCTGAGGACTGTAAGTAGAAAATAGCATCTTTTAAATGGTCTACTTTGGCGATAGGTACGTTAAAAGCTGCACCTGCCGATGTTTTTACAGTATCATCAGTGATTGGTGCCGCCCCATTTTTTGAAATTATTATTCCATCTACACCGGAACATTCCGCAGTACGTATTATTGCCCCAAAATTTCTGACATCCGAAACCCCATCGAGCAATAAGAACAACGGGAACTTTTCTTTGGATAAGACTTGCTCCACCAATTCTTCAAACTTGTGGAATTGTACCGGGGAAATCTGTGCCACGGCACCTTGATGATTGTTTCTGGTAAGACGGTTTAATTTTTCAATCGGGACATAGGATAAACTAACGCCATTTTTGCGGGCAGCTGATTCCAATTCCTTGTACAGCTCACCTTTAAGCCCTTTTTGAATGAATAGTTTGTTTATGGGCTGGTCGGCATCAATAGCCTCTAGAACAGCTCTTATTCCGTAAATAAGCTGATTATTTTTCATATGGCGCAAATGTAAATAAAAAAACCACCCATATATTAGGGTGGTCCTGGTTATGTTAAGAATTAACTTGTTTGTTCGTTATTCCGTGTCACTGTTAAAAACGTGATCCAAGATAAGAGGAACTTCTTCATCAGATTTGAATGATAAGTTGTTCTCTTTTGCAAAATCCTTGGCCAAATCCTCTAGTTCCGAATCGTTGATTTGTTTCAGTACATTTCGTCTGTTAAGATAATAAGGAACCAATGTGCTGTTATCCGTAGTGTAATAACGGCTTCTTTTTTTAATAACGTTTGTAGGGCGGTTGATCATGGGGTTAGGAGAACCCTCTACCTCTTTTACATAGTAATTTTTTAATATTTGAATCCCGTTCGCGTCATAAACCACTTCTGCAAAAACAACTTTTTCCAGTTTGGACGTAGGGTCATAAAACTTCTTGAATTTCCTGTTGTTCACGCTAATGCTGTCCACACCGTATTTGTCGTAAATGAACATGGAATCAGCTTGTATCCGGGTGATGAACTGGTCCCTTTTGATATGATAATTGATATTGCTCAATCTGTATACTTTATCACCGACGTAGATTGCGCCGTTATTGTCCCAATTTTCAAAAAGGTAAGAATCTCCCTCAGTGTTTCTCTCACCGAATTTTAGGCTTGATACATCACTGACACTCCCAAAGGAATTTATTTTTGAAATATCGAATTGAGACCCAATAAGTGAGTTGTAATCTGCCGTGGTGGAGCCGGTTACATTGGAAGGATCTGCATTATGTATTTGGGCAAACAGCGATACTTGGATGATGGAGAGTAGTGCTGTAAGCAGAATTGTTTTCATTTTCATAGTGATTGTTTTGATTGAATTAGCGACTTTAAATATATAAAATAAAAAAGGCCATAAGAAACTTCTTATGGCCTTTTTTGCTGTAAGGATCTATATTATAGACAATTGGTAACCGGCATTAGTCCAGCTGTTCCCTCACCAACACCTACTTCAAGCAGTAAGGTGCCATCTGGAGCATAAATCTCAAAAGAGATTTCTCCATATTGGTCTCCTGGGAAGTTCCATGTGGCTCCGGAAGTACCTTCTGGAATGGTTACAGTAGCAGAACCGTCAAAACCATCGTTCGGAGTACAATCTCCATCACCAAGGAATGTTCCGGCTGCGGCTCCATAAGGAGAACACAAACCAACCTCAATAACAGTACCATCATCTAAGGTTACGGTAATACCGCTACCCCCGTTACCGTCATCAGTTTGCCATCCATCACCATATGTATCATGCATGTCCACTGTATAGTCACCAGGTACTGGTGTACAGGTCAACAATGCATTGTACTGGAATGGAGATGAGAAGAATCCACCTGTGATAATACCGGCAGCACTGGCTGCTCCAAATGTTCTACCATCGGTAAGGTTCAATCTCAATTCAAAGATGAAAAGGTCACCGGGGAAGTAGTCGTCGGCTCCCAATCCCATTGCGGCAACTGCTTCACCAAAAGTCACTGTTACCGTTGTTCTAGGCAAGCCTAGAGGGCCAGTTGTAAATTCGGAAGCAGGAATGTTCTTTACCAAAGAATTTTCAGTGGTAGTAGTTCCATTGTCCTCGGAAAGGTCACGTATGGTAACGTAAACATCAACACTTTCCAATAGTGCTCCGTCTTCCTCATCTTGCTCTTCTATCTCTACGATAAAAGAAGATGAATCATCACTTGAGTTAAGTACTGCATTTTCCACATTAAGTGTACGCAGCACTGCACCAGTTTCGTAATCGAGTACCTCATCTACGGTGTTGTCTGCTTCCGTACAAGACGAAATGCCGAATACCGCAAGGCACGCAAATGTTAAATATTTAAAGGTATTTTTCATCGAATTATTTTTTTTAGTTTGCAGGATTAGTTACTCCAGAATCCCAGAATACCTGAGTGGCATTGTCCGTACGTTGGTTAACGTTAGGGTTGGAACTCACTTCGTTACCAGGGTACAACAATGTTCTTGGGAATGGACCGGGAGCAATGTCCACGTTCCTTGCCAATGTTCTTGGGTATCCTGTTCTTCTAATAAAGTTGAAAGCATCGGCACCTGCACCGTACATGGCTATAAAGTATTGCTCACCCAAAATATCCATTTTGTCTTTTTCAGTTGGCCAACCTAGACCATCAAGACCAGTGGTTACCGCAGCATCTTCGAACTCTTGCTTTTTAGCAGCAACGAATGCATCCAAATCTTCCGTAGATGGGAAGTAGCTAGAATCCGCACCTCCGTCAAGTGCTCCAAAAGAAGCCACTTTTTTAACGGACTCATCGATACCAGCTTCAAGGGCATCAGCAGCATTGGTGTAATCATCCTGGGCCATGTAAGCCTCAGCTCTCATAAACTCAACAAATGAGGAAAGCATGATCGGTGTAATCCCATTTCCGCCACCACCGGCACCTAGATTAAGTCTGTTGGTGTAACCTACAAGGCCGTCAGCTTCTGAATTGGTTAACCAATCATCATGGTCATCAAAAGCACCACCGGCAGGATATACTCCTACAGCTGTTCTGGTAAAGTTATCTGGAGGTGTACCATCGTCGTCACCGTGCAATCTACCCCAGTAACCCAATTTTGTTGAACACCAGTACTCTTCGTCAGGTGTAAATTCCAAATGGGAAGGTACGGACTCCAAAGAACAAGATAGTGTCTCACCATTGGTATCTCCATTGAATAGGAAGAATCCATCGTCATCTACATCATACAACAAAGTGAAATTACCAGGTGTTACCGCATTTTGACGGTAGAAGTAGTAACGTCTTCTAGGATCGTCATCACCGGAGAAATCACCATATGTACCTGCCATATTGTGCATCATCCAGTTAGATCGGTAGTTGTTCGCACCATCACTTCTGTAGTCAGCAGCATAATCAGGATGTCTGTTGTCAGGAGTGTTAGGGTTGGTTCCGTAAGTAAATTGGAAATCGTCGGCACTGTCTTCAATTACATTAGATGCATTGAGTACTGCACTATAGTTACCAACAGTTAAATCAGCTCTCATCTGCAAAGTGTTCGCCAATTTAATCCAATTGTCTGCTTCTCCATCGTAGAAGAAATCGGTAGCTGTACCCACAGAAGCCCCGTTCAATAAAGACTTAGCTTCGCTTAAAAGACCCAAAGCAGCTGTGTAAACAGCTTGGTCCTCATCCAAAGTTGGATTTGGAAATTCATCGGGCTGGTTTATTTCGCTATAAGGAATGTCGCCGATATAGTCTACAAACAACATTAATAAGTGTGCTTGAAGAATTTTACCAACTCCAGCGTGGAAAGATAAATCCACATCTGCACTTTCAGCATCCAATGCTTCAATTGCAGCAACATCAGGAGTAATGTCGGCATACAAATCGGTCCAAGCTCCGTTAAAAGTACCAGAACCGTAGTTATTGAAATAGTTTCTTCCGAACATATACTCTATTCTTCCCAATTCTCCACCCACGTTGTTAAAGCTACGTACAGCGGAGACATAGTTCAACTGAATTGAAGTCAACAACAAATCTGGATCTGCTGTGGTCAATTCGTTGGGGTCGTCAACCTGTTCAAGTTCAATGGTCTCACAGGAGTAAAAGGCTATCCCTGCGGCCAGAACCAACATTGTAATTATTGATTTGTTAAAATATTTTTTCATAATTCAATTTTATTTTTTTTAGAAAGTGGCTTTTACACTGAACCCAAAACGTTTAGAGCTAGGACCGTTGATGTAATCGAAGCCTCTACCATTACCAATTCCGACACCGGCAACGTTTGGATCAAAGTTCGCTGCATCTGGTGTGTTATATGCATCGTACCATAGGTTGAAACCACTGGCTGTGATGGATAATGATCCAAAAGGAGTTTTGTCCAAGAACTTGGATGGGAAGCTATATCCCAAAGAAATTTCCTGAAGACGGATAACAGAGGCGTCATAAACCTGAAGTTCTTTAGGACCGAACAATACATTACTAAAGTAGTATGTAGAGTTGTTGATCTGCTTTCTGTTGGTTTCTCCCGTTGTTTGGTTGATACCTGGCAAAATGAACGTGTTTTTACGATCTTCAACGATAAGACCACGACCCAATAGGGTTGCAATAGTGGAACTTGCGATATCTCCACCTGAAGTATGGCTTACTTGGAAGTTCAAGCTCCAGTTTTTGAAAGATAGGCTGTTGATGAAGTTCATTACGTAATCAGGGTTTGGATTACCAATGATCGGAGTAATAGATCTTCCATCATCCAACACTACGTTGTCCTGGGTAAGGTAGTTACCATCCGAACCTACAAGTAGATTACCACTATCGTCTCTCTGTATACGTGTACCAACAATTACACCCAATTGCTCACCTTCAATAGCGGCGTTAGCACCAAGAATAGGGTCTGTAGAACCTGCATAAAGAATTTGGTCATCTTCTTGCTCGGTTACAATTTGTTTGTTGGTGGTAAAGTTTACTCTGGAATTCCAGTTGAAACCATCTTGGCTTCTGAACAAGTCAACACCAAGGTCAACTTCCCATCCGTCACCTTCTACTTTACCAACGTTATCTTGTGTTTGTGTATATCCACTGGAAGAAGCCAATGGTTTGAATACGATCAAATCCTTAGTGGTACGATCGTAGTAAGATACGTCTAAACTAACTCTGTTATCCAAAAGTCTAGCATCGAAACCAACTTCGAACTCACTGATAAGCTCTGGTTTAAGGTCTGGATTTGCTTGGAAGTTGTTAACCGAGTTGGTAACTGTTCCTGTGGAACCACCAATGGCACCTGCAGCAACCTGAGTAGTCTGGTTTACTGTGTTTACTGTTGGGTAACCTGTTGGGAAACCAGCAGATTGACCTAGACCAGCTCTAATTTTAAGATAGTTCAATACGTTTGAGTTATTGAAAGCAGGTAGTGATGTTGGTACAAAAGAACCACTTACACTAGGGTAGAACTTACTGTTGTTCGCAGTAGGTAGGTTAGATACCCAGTCATTCCTAGCGGATAATGTCAAATACAAGTAGTTGTCATAGTCAACTGTAGTTTCACCAAAAACACCTACAATGTTTCTTTGCTCGTAGTATTGGATTGGAGATTGTGTCTCATAGTTAAAGTGTCTTAGAACACCGTAAACAATCTGTCCGTTACTTGCAGTACCGCTCTGGTCAAATGTTCTTTGTCTTGTGGTACCACCAGCAACAAAAGAAAGACCAACTTTTTCGCCTAGGTCGTAATCACCATTAAGAGCTGCATAGTGGTCCCAAATAGTTACGTTGTTGTCCCATGTGTTATAGAATCCAAAAATAGCTCGGTCAAAACCTACACCGTTTTTATTGGATTGTGCATGGTTTCTTTCGTTGTAGAAATCAACACCTGCACGATACGTTAAGTTCAAATTATCGTTTATGGCATAACCCAAAGAAGCAGTACCGAATACACGGTGAGTCAGCTGTCCGTTTTGCGCGTTGGCTACAGACCATCTTGGGTTGATGATATCGTTACCGTTACGATAGTAGATACTACCACCAGTTTCTGGTAATTCAAAAGGTAGTCCCATCAAGTCAACGTTTCTAGGTGTAAAGAATACGTGACCGAAAGTAGACCATCCCAAAGAACCGTTACCACGTGAAGCGGCAACAGGAGGAGTTACCATGCTGTTTCTTGAGAAGTTCAATGTACCATTAACGGTAAACTTATTGCTCAATCTAGCCGTACCACCTACAGACAATGTATTTCTTGCCACTTTGTTTCCAGGGGTAAACCCTTCCTCTTCCAAGTGACCATAGTTTACATTATAGTTGATGTCGCCATCAGCAGAAGAACCTCTTATGTTAAGGGAAGTATTCAATACTGTACCTGTTTTAAAGAAATCCTGAACGTTATCGTAAGGTTTCCAGTCGTAACGTTGTCCAGCATATTGCTGAGCAAGGATACTGTTACCTCCTAAAAAGCTACTGCTCAAAAATGCAGAAGAGCTGTAAGGGTGTTCAACTGTACCGTCAGCGGCAATAGCACCAGCAGGGTCATTTAAGTATCCATCCACTCCGTCAGGACTAAAAGAAGGTCCCCAGTTACTAAAGAACCATCCGAAAGATTGGTCGAAACCACCACCGTATGTATTCTGATAATCTGGATAAGAAGCAATCTTGTTAAAGAAGAAAGATTGGTTGATTGAAATTTCAGTCTTCTTTTGAGCACCAGAAGAAGAACCGGATTTTGTAGTAATTACAATTACACCGTTTCTACCAGCAGTACCATAAAGTGTGGCAGCTGCCAAACCTTTCAATACGTTGACACTTTCTATGTTGTTTGGGTCCAAATCCAAGAATCTGGAAGAACCTGTGTTACCATCCAAGAAGTTACCTTGAGCGTTGGTGTCACTACTAAAAGGTACACCATCCACAACAAATAGTGCTTGGTTACTACCGTTAATAGAGGTGTAACCACGAATAACCACATTTGTACCGGAACCTGAAGTACCACTCTGTGAAGTAATCTGAACCCCGGAAGCTTTACCAGAAAGTACCCTGGCAACATCACCTTCCGTACGTTGTTCAAGTTCTTCGGAACCGACTTCGCTCACCGCATAACCTAACGCTTTCTTTTCACGCTTGATACCTTGAGCGGTAACAACTACCTCTTCAAGGGCTTGGGTGTCCGCCACCATTTGAACATTAATTACGTTACCAGCACCAACAACCCTTGTAGAGGGCTTTTGTCCTATGTAGGTGAAAAGTAAAGTGTCACCTTCACTTGCGCTGATTGCGTAGTTTCCGTCAAAATCTGTTTGAGTACCCGTAGTGGTACCTTCAACGACAATGTTGACTCCAGGTAGCGGGAGGCCATCGGCATCCGTAACCGTACCTGTAATCGTCTTGTCTTGTGCATAGGATATATGCACAACAAACGCCAATAATAGCGTTAACAATCCATTAAGTTTTGTTCTCATTGTTAAATTATTTGAATTAGCTAATCGCTAAAATCATA